>NZ_UHCT01000001.1:2249960-2571383 GCF_900458435.1 Staphylococcus carnosus | reverse complement strand
ATAAACTCCATCTTTCTATAAATTTTTTAGACTTATTCACAAAATCACACCCAGTGGATAAGCCAATACACAGTATGTTAATAATTATCCACAAGTTAATCACAATCAGTGGATAACTTTGTATGGATTTTAATTACACACAGGAAAAATGTTGATAAATAACCACAATAAATTGAGCCCTGCCAAAGTTTACAGGACTTATCCACATAATTATACTTATTAACAAACTTCCCTGTCAAACCCATGTGGATATGTTGTTTTTATGTGTAAGAGTCTGTGTATCGTAACATATTTATCCACAGAATGTCACGTTTATATTGTGTATAAGTGGATAACTTTATTGAGAGATGACACTTAAAATGTACTTGCTTTATAAGGTTGAATTTGTTATATTTTAGTAGTTGCTTGAAATATGACTAAGATATTTATTAATTTAACTAAGCGAGGAAGAACTTTTTAAATGTTCCAACCTCTCAACGACACCGTAGATTCATGCGGAGCAGCTTGGCAGAAAGTCTGTAATATCTCAGTTATATGTGAATAGGCTGAAGATGCAGATCTTTTTCCAAGAAACCTCATTAATGTAAATGTGAGAAAGCGACTATAAATGAAAAGAAGAATCAATATGGAGGTGTTTTTACATGGTAAAACGTACTTATCAACCAAATAAACGTAAACACAGTAAAGTTCATGGTTTCAGAAAACGCATGAGCACTAAAAACGGACGTAAAGTATTAGCGCGTCGTCGTCGTAAAGGCCGTAAAGTTTTATCAGCATAAGATCACTGACCTATCAGTGGTCTTTTTTTTGCTTTAAATCATAAAAATGAAGATTGAGTTGGAACATTTTATATAGAGCCCTTAAACTGTAGAGGTGAGATGCAGGGTAGGGGAGTTAAATACGAAAAGAACATATAAGTGAGTGATGGAAGTGGAAAAAGCATACCGTATTAAGAAGAACAGCGATTTCCAAGCGATATATAGAAGAGGAAAGTCGGTAGCAAATCGCCAGTTTGTTATTTATATGATGCCAGATAAAGGATTGACTCATTTTAAATTAGGTATTAGTGTTTCAAAAAAGCTGGGTAATGCTGTGACGCGCAATCGTATCAAAAGAGCAATCAGAGAAAATTTTAAAGTACATAAAGATGATATGTTGCCTAGAAATATTATTGTCATTGCCAGACATCCCGCTAAAGACATGACAGTACTCGAAATACAAAAAAGCTTAGAGCACGTTTTAAAAGTTGCAAAATTATTCAATAAGAGAATAAAGTAGACGTACCGAAGTCTTAGGTTAGACAAACGTAAGACCGACTTTAAGAAATTCGAACACATATGTAGCAATTTACATTAAAACTCTTTACAATTATATAGTTAGAAAATTAAGCAGAGGAGGCGAAGCAGCATGATGGATTTAGATACGATTACAAGTATCTCCACTCCAATGGGTGAGGGTGCAATCGGTATTGTCAGATTATCTGGTAAAGAAGCTGTTGAAATAACGGATAAGTTATATAAAGGAAAGAAACCATTAGCCGAGGTAGAATCACATACAATTAATTATGGACATATCGTTGATCCTGAAACCAATGAAGTGGTTGAAGAAGTTATGGTATCTGTGCTGCGGGCACCAAAAACATTTACAAGAGAAGATATCGTTGAGATTAATTGCCATGGCGGTATTTTAACGATTAATCATGTTCTTGAATTGACAATGTCATATGGCGCAAGATTAGCTGAACCTGGTGAATACACAAAACGTGCTTTCTTAAATGGCAGAATTGATTTATCGCAAGCAGAAGCAGTAATGGACTTTATCCGTTCTAAGACAGACCGAGCGTCTAAAGTTGCAATGAATCAAATTGAAGGCCGTTTGAGTGATATGATTAAACGCCAGCGTCAATCTATTTTAGAAATCTTAGCGCAAGTTGAAGTGAACATCGATTATCCAGAATATGATGATGTTGAAGATGCGACAACAGAGTTCTTATTAAAGCAGTCTAAAGAAATTAAAGAAGATATTGATAAGCTTTTAGCAACAGGAACTCAAGGCAAGATTATGCGAGAAGGGTTGTCTACAGTTATTGTAGGTAAGCCGAATGTTGGTAAGTCTTCGATGCTTAATAACTTAATTCAAGATAATAAGGCGATTGTTACAGAAGTAGCCGGCACAACAAGAGATGTCTTAGAAGAATATGTTAATGTACGCGGTGTGCCTTTACGTTTAGTAGATACTGCAGGCATTCGCGAAACTGAAGATATCGTAGAAAAAATCGGTGTAGAACGTTCAAGAAAAGCGTTAAGCGAAGCAGATTTGATCTTATTTGTACTTAATTATAATGAAGGCCTTACAGAAGAAGACCGTAAATTATATGAAGTCATTAAAAATGAAGATGCGATTATCATTGTGAATAAAACTGACCTTGAACAACATTTAGACTTAGATGAAGTGAAAGCGATGGTCGGAGATATGCCAGTGATTGAAACTTCAATGTTGAAACAAGAAGGTATTGATCAATTAGAAGAACAAATTCGCGACTTATTCTTTGGCGGAGAAGTGCAAAACCAAGATATGACATATGTTTCTAATTCAAGACACATTTCTTTATTAAAACAAGCGCGTAACGCGATTCAAGATGCAATAGATGCTGCAGAAGCGGGTGTACCGATGGATATGGTACAAATTGACTTAACAAGAACTTGGCAAATATTAGGAGAAATTATCGGAGAAAGTGCAAGCGACGAATTGATTGATCAATTATTCAGTCAGTTCTGTCTCGGAAAATAATAGGGAGGTCAAAAAATGAGTTTGGATTATGATGTAATTGTCATTGGTGCCGGACATGCCGGAATTGAAGCAGGATTAGCTTCTGCAAGACGCGGTGCTAAAACATTAATGCTGACAATTAACTTAGATAACGTTGGATTTATGCCATGTAACCCATCAGTGGGCGGTCCAGCTAAAGGTATAGTAGTACGTGAAATTGATGCACTTGGCGGTCAAATGGCTAAGACAATTGATAGAACACACATTCAAATGCGTATGCTGAACACAGGTAAAGGTCCAGCAGTCCGTGCATTAAGAGCACAAGCAGATAAAGTGTTATATCAAAAAGAAATGAAACGTGTGTTAGAAGATGAAGAGAACTTGCACATTATGCAAGGTATGGTAGATGAATTAATCATTGAAGATGATGAAATCAAAGGTGTTCGTACTAATATCGGAACAGAATATCGTTCTAAAGCAGTTGTTATCACTACAGGAACATTCTTACGCGGTGAAATCATCTTAGGAAACTTAAAATATTCAAGCGGTCCTAACCATCAATTGCCATCTGTTACTTTAGCAGATAACTTAAGAGAACTTGGATTTGATATTGTACGTTTCAAAACAGGTACACCTCCACGTGTGAATGCTAAAACTATTGATTACAGTAAAACTGAAATTCAACCTGGTGATGATGTAGGTCGTGCATTCAGTTTCGAAACAACTGAATTTATTTTAGATCAACTACCTTGCTGGCTAACTTATACAAATGATAAAACACACCAAGTGATTGATGATAACTTGCATTTATCTGCAATGTATTCAGGTATGATTAAAGGTACAGGCCCTCGTTATTGCCCATCTATTGAAGATAAATATGTACGTTTCAACGATAAACCGCGTCACCAATTGTTCTTAGAACCAGAAGGACGCGATACTAATGAAGTTTATGTTCAAGGTCTTTCTACAAGCTTGCCTGAACACGTACAACGTGAAATGCTTCAAACGATTGAAGGCTTAGAAAAAGCAGACATGATGCGTGCAGGTTATGCAATTGAATATGATGCGATTGTACCGACACAATTATGGCCGACTTTAGAAACTAAGAAAATTAAAAACTTATATACAGCGGGTCAAATCAATGGTACGTCTGGCTATGAAGAGGCAGCTGGTCAAGGTATTATGGCTGGTATTAACGCTGCCGGCAGAGTGCTTGGTACAGGCGAAAAAGTATTAAGCCGTTCAGATGCTTATATCGGTGTACTTATCGATGACCTTGTAACGAAAGGAACAAACGAACCTTATCGTTTATTAACTTCTCGTGCTGAATATCGTTTATTATTGCGTCATGATAATGCTGATTTACGTTTGACTGATTTAGGTCATGAATTAGGTATGATTTCTGATGAACGTTATGCACGATTCAATGAAAAACGTGATCAAATCGAAGCGGAAATCAATCGTCTTACTAACATTCGTATTAAACCGAATGAACACACACAAGAAGTGATTAAATCACGTAATGGTTCACCACTTAAAGATGGTATCTTAGCAATCGAATTATTACGTCGTCCAGAAATGGATTACCAAGCGATTTTAGATATTTTAGAAGAAGACCACCAAATTCCAGCAGATGTGGAAGAACAAGTGGAAATTCAAACAAAATATGAAGGCTATATCAATAAATCATTACAACAAGTTGAAAAAGTAAAACGCATGGAACAGAAAAAAATTCCGCATGATTTGGACTATAGTAAAATTGACAGCTTAGCAAGTGAAGCAAGAGAAAAATTGGCTGAAGTTAAACCATTGAACATTGCACAAGCTTCACGTATCTCAGGTGTTAACCCTGCAGATATTTCAATTTTACTTGTATATTTAGAACAAGGTAAACTTGAAAGGGTGAAATAGATGGGTGTTGAGTGGCTGGTTGAAAAGCTTCAAGAACATGATATAACATTAAATGATAAACAAAAGCAGCAGTTTCAAACTTACTATGAATTGCTTGTAGAGTGGAATGAAAAGATGAACTTAACAAGCATTACTGATGAAGAAGGCGTTTATTTAAAGCACTTTTATGATTCAATCACAGCAGCGTTTTATATTGATATGAATCAAGAATTGAGTATTTGTGATGTCGGTGCAGGTGCCGGCTTCCCAAGTATTCCTTTGAAAATTGTGTTCCCGCAATTAAAAGTGACGATTGTAGATTCATTAAACAAACGTATTCAATTCTTAAATCATCTTGCTGATGCATTGGACTTACGCGGTGTCAGTGTTGTTCATGAACGTGCAGAGAATTTCGGCAATGTCAGAGGAGACAACCGGGAGTCTTATGATATCGTAACAGCACGTGCTGTAGCGCGTCTTTCAGTATTGAGCGAGTTATGTCTGCCGTTAGTGAAAACAGGCGGCCACTTTATCGCGATGAAATCTTCTAAAGGTGAAGAAGAATTAGAGGAAGCTCGATTTGGTATTGGTGTGTTCGGTGGAAGAGTAGAAGCGGTTGAAACATTTGAATTACCTGGTGATGCAGGAGAACGTCAAATGATTATTATTGAAAAACGCAGTAAAACACCGAAAAAGTATCCACGAAAAGCAGGTACGCCTAATAAATCTCCTTTACTAAAATAGAAATAAATATTAGTATATAAGTATATTTAGAGGGAGAGAATGGACAATGAAAAAGCCTTTTTCTAAACTATTCGGTTTAACAAATAAAGACGAAGATATCACAGGCTATACAGAAGAAGAACGTAATAATAATGTTGAATCCATTCAAATTGAGCGCATTGTGCCGAATCGATATCAGCCGAGACAAGTTTTTGATCAGAATAAGATTAATGAACTCGCTGAATCTATTCAAGAACATGGACTGCTTCAACCCATTGTCGTGCGTCCGATTGAAGAAGGTATGTTTGAAATCATTGCAGGAGAACGTCGTTTCCGAGCATTGAGTACTAATCAAATGGCTTATGCAGATGTCATCATTCGTGAAATGACAGATGAAGAAACTGCTGTTGTAGCATTGATTGAAAATATTCAACGTGAAAATTTATCAGCTGTTGAAGAAGCTGAAGCGTATCAAAAGTTATTAGAGCTTGGAGATACAACACAAAGTGAATTGGCACAAAGTGTCGGCAAAAGCCAAAGCTTTATTGCAAATAAATTGCGTTTATTGAAGCTTGCGCCTAAAGTGAAACAAAAACTTTCTGAAGGAAAGATAACAGAACGCCACGCTAGAGCATTACTGAGCTTAACTTTCGAACAACAAGAAGAAATGGTTCAAACGATTATCGATCAGCATCTGAATGTTAAACAAACAGAAGCAAGGGTGAAAAGCCTGGTTGGTCCTGAAAAAGTAAAAGCTAAGCCATTCCAATTTGCTAAAGACTTAACAAACGCACGCGAAACACTTCAAAGCAGCTTAGATAAAATAGAACAAAGCGGTATCCATATAGAACAAAAAGAACGTGATTGTGATGATTATTTAGAAATAAAAATAAGAGTTTATAAACGATAAAAGTCATTCGCTACTGTGCGAGTGACTTTTTTTAAATTGTTTTAAAAAAACTAATTAGAAGTATACAATGTGTCCACCCTTTTTTATATAATTAAGAGTGTATCTTAATTATATAAAGGGGAGAAATAGCAATCATGAAAATTAAGCATCTATTTTCTGCTACAGCAGCACTTACTATTTTATTAGCAAGTTGCGGTTCGCAAGAAAAATCGGACAACGATACTAAGCATGAAGAAAAGACTAAAAAAGACGATAATCAAAAAACTGAGAAAAAAGAATCAAATTCAACATCAAGCTCAACGAATAAAAATCAATCTAGTAAAAGTTCTGAATCTAAAAAAGAGTCAAATTCAAACGTTAAACCTGTGAGTCAACTTACACCTCAAGAAAAGGTCGCTTTGGCATTATACGCACCTAAATCAGCCGATTTTACAGTCACTCCTAGTGAATTATTGAATCATAGTTATGTTCAAAATGGAAATGGGGGGGATATTCAACGTACAATTCAACAATTAAAATTATCTAAAGTTGAAGATGTGCCTAAATATATTCCAAGCGCACCTCAAAATATGGATTTTTATTATTCAAATAATTCTAAGGCAGCTTCGGTTGTTGTTATTGGAGTGAGTGATACTCAAGTTTTAATTTCGGGTACGCAAGGGATTAATCCATATCAACAGTTAGTAAATATTGGTGGGTTATATGACGTTAAAGATCTTTATAACCAATATAAAGATAGAAATTTCCAACAAGTAGCAAATCTTATTACTTTTACAGAATCAGCTGAGCCTGCACCAAAAGAGGATGATTCAAGCAGTGACAGCAAAAGCAGTTCATCAGACTCTGGAGAAAAAGTAACTCGTGCTAATGTGATAGATAAAGTAGAAGACTATGAAGGTCATAAATTAGATACAAGCACTTACACGTATAAAGAACCTGAACAAAAGAGTGATGGAAGTTGGGGCTTCTCATTTGTAGATAAGTCAGGCAAACTTGCAGGGTCTTACATCGTTCATTCAGATGGTTCAGTAGAAAAATTTGATGCTAAAGGACAACCTGAATAGGAGGACTTCAACAGATGAAAATGAAGTATTTGTTTGCTGCTTCTGCAACGTTAGCCCTCTTACTTTCAGGATGCGGGCACAGTGACAATAAATCATCAGACAGCAAAAAAGATAATAAACAAGAAGCAAAGCATAAGGATAATAAAACTTCTGAAAAACAAACCAATAAAGAAAGATTTTCAGAATAGAATAGTGAAAAAGATAATTCCGAATCAGAAAAAACATCTGATAATATCAAAAGCTTTAAACAACTCACTAACAAAGATAAGATTGCTTTAGCAATGTTTGCAGTGGGACATTCAAAGTATGCAAAAACAACCATTTCAGCAGAAGAATTATTAAACCATAGTTATGAGAAATTGGATAGTTTGAAAAAGGTACAAAAATCTATCCAAAATATTAAATTCCAAAGAACATTTGATGGACAAGTACCAGGACAGCCTTCTAATATGGATGTTTATGAGTCATATGAATCAAAAGGTAACTACCTTACGATGATGGCTATGACAGATTCACAAATCATTATCATGCCTGAGCAAGGAACAAATACGTACCAACAATTATTGGATTACGGTGCAATTTATAACCTTAAAGACTTGTATGAAAAATATAAGGATAATCCAAACTTTTCTAAAGTGGTAAATATGATTTCGGTTAGTGAAACGCCTGAAGTAGGAACAAGCAGCAAGTCTGATTCTTCTTCTGAAAGCAACGCTAAAGAAAGCACGAGTTCAAGTGGCACAGTAACACGTGCTAATGTGATTGATAAAGTGGAAGACTACGAAGGTCATAAATTAGATACAAGCACTTATACGTATAAAGAACCTGAACAAAAGAGTGATGGAAGTTGGGGCTTCTCATTCGTGGATAAGTCTGGCAACCTTGCAGGTTCGTATATCGTTAATTCCGACGGTTCAGTAGAAAAATTTGATTCTAAAGGACAACCGGAATAATATTTATAAAACTCTGCAGCTTATATGTTGTGGAGTTTTTTATGCTCCTTACTATAATTGAAAAATGTCAGAATTTTTAGTACAATGAGAGACGTTAATTATATTAATCAAACTTATCAAGAGAAGCAGAGGGAATTGGCCCTATGAAGCTTCAGCAACAGAAGGTTATTTAGACTGACCTCACTGTGCTTCATCCAACAAGTACAACTTGAAAGATAGGTGCATATACATAGTAGGCTATATGTTGCTTATACAGTGACATATAGCTTTTTTTGAAAAAAGTATGACGTATCTATCAAAATAAAAGGGGGAACTATGAATGGTGATGTCAAGAAGATTAGCTAAGATACCGGATAGTTATTTTGGAAAAACAATGGGAAGAAAAATTGAACATGGACCGCTTCCTCTCATCAACATGGCAGTAGGTATTCCAGATGGAGAAACACCTAAAGGAATTGTCGATGAATTTGCGGACGCTTTGAGACTTCCTGAAAACCAGAAATATGGCGCGTTCCATGGAAAAGAAACGTTCAAACAAGCAATTGTCGATTTTTATCAACGTCAATATGGCGTTGAATTAGATAAAGATGATGAAGTATGTATTTTATACGGCACTAAAAATGGTCTGGTAGGCTTACCGAACTGTATTGTTAATCCAGAAGATTATGTATTGCTGCCTGACCCTGGATATACAGATTATCTGGCTGGCGTTTTATTTGCGGATGCGCATCCCTATGCATTAGAGTTAGAACCTCCGAATTATCAGCCCGATTGGGATAAAGTGCCTGAGGATATCTTGAAACAAACGAAGCTCATCTATTTAACTTATCCGAATAACCCGACAGGCTCTACAGTAACACAAGAAGTGTTCGATGAAGCGATTCAAAAATTCAAAGGAACGCAAACTAAAATCGTACACGATTTTGCCTATGCTGCCTTTGGATTTGATCATAAAAACCCAAGTATTTTGCAATCAAAAGATGGAAAGGATGTAGCGATAGAAGTCTACTCGCTGTCTAAAGGATATAATATGTCAGGTTATCGTGTTGGTTTTGCATTGGGGAATAAAGATGTTATTCAAGCATTGAAGAAATATCATACACATCACCACGCTGGCATGTTCGGTGCATTACAAGATGCGGCTACTTTTGCTTTGAATAATTATGATGATTTTTTAGAACAACAAAGTGAAGTGTTCAGAAAACGTCGAGATCGCTTTACTGCTATTTTAGATGAAGGTGCTATTCCATATGAACCTATGACAGGTGGTATTTTCTTATGGTTAAAGACACCTGAAAGCTATACTGGAGAACAATTTGTGGAATTCCTATTACAAGATCAGTCAATATTAGTTGCCCCGGGTATTCCATTTGGCGATAATGGCAATCATTATGTACGTGTTTCTCTTGCGTTAGACGATGAACAATTAGATGAAGCAGCGAAGCGGTTGAAATCACTTAGCCCTATGTATAAAAAATAACTGTAAATTAATACCAAACAGAAACTACATTTTAGGCAGTTCAGCCACATATTATAATTCTAAGAAGTTACAAAAGATGCTATTATGCAGGTGTAATAAAAAACATTCAGACGTCCTGGTAAAGAAGACTGAGTGTAAAAATGTTAGGCGTATGGTCTGAGCCATATTCTACCTTAGGCTTATTGAAATAGTCGATTATGTTGGGTGCATAATCGACTATTATTTATTGTCTTTCTTTAACAATAAATAAGCAGCGACTGTTAAAGTTACTGTGTAAATCACTTTGAAAGTTACAAAAGCACAACGAAAAAAATGAGAGGTGAGACAACAAAAGTTGTTTCATCTCTCATTATTTTACTATATATAAATTTTAGGAATAATCTTCAAAAAAATAGAACACTGGATATACGGCTACAACACACACGGGGTGGTGGGAGGTGCTGCCATATATCCAGTGTCTTCTTTTTATAATTAGTAAAAGGAGTTAGGTTATTGCCGTTTATCGGGAAGTGGCAATAAATGAAATTCAGTATATATCCTTATCGGGTGAAGATATATACCAGATAATGAAAAGAATGTTCTTAATCGGGTTTAAGAACAATGGCGATTCATGCCCCAATTCCTGTGGACCCAGGGCATGTAGCCGATATGTTTATTTTAATCGTTTCACTCATAATGGCTGCAGTTTAATAGATGATCGCTTGTCCATTACTGCTTTTCTGGAGTGATTGCAAATGCACGGACAGGGAATCCAGGCGCATCTGCAGGTTTAGGGCTGATTGTATAAATCACTGCCCCTCTTTCAGGGAGTTGATCGAGATTTGTTAACAATTCGATTTGGAATGTATCTTGACCTAATACATAACGCTCTCCGATTAAGTCGCCGTGTTTTGCGACATCAACAGAAGCATCTGTATCAAAAGTTTCATGTCCTACTGATTTAACGCCGCGTTCTTCAAGTAAGAATTGTAATGCGTCTAATGCCCATCCAGGAGCGTGAGGATTGCCTTCAGCATCTTTATTCTCAAATTGTTCAACGTTCGGCCAGCGTTTTGACCAATCACTGCGGAACGCAACGAATGAATCGGGTTCGATGCGGCCGTGCTGGTCTTCCCATTCTAATAAATCTTGGCGTGTAAGGCGAAAATCAGGATTTTCCGCTACTTCTTTAGAGTAATCAAGCACGATAAGGGGCAATACAAGTTCTTTTAAATCGAGCTCATGTAAATAGCGTTTATGTTCCACAAAATGGATAGGTGCATCAATATGGGTGCCATATTGTGTCGCAACACTCCATCTTTGGACGAAAAACCCATCTTCAGGTACCGTACTGATTGTATCGATATATGCTTCTTCTAATGCGCTGAAATGTGGACTCTTTGAATCAAATGTATGCGTCAAATCGACCCATTTATTTTCTTTCAAAGCTTTCAGCTGATCCCATAAAGGATAACTCATCGTAAACACCTCGCTGCTACTGCAATTGTTGTTATTGTTAAAAATAATAAATACTTAAAAGAAAAGTGGTTTTTAAGAGATAAATCGGCGGGATAAATCTCAAGTTATTGAGTTGAGCAGCATGATTAGGGGAAGGAGAGACCTAATCATGTTACTGCCATACTCAATTTCTTTTGGCTTATGCTGTTTCTTGACCTTGTTCTTGACGTAATTTTTTAACTGCTGATACTAAGACAGATAATGCTTCTTTTACTTGATCTTCATTACGTGTTTTCAAGCCGCAATCTGGGTTTACCCAGAATAATGAACGGTCGATTTCTTTCAATCCGCGGTTAATTGCGACTGTGATTTCTTCTTCAGTCGGGATACGTGGACTGTGGATATCATATACACCTAATCCGATACCTAAATCATACGTAATATCCTCAAAGTCTTTAATTAAAGCACCATGGCTTCGAGACGTTTCGATTGAGATAACATCTGCATCTAAATCGTGGATAGTATGAATGATTTCGCCGAATTGAGAATAGCACATATGCGTATGGATTTGCGTAGCATCTGCCACTGATGATGTTGCTAATCTGAATGAACGCAATGCTTGTTTCAAGTACTCTTCATGATATTCTTTGCGAAGCGGCAAACCTTCACGTAATGCTGGTTCATCTACTTGGATAACTTTGATACCAGCATCTTCTAATGCTAATACTTCTTCATTAATCGCTAAAGCGATTTGATCTTGTACTTCTTGGCGTGGAATATCAACACGTTCAAATGACCAGTTTAAGATTGTAACTGGACCTGTCAGCATACCTTTTACTGGGTGGTCCGTTAAGCTTTGTGCATAAGCTGTTTCTTCCACTGTGATTGGTTTTGTCCATTTAACATCTCCGTAGATAACAGGCGGCTTAACAGCACGAGAACCATAAGATTGTACCCATCCGTATTTAGTAACTAAGAAGCCTTGCAATCTTTCACCAAAGAATTCAACCATGTCGTTACGCTCGAATTCACCATGTACAAAGACATCTAAGCTGATATCTTCTTGGATTTGAATCCAGCGTGCAATTTCATCACGTAAGAATTGGTTGTACTCTTCATCGCTGATACGATGATTTTTCCAATCTGCACGTTTCTTACGTACTTCTTTAGTTTGTGGGAATGAACCGATTGTTGTTGTTGGCAGCTCAGGTAATTTTAAGCGTGCATCTTGAACTTTTTTACGTTCAGGGAATGCTGATTCACGATGTGTACGTACGCTGTCAAAATCATATTCAAGATTTTTGAATGCTTGATTTTGGAAACGTTCATATTGTGCTTTCAATTGATCGTATTTCTCTGCATCTCCATTATTGATAAGACGTTTTAAAGCATCTAATTCATCTAATTTTTCAGTCGCAAAGCTTAAACCTTCTTCGATTGTTTCATCTAACACTTCATCATCTAATGAAACTGGCACATGAAGTAAAGAAGAAGACGGTTGGATGACTAACTCATCTGTATATTGTTGTAATTCTTCGATTAAATCTTTTTTAGCTTCGATATCTGCAGCCCATACGTTACGGCCATCGATAATACCAGCATATAACGCTTTATCTTTAGATAATTTACCATCTCTGATTTGTTGTAAGTTCACACCGCGGTCATGAACGAAGTCTAAACCAAAGCCTTTAACCGGCAAGCTGTTCACAAACTCTAAATCTACATGTTCGAAGTAAGTTTGGATAACTAATTTGTCTGCTAAACCTGCTTTTTCGAAGTAGTCATATACATGGCGAGTAATATCTTCTAATTCTTTTGCGTTATCTGTAACAAGTACAGGCTCATCAATTTGAATATATTCAGCACCAGCATCTACTAATGATTGTAAGACTTCTTTGTATAATGGCAGTAAAGTTTCTACTTTTTCTTCAAATGATTGATCGCCGCCACGTGATAATTGTACAAATGATACAGGCCCTAAAATGACAGGATGTGCAGGGACATTAAGTTGTTGTGCAAATTGGAATCTTTCAAGTAATACATTGCGATTTAATTTTGGTTCTGCATTATCCCATTCAGGTACGATATAGTGATAGTTTGTGTTGAACCATTTGATTAAAGCACTTGCGACATGTTCTTTTGTACCACGTGCGATATCAAATAGTAAGTCGTCATTCACTTCTTGACCTTGGAAACGTTCTGGGATGATGTTGAATAATAACGATGTATCTAGCACATGATCATATAATGAGAAATCTCCAACAGGTACACTGTCGATATTATAGTTCTTTTGTAATAAAAGGTTTTCTTTATGCAAGTCGTTTAATGTTGTTGTTAATTCATCATAATTTGTTTTGCCTGCCCAATAACTTTCGATTGCTTTCTTCCATTCTCTTTTGCGTCCTAAACGTGGGAATCCGATATTAGCTGTTTTAATTGTCATATTATTGCCTCCTGGTTATTTTCAGTTTTAGTTTTAAAATAAGTTGCAAGTTCTAGTGAATAATCTACTTGTTCAAATGGTGTGATGAGGTATAAGCCATTAAAGTGTTTTGTGACCTCATCTACTAATTTTCTGCAAATGCGTAAGCTCAATTCTTTTGTTTTTTGTTTATCGTCTTTAACTGCTTCAAATTGCTCTAATACATCTTCTGGTAAGGTGATACCAGGTACTTCATTGTGTAAAAATTGTGCGTTCCTATAACTTGTAATCGGCATAATACCGATAAAGAATGGTGAGTCTAAATGTGCTGTTTTTTCAGCGATTTCTTGAATCTTTTCAACCGTATAAACGGGTTGGGTGATAAAGTAATTCATCCCACTGTCTAATTTCTTATCCAAACGTCGAACGGCTGCTTCCATTTTTCGAACATTCGGATTGAATGCGCCAGCGATATTGAAATTAGTAGTTGTTTTTAATGCACCGCCGTCGATGTTCAATCCTTGATTGAACCGAACAGCTAATTCTGTTAATCCTTTAGAGTTCACATCGTATACATTATTAGCACCTGGCAGGTGACCGACTTTTGAAGGATCGCCTGTAATTGCTAAGATTTCGTTGATGCCTAACAGTGATAAACCTAATAAGTGGGATTGTAGTCCGATTAAGTTTCTGTCTCGGCATGTGATATGCACTAAAGGTTCGATATTATAATTTTGTTTGATAATGCTTGCTGCGGCGATATTGCTGACACGTACTGTGGCTAAAGAATTGTCAGCTAAGGTAATCGCATCTACATTGGCTTTATCAAGTTTTGTGACATTAACAAAAAATTTTGTTGTATCTAAGTGTTTCGGTGTATCAAGTTCTACGATGACAGTAGGACCTGATTTTACTTTTGTAGTTAAGTTATCTTTTTGAACCGGAATGGAAGGGTGATTGCTTTTGCGTCTGATTGGAATCACTTTCTTCTCATTAATCGGTTCTAAACCTTCGACGGCTTCTTTTATATAATGAATATGTTCTGGTGTAGTACCGCAGCAACCACCGATCAAGTGAACACCTTCTTTTACAAGCGACTTCGCAATTTTTCCAAAGTATGATGCATTATCGCTATACTTGATAGAAGAGTTTTCAAAATCAAGTAAGCTTGCATTTGGATAACACGATAATAATGCATGTTGCGGAAGTTCTATATGTGTAAAAGATTGTTGCATATGATGCGGACCGTGATGGCAATTCAGACCGATGACGTCCGCACCTTCTGCTTCCACTTGTTTGAGTGCTTCATTAATTTCAGTACCATCTTGCAGATAATTGGTATTAGAAGCGGTAAGTTGTGCGATAACGGGTATATCGTATTTTTTCTTTGTCGCTCTGATGACCTGCAAGAGCTCGTTTAAATCATAGTAAGTTTCAAATAATAACGCATCCACACCTTCATCAATGAGTGTATCAATTTGAATGTCTGTATGATAAAGAATTGTTGAAAGCGATAATTCATTTTGTTTTACGCCTTTGAATCCACCTACAGTACCTAAAATAAAGGTGTCTTCATTGGCTGCTTTTTTAGCAATTCTTACAGCAGCTCGTGTAATGTCTTTCACTTGATGCTCCAATCCGAATGTTTGGAGTTTTTCAAAGTTTGCACCGTAAGTGTTGGTTTGAATGACATCAGCACCTGCTTGAATGTAAGAACGATGGATTTGTTCGATTTTTTTCGGGTGTGTTATGTTGTAAGCTTCGGGACAAGTATCGATCCCTTCGGAGTAAAGAATCGTTCCTATTGCACCGTCAGCTACTAAGACGTTCTCTTTCAAAGTTTGTAGAAATCGGCTCATAGTATGTTTCCTCCAATGCTGCTTCAAAATCTGCAATCAATTCGTCAGGGTCTTCTAATCCAACACTTAATCTTAATAAATCAAACGTAATACCGCGTTCGTTTCGTACATCTTCAGGAACTGAAGCATGTGACATTGTGGCTGGATGAGAAACAATTGTTTGAATACCGCCTAAGCTGACTGCGATTTGAGGTATTTTCAATGCTCTTGCGAACTCAGGTACTTTTTCAGGGTCGCTTAAACGGAAACTTAAAACCGCACCGCCATTTTCAGCTTGTTTTTTATTGATTTCATCATTTCCTGGGTAATAAACTTCTGTGATTTCAGGACGTGTTTTTAAGAATTCAATAATTTTTTGTGTGTTTTGTACGGATTGATTCCAACGTACATGCAATGTTTTTAGATGTTTTGTCAGTGTCCAGCTGTCTTGTGCTGATAATCCACTGCCTAACGTATTTTGAATAAATCTTAACTGTTCTGCTACTTCTGCATTGTTAGTTACCACGATCCCTGCGATTAAATCGCTATGTCCGCTTAAGAATTTAGTAGCACTATGGCTTACAATATCAGCGCCTAATTCTAATGGTTTTTGTGATAACGGTGTTAAGAAAGTATTATCGACAGATAATAATAAGTTATGTGCTTTTGCTACATCAGCAATAGCTTTGATATCTGTCACTTTAAATAATGGATTTGATGGTGTTTCAATATGGATCAGCTTTGTGTTTTCTTTAATCGCTTTTTCCACTTCTTCAGGTTTTGTGGTATCTACAGTTGTCACTTCAATATTTAATCCTGGTAAAAACTGTGTACATAAACGGTACGTTCCGCCGTAAACGTCATTAGGGATGATAAGATGATCTCCGCTTTCTAGTAAGAAGAAAACTGCTGAGATTGCGCCGATGCCTGAGTTGTAGGCAATACCATAATCTGCATTTTCTAATGCTGCAATTTTTTCTTCAAGTACTTCACGATTCGGATGACCTGATCTTGCATAATCGTACGATACTTCTGATCCGATTAATTCTGTTGGGAAAGTTGAAGAATCGTATAATGGCGGGTTGGCTGCTAAAATGTGCGGGAATTGATGGTGCTTGATTAAATTTGTTTCTGATGATAGTGACATAAATAAACACTCCTTTAGTTATTGAGATTGCTTTTGGCTGCGGAAGTTCTGGAACTAAGGAGGGAAGCTGACCACGAAAAAAAGCTTCCGTCCTTTAAACCCGAAATGAATCGGATGTAAAGGACGAAAGCTTGTGCTTCGCGGTACCACCTTAATTCGCTGCTTTATTGCTAAAGCAACCTCTTCCAGTACGCTAAATCTGTCTATGGCTCCAATACTGAAATAAAGGCCCGCTATTATAATAATCAGCTAGTTGCTGTATGATTTAAAATAACGTTTCGTCATCCAGTACGCCATTGTGCAAAAATGTTAATACTGTAGCGCTGTAACGGGCGCCCCCGTTGATGCCTCATATCGACACCACCACTCCAAGGCCATTTTCAAACTTTCTTTCTGCGCCTCCTTTCAGCGGTCAGAGGCTCTCTGTGCCAGCAGTGTAAGTTCTACTTTCCTTATTATCGTGTTTAGGAACGATATTCAATTGTTCAACTTAGTGTAAAAAGATTTGTTTTTTGTTGATGACCACATTGTATATTGCACTTTATCAGTTTGTCAACAGAATTTTCAGAATAATGCATAAAAAAGATTTTTGGATACACTTGGAGCCCTACAGCACCAAGCGATTTAAGAAATTTAAATTTTTTGAATTTTTTTATTTCAGTGTGACGATTCAGCGCACTCTTTTTAACAAGAATAAGAAAAATTGCTTTATTGAAGACCGTATTTTTTTTACAATAGGAGAGGAGTATTGATGAGAAAGGTGGGTTGCGATATGTCTGATGATATACATGACCAGCAAGCGCAAGTTGAAGAGATTTCACTCGAAGACATTCGTCCAAATCCCTATCAGCCGCGCAAACATTTTGAAGAAACTAAATTAGAAGATTTAGCTGCGTCTATAAGTGAACATGGCGTATTGCAGCCGATTATCTTACGTAAAACTGTAAGAGGATATCATATTGTAGTAGGCGAACGACGTTTCAGAGCTTCACAAAAAGCAGGTAAAACGCATATTCCAGCGATTGTAAAAGAAATGACAGAAGCAGATATGATGGAACTTGCTATTATTGAAAATCTGCAGCGTGAAGATTTGAATGCGGTGGAAGAAGCGGAAAGTTATCGTAAATTGATGGATGATTTAAAACTGACACAAAAAGAAGTTGCGACACGATTAGGAAAGTCCCGTCCTTATATTGCAAATATGCTGCGGTTGCTGAATTTACCAACTGATATTACGCAATATATCAAAGATGGAAAACTATCAGGTGCTCATGGCCGTACTTTATTGATGCTGAAAGATGAAAAGATCATGAAACGTACTGCAAAACAAGCCATTCATGAAGCATGGAGTGTGCGCTACTTAGAAAATTATGTCAGTGAATTGACTTCTGATCAGAATAAAGAGAAACAAGAAAAGCAGCAGACTAAAAAGCCGCGTCTGATTCAGAGAGAAGAACGTCGTTTGAAAGAACGTTATGGAACAAATGTAGCTATTACTACCAAACGTAATAAAGGCCAGGTTACATTTGAATTTACTTCAGAAGAAGAATTTATGCGCTTAATAGAAGCTTTGAATAGTGAATCGTAAGAAATTGCGCGTAATTCGTGATAAAATGTATATTTGATGTAAAAAAATATAATTAAAACACCGTGCAGTAAGACAGGAGGAAAATGGCTTGAAAACGTTTTGGAATACTTTACATGGAGTGTTCAATTCACTAATTGAACCTTTTACGAAGTCTGAAACATATGCGGATCTTTTAAACAAATTGATAATGATATTAATTTATATCATTGTCGCAATTATTGTTATAAAAGTCTTGAATAAATCGATTGAACAATTTTTCAAATTACAAAATCGCAGCAGTCATGGCAGAAAACGTTCTGTAACATTAACTGCTTTAGTGAAAAACGTTGTCCGTTATGTTGTCTGGTTTATCGTACTGACAACTATTTTAGGTAAATTCGGTATCAGTGTAACAGGTCTCTTAGCTGGTGCTGGTGTTGTCGGACTGGCAATCGGCTTTGGTGCACAAACAATAGTTAAAGATATCATTACAGGTTTCTTTATTATCTTTGAAAATCAATTTGATGTCGGAGATTATGTTAAAATCAATATGAACGGAACTCCGATTACAGAGGGTACAGTTCAAACGATTGGTCTGCGTTCAACACGCATTCATGCTTATACTGGCGAACTGACAGTTTTACCTAATAGTGTGATGTCTGAGATTACCAATTTCTCAATTTCAAATGCAAAAGCATTGGTGGAAGTGCCGATTGCTATGGATGAAGATGTAGATAAAGTAGAAGAGAAACTCAGCGATTTCTTAGCAACATTGCATTCAAATTATTATATTTTTGTTTCTAAACCAGAAATCCTTGGTATTGAGGATTTAACGGGTAATGCTTATATTTTAAAAGTGGCAGCTGAAACGACACCGAATAATGCCGTTCCAGGATCTCGTATCTTGCGTAAAGAGATTGCGAACTTCTTGAATAAAGAAGGGATTAAGTCTCCTGCACCAGTTATGATGCAATATAACGGTCAATTCGGACAAAATGATAATTCATAATGATGGGGGATTGTGTAAATGGCAATTCAGTATGGTCTGAATGATATTGTGGAAATGAAAAAAGCGCATGCTTGCGGTGAAAATCGTTTTAAAATTATTCGCATGGGTGCAGATATTAGAATTAAATGTGAAAAGTGCCATCGAAGTATTATGATGCCTCGTACAGAGTTCAATAAAAAATTAAAAAAAGTACTTGTATCAAATGATGCAAAAAAGAAGGAGAATGAATAATGGCTTTAACAGCTGGTATCGTGGGCTTGCCGAACGTCGGAAAGTCTACTCTATTTAACGCAATTACAAAAGCAGGTGCGCTTGCTGCAAACTATCCATTCGCTACAATCGATCCTAACGTTGGGATTGTAGAAGTACCGGATTCACGTTTACAAGCATTATCTGATATCGTAAATCCTAAGAAAGTTATCCCAACTACTTTCGAATTTACTGATATTGCAGGTATTGTTAAAGGTGCTTCTAAAGGTGAAGGTCTTGGTAATAAATTCTTATCACATATCCGTGAAGTAGATGCTATTTGTCAGGTAGTTCGTGCATTTGACGATGATAACGTTACACATGTTTCAGGTCGTGTAGATCCTTTAGATGATATCGAAGTCATCAATATGGAACTTGTATTAGCGGATTTAGAATCTGTAGATAAACGTTTACCACGTTTAGAAAAAATGGCGCGTCAAAAAGATAAAGATGCAGTGAATGAAGTACGTATTTTAGAACGCATCAAAGAAGCTTTAGAGGCCGGGGACCCTGTCCGCAGTCTTGAATTCAATGAAGAAGATGCAAAATATGTGAAACAAGCACAATTGTTAACTTCTAAACCAATGATTTATATTGCTAACGTTGGTGAAGATGAGATTAATGAAGCGGATAATGAAAAAGTAACAACAATTAAAGAATATGCTGATAAAGAAGGTTCAGAAGTCATTGTTATCAGTGCTAAAATTGAAGAAGAAATTGCGACATTAGATGAAGAAGATAAAGAAATGTTCTTAGAAGATTTAGGTATCACAGAGCCAGGTCTTGATCGTTTAATCCGCAGTACTTATGACTTGCTTGGACTTGCAACTTACTTTACTGCTGGTGTACAAGAAGTACGTGCTTGGACATTCCGTAAAGGTATGACAGCACCTCAATGTGCGGGTATTATTCATACAGACTTCGAACGCGGCTTCATTCGTGCAGAAGTTACTAGCTTTAAAGACTATGTAGAAAATAATGGTGAACATGGTGCTAAAGAAGCAGGTAAAATGCGCTTAGAAGGTAAAGATTATATCATGCAAGATGGTGACGTTGTACACTTTAGATTTAACGTGTAAATAAAGCTAATAAATAAACGGAAAAGTTCTTAGATTAACTAAAGAACTTTTCCGTTTTTTATATTATTTTAAATTTTGTAGTACAACCATACGATATCCCCGTCCAATTGTTCAACGTGGTGAATTTTATATTTTTGGATGACATCACTTTGATCTTTATCATTATTATCAAATAAATTTGGACGGTTAAAATGATCATCCACTACAGGAGCGATGATGACACTGATTTCATCAACTAATCCTTGTTCAAAGAATGACCAGTTAACTCCGCCACCGCCTGACAAAGTAAGTTTATCTAAGTTGAATAATTGATTTAATTTAGAAACAACAGATTTTAAATCTAAATTTTTATTTGGGCCTCCGAAAACATAAGAAATATTAAGGTTTCTTAAATGTTCTAGATAAGCATCAGATACATTTTCTGAAAGTACTTCAATAATATGCATTTTAGGTCGATCACGGAATTTGATGTAATTTTGTTCCCAAGCAGCTTTACCAGAAGGGTCAATAGAAATAACATAATGATCTAAGTCTGTATTTGCGACAAAATCCTCATTTCTTGAATATGATTTAGGATCTTCAGGTAAGTTAGGCATTTCTTTACTTGTAAAGTTTTCTTCGATAGTTTTACGTCCTAGTATCATTGCATTTGAATTTATTTTTTCATCTGCGTATTCATATGCTTTTCCTAAGTTTGATCCTGCTACTTTATTATAAGGACCGGTGATATTACCATTGATTGATTCAGACATATGCAAAATTATTTTAGGTCTAGTCATCAAAAAACCTCCTATTGTAGTTGAAAGAAATATAATCAATATACTACTTATTTTTATATAGTTAATGGTAGCACCTTAAAAACAGGTTACAAACAATAGGTGTCAAAAAGTGAGTAATAATACTCATATATGTTAAAAAGAGTTTGACTAGACTGAGGGCGGTCTAATCAAACTCTTTTTAGTATGAATTTAATAATATAATATAGACTTAATCAACTCTATTTAATTGTTGGAATACAATCTTTAAATGTCTGACTTGTTGTAATACATCAGGAAATTTCATCGAGATATCTAATTTAAAATTAAATTCAGAATATAAAAAAATTTGCTATTTTAAATAAAAATATGTTAAAATAAAAGTAGTAAATAACAACGTGAGAAGTGATGAAATATATGACAAAACAACAAAAAAAGAATAACGTTTTTCAACCACAAAGTAAGAACCGATACCGCATTAGGAAGTTCAGCGTAGGACTTGCATCTGTTCTCTTTGGAACTTTTTTAATTTACGCAAATCCTGCAAATCATGCTGAAGCAGCTGAAACAGAAGCAGCTTCATCTCCTCAAATAGAAAAGGTCAATCAACCAAGTACTGCGACACCTGAAAACATCGACCAAGCATCTAAGAACAATCAACCTGAAACCTCGGAAAATTCTCAATTGCAGAACCAACAGCCAAAAGCGAATGCAACTGATCAACCACTTATTCAAAATGAAATCCAAACTACACCTGAAAACAATGTAGTGACACGAGAAGCACAACCTGAGGCACCTACATCAGAAACTACAAATACCCCAAATCAAAATGAAATTCAACAACCCAATTATCATGCACCATCACCGGAAGCTAAAGCGAAACCTATAGAATCTATTCAAGGTATTAAAGAACAAGTTTATAGTAAATCTGTTACGGTATATCCAGCTTCAACCGTTGCGAAAACAGCAGGTGAAAAACGGGGCATTAATCAAGCACGCGAAAGCCTTGGTTTAATCGTTCCGCAAAATAAAAAACTTTATATTCGCCAAGCAAAAGGAAGTAATGAAGCAGACTTGCGTGTAGATTTAATGACAGACGACAGTAAGCAAATTAAAAATGCAACTGTATCGAAAAATGGTGCGTGGAATTCAATTTCTACTGGTATAGATAGTGCTGCATTCTTGCGAATACCTGTGGGATTAAATCATAATCCGATTGTTGAATATTATGTAGAAGACGATGCAGGCATTACATTACCGACTTTCCGTAAAGAAGGCGATCAACAAGCTTTTCTTGATGATTGGAAAAAACGTGATACACCATATGGTTATGTAGATGGTGACAAAATTGCATTTTTAATACCGAAAATTGATTTACCGAGAGTTGAGCAATTCGGCGTAAATCCTACAAATCTCAGTTATAAGAATATAGATGATATGATCAATTATTACGAAGATATTATTAAGCATTATGATGAGTGGGTAGGATTGAATGATGACATTAACTCTGTTCACTATAATGTGCCGCAAAAGTATTTTACGATTGCTGATAAAAATGGATTCGGTTTAGCTTATTACTCTTCTAACTTAATGGGGTCAAACAATCCTTCAATGTATGGCTATTTAGTAAAAGGATGGCTTGCATTGCATGAGGTAGGTCATGGATACGATGGCATTATGGTTAATGATGAAGACATGAATTTGATGGAAGTTGAAAATAATATTTTAGCGAACCAATATCAAACAACAGTGATGGGAATAGATAATGGCTGGTTATATGAAGGACATCAAGAAAGCACACAACGTGATATTCATAACCGCATTATCAATGCAAATGGTACTTTTAAATTCGGTAATATCGGTTATAGAGAACGTCTTGATTTTATGACTAAAATGGTAAGGCTCACTGGTATTGATGGATTTACTGAGATGTGGAAAGGCATTAGAGAGGAAGAAGCAGCTGCTGATAAATTGCACAATCCATTTATTCAAGATGTACCAAAATGGATTAATACATACTGGTTAGCGGATCAAGGTGTAAACGGTACAGCATATTTTGATTTGTATAATATCGATTTATCGCAAGTTTTGAAAGACAAGCTCGCTTCTTACAATAATAGTTTCGCTTATCCGCTTGCTATGTTGATTCAAGATAAAGCAGAATTAGAGCGTATTAAGCAGAAATTGAATCTTGCTACTGAATATGAATTAGTAAAATCGTCTGATTTGGCAGATATATCTATTTTTTCAAATGCAGAAATTACTTTGAACTTAAATGGACAAACTTTGCCAGAAAATGTGAAGGTCAGCCTATTGGAAAATGGAAAAGAAGTGGCACAAGCGACAGTGAAAGACGGTAAGGCAGTCTTCCCTCATATTAGAGCAGGTGTTTATCAAATTGCTGCACCGCTATCACTAGAGAATGCATTGCCTCGAAGCCAATATTTAATTGTGAAAGAAGCGGGTAATAATACTGCGACTTTAGACTACCCGACGTATGAAGGAACGCAATCGAATGTTACACAACAATTATCTTTGAGAGGTTTGAGCAATAGAGAATTTGCTTTTGTAGATTATGATCCAGATAAGAAAACAATTAAATTTGTAGAAAATCCTGGTCAGCCTCATTTCTATTTTAATGACGAATATGTACATGTAAAAATTGAAAAAGCAGATGGCACAGTCGTTTTAGATGAATCTTTAGTTGGCAGTAAAAACCTACCATACAAAGTACAAGAATTTAATTTAGACTATGGCGACAAAATTATAGTACGACATCGAGAACCTGCTGCAAGACGAAAAGTAGTTCGAAAAGAAACGAATCAGGATCTTGTATTTCCATATGCTAGCAATGAAACAGTAACATACACACTTACAGATAAAGGCTTTATTATAAATGATGAAACAGAGGCTGATGCTAACAGAAGATATAGTACAGCTATTACTTCAGATGTAGATAAAATAGCAGATGAAATTAAAGCCAATCCTAATAGAAATTATCGAACACAACTTTTCCATGTTTTACAAGGTACAAAATTTGTAAATGGTGCAATAAAAGCTGAATTAGAAGGTATTTTACAACCTTTAGTTGAAAAATATTATGTGATAGAACCTATCGTAAATCACATTGAAAGAGGCGCTACAACAATAACTGGTGAAGGACAGCTTGAAAGTACAATTATTGTCACTTTTCCAAATCAAATTTCTTCAATGGTTGAGGTAGACACAGAAAGAAAATGGAAAGTTGATGTTCCTGAAGGGTTAATTTTAGAACATAACGATGTTACGTTAATCAAAGCAATAGGAGAATTAGGTTCTGTAAGTAATGAAGTAATAGGAAAAGTTGAAGATAGTATTAGTCCTGAGGCACCGCATATCAATGAAATCGAAGCAGGCGCTAATGAAATTAAAGGGACAAGTGAGCCCAATAGTACCGTTGTTATTACTTTGCCAGGAGGAACTATAGTTGAAGTAGAAACAGACAATAATGGTAACTGGAAATTAGAAACCAATGATAAATTAAGTAATGGATCGACTATTGAAGCAGCAGCTAAAGATTTAGCAGGAAATGTATCGGAAAAAGTAAGCATCATTGTAAAAGATACAATCCCACCGGCGCCGCCTACTGTTAATCCGTTAAAATCTACCGATACTGAACTATCTGGAACAGCAGAACCAAACTCGAAAATTACAATTAAGTTGAACGATCGAATTGTCACTGTTGAAACAAATGCAGCAGGACAGTGGAAATATATATTGGATGAACACACACAATTGAAAGGTGATACGGTCGTAATAGTTACTGCTACAGATAAAGCTGACAACCAATCTCTAAACACTGAAGCTATTGTCGAAAATATTATTACTCCAATACCGGATAATGCTGAAAAAACACCAGAAGCAGTAGAAGAACCAAATGAGAGTGATGAAATAGAAGAAGATACTTGGGGATTGATTGATGGTAAGGGAAATGCTGAGGCAATAAAAAATAGCAATTTAGATTATGAGTTTAATGATACAAAAACAGAAGAATCTACAGATGATTGCGATATTGAAGAGACTGAAAAAGAAGAATCAGACAAAGTGGTAGCACCTTTACCAGAAAGTGAAGATAAAGCTCTAGAGGTACCAACAGATCAAACAAAAGACGAAGAAAGTCATGAAAGTAACGGCGCAACTGTTAATAGAGTGGGTACTAAAGCAGGCAGTAAGAACCTTCCAGTGAATACAAATAATCAACAGGTTCAAGTTGAGAAAGTGGAAAAATCTTATAAATACAAAAAAGAAGTAACACATACAATACAACCACTACCACGTGAAGAAATAGTGATAGATGAGCCTGAGATTATAACGGTTACTTCTAACCCTGTTCATACTGAAGAAACTGTTTTGAAAGAGAAACATCCAAGTACGAAAAGCAATATTTTTGGCTCAAAAATTGGCGAGGTAAAAGAAAAGTTGAATAATACTTCAGTTAATTCGAAGCCGTTTATCGCCAATGAAAAAATTAAAAATAATCAATTACACATTTCAAATACTATAGAGAACAATTATTCTATTTACAAACCGAAAAAAGAAGACGTCGTTCAATCAAAATTACCAATGACAGGTATTTCAAATAAGGATGACATTAGTCCTCTAAAAGGGTTAGTATTGATTTCTGGTCTCGTATTATTAGGAATTGCAACTAATCGTAGAAAAGACGAATATTAGAATAGAAAAAACATGCTCAAGTTTGCATTTAAAAATGTATTGAGCATGCTTTTTTATTTGTTTGGAATGTTCGTCTTTTCTGAATTACATTATGTTGTTTTAATTTGCACTAATAATTAATAAAAGATTCAATTATGATTGATAGTTGCTTCATTGAAAAATCAGATCGTGTTTGAAGCACACTAAAATTTAAATAAAAAGCTATAGATATTTTTAATCATAGTCTCCTGATAGATTATTAATAGGGTAGAATTGATCTTTTAATTCTAATTTTAATGTTTCAGCATTCACTAGACCGATAGTTTTGTCGCTGTCATATAGTTCTAATAAATAAGAAGCCATTTCCTCAGGTGTATTATAATTTTCGACATTACCTTGATATTCAAAGTTATCTTTATCCAAAGAGCGCTGCATGAATTTAGTGTCTGTAGGTGCAGGAGCTAATACTTTAGCACGCATTTTGGCATCTTTGTTTTTCAACAATACATTTAATCCTTCTGTATAAGCAGAGACATAATATTTAGTGGCTGTATAAGTTAATGAAACTGGGAAAATTTCATAACCAGCAACTGAAGAGAGGTTGATAACTTGGGTACCTTCGACATTTTCATAATCTCTGACAAATAGGGATGTGAGAATTGTCAATGCTTCAACATTTAAACGTATCATTTTTTCTGTTTTATCAAAATCTTGATCACTGATTTGGTTGAAATCTCCGAAGCCAGCGTTATTAATAAGAGTTTGAAGCTCATAATCATTGAGTTCTTCATAAAGTTGATGTACTTTTTTGGGTTCTGATAAATCTACTGATTTAATAACTACATCTAATTTAGGGTGTTGCGATTGAATTTTCGCTCTCAATGCTTGTAAATTGTCTTCGTTGCGTGCAACAAGTATGAGATTATTTTCTCGTTCGGCAAATTTTAAAGCCGTTTCATAACCGATTCCAGAACTAGCCCCTGTAATTAATGTATATTTCATAATTGATAAACCTCCTTAGAGTGAATAAAGAGATGATACAATATTTACAAATAATTGCGCAAAACATTTGTTTGTCTAGATATTAATATAAATTACATTCAATAGAAAAATAAATACGCCCTTCATAGCTTTAACCCTTTAAGTATCTGGCTATGAAGGACGTTTTTTAATATGACATTATAATGCTAATTTTAATAAAATTTATCCAATATCGCCTAAAGTAGCGACCATTACTGCTTTGATAGTGTGCATACGGTTTTCAGCTTCTTGGAATACGACAGAGTGTTTGCCTTCGAAGACTTCGTCTGTAACTTCCATTTCTTTCAAGCCGTATTTGTCATAAATTTCTTTACCGATTTTAGTATCAGTGTTGTGGAATGATGGCAAGCAGTGTTCGAAGATGACACGTGGATTGCCTGTTTTTTCGATCATTTCTTGGTTAACTTGGTAAGGTTTCAATAATTCGATACGTTCTTTCCAGACATCGTCAGGTTCGCCCATAGATACCCAAACGTCTGTGTAAAGTACGTCTGAACCTTTCACACCTTTATCGATATCATCTGTCACTAAGATTTCGCCGCCGTTTTCTTCAGCCAATTCTCTACAACGGCTCAATAATTCGTCTGTCGGATTCAATTCTTTCGGACATACAAGGTGGAAACGCATACCCATAATTGCAGCACCTGCCATTAATGCGTTCGCAACGTTGTTGCGTCCGTCTCCAACATATGTGAAGTTGATTTCGTGATAAGGTTTTTTCAATGTTTCTTTAGCAGTCAAGAAGTCAGCCAATACTTGCGTAGGGTGATCTTCATCTGTTAAACCGTTCCATACTGGAACGCCTGATTCTTTCGCCAATGTTTCAACAGTACGTTGAGAGAATCCGCGGTATTCGATACCGTCATACATGCCGCCTAAAACGCGTGCTGTATCTGCTGCTGTTTCTTTTTTGCCCATTTGGCTGCCTGTAGGTCCAAGGTAAGTAACGTGAGCACCTTGGTCGTAAGCGGCAACTTCAAATGCGCAACGAGTACGAGTTGAGTCTTTTTCAAAAATTAAGGCAATGTTTTTTCCTTTCATCGTCGGCTGCTCAATACCTGCGTATTTCGCTCTTTTCAAGTCTTCTGAAAGGTTGAGTAAAAATTCAACTTCTTTCTGTGAAAAATCTAATAATGTTAGGAAATTTCTGTTTCTTAAGTTTTGCATTATACATACAACTCCTCTTTGTGATTGATTTCACCTTTATTATAAGCGCTTACAATTTAAAAACCAATTTAAAACATGTTCGTCTACAAAACTTTCACACTTCTGCAACAATTTAACGAAGAATATATATTTTTAATATTTAGTTTTAAAGTACACAGTGTACATATACCCTCTTTTCCTTTGTTAAATAATGGAAATAATCATCTTACTGAAATGAAACTATATGGAACCAGCTTGTTGTTACAAGTGTCTTTGAGGAGATTCGATTTTCAATATATTTGTGATGATATCATCAATTTTATGCATTACTTCATGCGAAACACTATCTACCACACGATAATGACGTGTACTCAAATCTAAAGTTCTGATTTGCCCTACATCTATTGTGCCTTTGATATGATGTTCCATTGTTTTCAGTGCAACATCAGTAGGATATTTAACCGGTCGGCTTGTGATGGGAGAAACCCATACTAAACTTGTTTTATCATTGAAACTCGTACGGCTTAAAACAACACATGGTCGATATTTTCCTTTTTCACGACCAAGTATCGGATCTAAATTCACATCAATAATTTTGTATTGCTCTACCATTTTTCACGCTCCGATGCTTCGCCCCATTGGTGTGTTTCGTAATCATCATAATTGCCGCCTTGTTCAAAGAATTGATTCCATTCTTCCGAAAAACTTTGATGGTTTTCCTTTTTTAGGATGATTTGGCCATCAACAATTTCTTGTACTAATACATCACCGGGTTTTAAATTTAAAGATTTTATTACTGATTCGGATAAAGTAACAGCATGATCTTGTCCGCTTTTAAAAATATATGCTCGATTTTCAGTCATAATAAACACCTCTTTGTATACATATTTTAACTTAATAGGAAGCAGAGTTGTGAATTTAAACTATCTATGTCAGGTGAACTAAAAAACGCCGTTAAATTTATTAAAATTATAGTATAATATAGATATAAATAAACAAATGACAGAGGTGTAATACATAATGCAATTTCTAGGCGGTATATGTTTTATAGTATTTTTTATATTTTTAATTCGTCTAATTTATTTAGCAATTAAAGGAAAACCGAAAAAATCTGCGGCGATTACTTTAGTTGCGAGCCTTTTTCTAGGCATTCTCCTAACTGGTTTGGGCGGTGAAGATGATGAATCTTCAAAGCATGAACAAAAAACAGCACACCAAACTAAAGAGAAGGCAAAGAAAGCACCTGAAAAAGATTCAGATGCTGAGAATAATAAAGAAAAAGAATTTAAAGCTGCTCCAACAAAAAAATCTGAAACTGAAGATACATCGAATAAGAAAGACAAGGAAAAACCAGAAACTAAATCAGAAACTGAAAAAGAAGCTAATGGTTTAGTGAAAGAAGAAGCAACATACGCGAGAGCAGTTGATGGAGATACAGTACGGTTAATGTATGATGGAAAAGAAGCTGTTTTCCGTTTATTGCTAATTGATACACCTGAAACAAAACACCCTACAAAAGGTGTTCAACCATATGGTAAAGAAGCTTCAGCTTATACGAAAAACATGTTGGAAAATGCTTCGAAAATCGAAGTTGAATTTGATAAGGGTGGAAAGACTGATAAATATGGACGTTATTTAGCGTATGTTTATGCAGATGGCAAGATGGTTAATGATGCACTTGTTCGTCAAGGATTGGCTAAAGTAGCATATATTTATCCACCAAACATTACGTATTTGGATCAGTTAAAAGAAAGTCAGCGTTTAGCTCAAGAAGAACACTTGAATATTTGGAGTGGTGAAGTACCTGCTGATACGGAAACTCAATCAAGTACCCCTAAAGAAACACAAACACCGCAACAAACGCAAGGTCAGTCTGAGGGGAGTGTTCCTTCTTCAGGAGGAACAAGCCAAAGCACGAGCGGTACGGCAAGTGAAAGTTATCCGAATTGTACTGCTTTAAGACAAGTGCACCCGGGAGGAGTTCCGCAAGGGCATCCAGCTTACCAAGCAAAAATGGATCGAGATAAAGATGGTTATGCTTGTGAAATCAACTAATAAAATGAAAAGTGTTATGAAAATGATTGTAAAAAGTAATTGCGTGTGCTATAATTCTTGACTGTGAGTAATGAAAATTATTCCTTGCTTGCTACATCTGATAGTAAGCCGCATAGACCACAAGGAGGTGCAAATATAAAATGAGAACATATGAAATTATGTACGTTGTTCGTCCGAACATTGAAGACGAAGCGAGAAAAGCATTAGTTGAACGTTTCAACGGTATTTTAACAAACGACGGTGCTGAAATCATCGAAGAGAAAGATTGGGGCAAACGTCGCCTTGCTTACGAAATTGAAGATTTCAAAGAAGGTTACTACTACATTGTACGTATCAACACTGAAAACAGTGAAGCTACAGACGAATTCCAACGTTTAGCTAAAATCAATGACGATATCATTCGTTACATTGTAATCCGCGAAGATGAAGACAAGTAAAAACAGAATGGGGGCGTTTAAATGCTTAACAGAGTTGTATTGGTAGGACGTTTAACTCGAGATCCTGAATACAGAACGACACCCTCAGGCGTAAGTGTAGCGACTTTTACCCTAGCGGTTAATCGTACGTTTACGAATGCGCAAGGGGAACGTGAAGCAGACTTCATTAACTGTGTTGTTTTTAGAAAACAAGCAGAGAATGTAAACAATTATTTGTTTAAAGGTAGTCTTGCTGGCGTTGACGGTCGCTTGCAATCACGCAGTTACGAAAACCAAGAAGGACGTCGTATTTTTGTGACAGAAGTTGTGTGTGACAGTGTCCAATTCCTTGAACCTAAATCACAAAACCAACGTCATGGCGGCCAACAATCTGGAGGAGGCAATCAATTCCAAGATTACGGTCAAAGTTACGGTGGACAACAACAAGGTCAAAATACGTCATCTTATCAAAACCAAAATTCATCAAAATCTGGACAATCTGATAATCCATTTGCAAATGCAAACGGACCGATTGATATCAGTGATGATGATTTACCATTCTAATAAACGTGTAATGAACGTAGAAATTTGAAAAACTCAATTAAAGGAGGCAGTTAACCATGGCAGGTGGACCAAGAAGAGGCGGACGTCGTCGTAAAAAAGTTTGCTATTTCACAGCAAACGGTATTACACACATCGACTATAAAGATACAGACTTATTAAAACGTTTTATCTCAGAACGCGGTAAAATTTTACCACGTCGTGTAACTGGCACTTCAGCTAAATATCAGCGTATGTTGACTACAGCTATCAAACGTGCTCGTCATATGGCTTTATTACCATATGTTAAAGAAGAAAACTAAGATAGAACTTATAGATAATCCCCGTAGGCATAGGCTCTACGGGGTTTCTTTATGTCTAAAATATTTAAAAAGCTAGAAAAATGATAACTTAAAATGTCTGTGCTTTTCTATATGAAAATATGAACTTCTTAATTGCTTTATATTGCAAATTAAAAATATACAGACCCTTTCATGTTTGACCAACTTTACATAATGGTAAATCTACTATTAATAGGATAACTGACTCTCAACTATCTTAGTATTGGATCGATTAAAATGTAACTTTAGATATCATTTATCGAGGAGATGAAGAAGAATGAATGATGAAAGAAGATATGAGTTGTTGAAAATGTTTTTACGACCTACGGAAGATGACGGTGAAACAACATCACAGAAACAACTTGAAGAATTGAAAGATGACATCATTACATTAAGTCATGAAGGATATGTTGATATTGATTATATAGACGGAGAAATAGATTCTTGGAAAGTTACTGATGAAGGTAAGAAGTTCGTTAATGAACACGGGAAGTAATTGGAAGCACTCACTTTGTAAGTGGGTGTTTTTATTTTGCCTAAAAATTAAAGTATAGAAGTATCTTCTAGACAAGTATTCTCAAAACTTGAAATTTATATTCAAATGTAATTCTTAAAAATAGTTAATAATTAAAAATACAATTGAGAATAATTATCATTAGTGGTAATTTATTATCAAAGTCTTAAGCTGCATATTTGATAAATATCTTTTTAGTTAGAGGAGATGTAGTAATGCAGCAAGAATAAGTTGGAAATCAAAGAAAGGTAAAGGAGAATCAGTTATCATGTTCATGGCAGAAAATAAATTGAAATTAGATAAAGGTACAGCAGAAGGAATTGTGGAACGTTTCTATAAACGCCAAGGTATTGAAACGATTGATGGATTTAAAGAAATGTTCGTCACTAAAACAAATGACGTAGATGATTATGATGAGGTTAAAATTTTAACTATTTGGGATGCGGAATCTTGCTTTAAAAATTGGTTGAAGTCAGATGTATTTAAGAATGCACATAAAAACGTCCGTCATCAATCACAAGATGAAAAGAGTCCGATTCAAAATAATGAAGTGTTTACATATTCGATTGGATATCACTATGTAAATCAGTAGAACGATGAAGCGGTTGTGCATAACAGCTGCTTTTAATTTTCAAGTCAAAAAAATATGCTCTATAGCGAGAGCGTATTTACAATCATATTTAAGTATTTATTAGTTTTTAGGTTTGAAAGTGTCTACTAAGCTCACGATTAACTTGATAATACCGCCGATAATATCTGCTACCATCATGATAAGTAACCTCCTTCGTTTTAACTTACTTCTATCGTAAAGGAATAATAGGAATATTTGGTTAGAATTCCTTAACTTATTGTTTAATGTTCCAAAGTGTTGATAAAAACAGCTATAAAAACAGTTTGGGAACTTAAGTGTTGAGCAGTCTAATTTAGATGATGGTTATCAATTATATTGCAGTCCGCGTTTATAGCGTTTTTCTAAGGGTATACATTTTCTGAGATGTATCCATATACATTGGACAACTGAATAAACTCGATATATAAAGGAGTTTCAAATTATGAGCAAAGAAGATATTAAAAAAAATGACCAAAATTATTACGACCATTTAGATCAAAGTGAACATGACGAAAGTCATTTCGATTTACACAAAGCTAAAGATTTACTTCAAGAATATAAAGACAATCGTGATAAATGGAATAAAGAAGAGCGTGCCAAGGAATTGGAACTCATTGAAGAAGAAATTAAAAAACAAAAAGAACTCGTAAAAGATAGAGTGAAACCTGATAATATTCCTGAAAAAGAAAGATTGTCTAATATCTCTGAAAAAGTAACGGATCAGGTATTCGGTATTTTCGAACATACTGATAGCTTTGATGAAGCTAAAAAATTCTTGGAATCTTATTATCAACGCGGCAAAGTAGATATGACATATGGGCGTGCATTTATTTTAGTTTGTGAAGATTCATTGTTGTCAAAAGCAAAAGATGAATATGGCAATAACGAAGAAAACGAAAAATTAATCGACTTTATTTCTGAGAAAAATATTGAATTGAGTAAAGAGGTTATGTCGGACGACTATGTACATCTACTTGAAGTAGAACGTGAATTTTTACTTATCTTGATGAAAAATAATAAGTTGGATTTATTATAATTTGTTTTATAAGGCTGAGCGCAATGACGCTCGGCTTTTTAATTTTTTCTATAAAATTAACGAATATTAAAATTACATAACAAAAGGACAAAAAGATAAATATATTGATTAAAACCGTGTTATCATACTGTTGAATAAAATATTTAGTGGTGTCTATAACTTTATTATCTTTAAAAAGATATCAGTAAAGTAACTGGCCATGAAAGTAAGTAATAATTGGAGTGAGACAACTTGGAGATTTATTTAATTCGACACGGAGAATCGACAGCAAATTATGATAATAAACACGGGCAAGATTACTTTTGCGGTCAACTAAATGTTGCTTTGACTGAAACAGGTATCAAGTCAGCAAAAAAATTGAAAGAATACTTTTCAGATATTCCTATTGACCATATTTATGTTTCAGATTTAAAGAGGACTGTACAGACCTATGAAAATGGTTTTGATAACACTATTCCTGTTACTATTACAGCATTGTTAAGAGAACGTTCACTAGGAAAATTTGAGGGACATTCACAAAAAGAGTTAATACAAAACCCTGAGTATCGACCTTATTTTGAGAATCCGCTCATGTCTGATTTTCGGCATAGCTTTACACAACGTGCGCCTGGAGGCGACAATTATAATGATGTGTTAGCTAGGGTAGATCAATTTTTTAAAGAAATATTTGATAAAAAAGACAGTGTAGTTGTTATTGTTGCACATATCATTTGGATTCGTTGTTGCTTATATTATTCAGGTGTCATAACAGAAGAAGAACTGTTCAATAAAAAAATTGCAAATACTACACCAATATTAGTGAATACAGAACATGACATCTATTAAAGGAAAGGCAGGTTTACCAGCTAAAGGTAAGCCTGCCTTTTGTAATGTTATTCATTTTCATCTAGGTATTCTACTAATAAGTCTTCAAATAAATCTATAAAGTTTAAATAATCTTTTTTATCTACATATTCATCAATGACATGTGCTTGGCTTGTTTCGCCAGGTCCGAACATGATGAACGGGAAATCTTCTCCTTTATCTACTACTAAGTCAGAAGCATCGGTTACTCCAGGTGAAGCTTTTTTCGGAACTTCTTTGCCTAAGTATTTTTTACTTAATGATTGGGCAATATCAACTAAGCGGTTATCACCTTTAGTGAAGACAGGAGGGCGAGACATATAAGTGTCGATATTTAAATAGCTGTCTGGTGCATCCACTTTTACATTTTTAGCAATTTGTTCAAAAAGTTTTTGATAACTATCGTTGTCTGCTTCAGGAATCGTTCTCACATTGAATTCAGCTTCTGCATAATCCGGAATTGAATTGACTTGAGAACCGCCATTGATGATTGTTGCGCTGACAACTGAATCTCCTAATAAATCGTTGCTTTCTGTGATTGAATTATAAGCTTGATTAATACGATTAACAAAATCAACGAGAGGATTAATTGCATTATAGCCTAGACTCGGCATAGAGCTATGAACAGATTTACCATTTGAAGTGACACGAATATCCATGGAACCTTTGTGTGCATATATAATTTTATCTTTAGAAGGTTCTGCGATAACAAGCGCATCTACATCATTCATATAGCCGTCTTTATAAAAAGCTTTTGCGCCGTGTCCTTCAATTTCTTCACCAGCTGTTGCTAATAAACGAACTGTACCGTGTTTAGGCAATCCTTGTTCATGGAGTTCGATCATACTGATTACAAACGCAGCAAGACCTGATTTCATATCTGAAGCACCGCGCCCATGTAAATGCCCTTCGCTATCTTCAGTTAATTTGAAAGGCGGAGTCTGCCATTTTGAAGAATCTCCAGGAGATACAACGTCCATATGCCCTGAAACGGCTAGAACTGGACTGCCACTTCCTATTTCAGCTACCAAATTAGCGCGTGTATCAGTAAGTTTTATGATTTTAGAATCTATATGATGTTTTTGGAATAAGTCATGTAAGTAGTTTGCTACATCCAATTCGTTATCATTTACAGATTCAATACCTACTAAGTCTGCTAATATTTCAACTTTTTCTTCAGAACTTAATTTTCCCATTATCAACAACCCCTTATACTTTTTTTACTTATCTATAATAGTATTAGTCAGAATTTAATAATTCAAACAAATCACTTTTTCGATATGCAAAGTATTTAATGTTTAAATTTTTAGATGACATAATAATATAAATTACGAACTTTAAAAGTGGATAAAACCCCTCTTTTAAAACACGAACTTTAGTGGATGCGAGAAGTTTTAAAGTTTGTTTTGTATTTAAAGTAAATACAGCGGGTAAATAATAACTGGAAAACATAAATTGGAGGTATTCTGAATGGATAACCGTATTGCTTATAATGAGGTAGCACCTGAAGAAATTGAATTAATGTATCAAATGGAAAAACAATTGAAGAAAGCAAATGTAGATAGACGTTTACGTGAATTAATCAAAATTCGTGCTTCACAAATTAATGGTTGTGCTTATTGTCTCGCGATGCACACAAGTGATGCGAGAAAACTGGGTGTTAGTGAAGAAGAAATTTTCCTTTTAAACGCATGGGAAGATACAAATATCTATTCGAAAAAAGATAAGCTTGCTTTAGAACTGACAGAGGCCATTACATTAATTGCTTCTGCTGGTGTGCCAGATGCATTATATGAAAGTGTAAGAGAAGAATTTTCTGAAGAAGAATATACAGGTTTAGTTTTAACTATCAATCAAATTAATATGTGGAATCGCCTTTCTATTTCAATGGGCAATCAACATAATGTATAAATAACGAAAGACCCACTTCACTGAATTTTGGTGTGAAGCGGGTCTTATTTTATTATTTATCAATTGGTTTAGTATCTAAGTGATGTGTTTTTAAGAAAGCTTTAATTTTCTTTTGTTGTTTGTGATTAACGTCACCGGCATAGTTAGTTGGAACATCTACAACATTCACTGTATTGTTAGGACTGTAACTTAAAGCTTCGAGTTGTTGATCTGCTTGTGCTGCTTTGTGGTTAACGGCTTTAAAATATTTGCTGATACGTGTGATATCTTCTTTTTCTTTTGCAGGTACTTCGTTATCTTTGATAAAGCTGTCGAAATTCATTTGATTCTTTGTTGCAATATTTGCGAGATCTCGCAAATCAGAATCTAGTTTTTTAGAAACTTTTTGATTGCCGTCATATTGATCATCTAAACGATGTTGTAATACGTATTTATTATCAATAATATCATTGTTGGCTTTCAAATATGCTTTTAAATGCGCATCCATTTCTTTTTCAGTGAGTTTTTTATTTTTCTCATCTGATTTAAAAATTTGTATTTTTGAAAGGGGTGTGGCATTTTTAGGTGCATATTTTCCATTGTGACTTTGTTGCTCGTCTTGATTTTGTCCGCAAGCGCTTAGTACTACAGTTAGGACTAAAACCAAGGCAACACTGATAAACTGCTTTAATTTCATGAGACTGAAACTCCTTTAAATATCTACTCTCTCTAATCTACCATTATATTATAGCTTATATTTTAATAAGGTGTTAAATATCCAGTCGCTTCTGCCGTGGATGGCTTAAGTAAGTTGTGAATGGTATATCTAATTGATATTTCGCTAAATAATGGTGTGCTACTTGTAAACAAAGTACTTCAAATACAATACTGGCGATAGTATCTGAAAAATAATGTGCATGTAAATAGATGCGTGAAATCATCATGATGAAAACCATTAAATAAACAAGAATATGCCAATAAAATCGTCGGAACAGCATTAAAAAGACAACGCCGGCTACAGCTATTGTCAATGTATGCAAGCTAGGGAAACTATAACCTGAAATATAATCTACTGGTCTTGGACGGTGGATAAAATATTTCAGACCAATGCCGAGCAATAATGTGGAAGTTGCCCAAATAGATGTAATATAAGCGAGACGACGATTTTTGAATAAGAGAATCGTTAAAATAACAACCATTACACCAACCATATGCCAAGGTGAAAAAATATCTGAGTAATAGGACAAGAAGGTATTGGCAAATGGGATATTGCGAAGCAATCTCACTAAGCGATATACCGGCTCATCTATGAAAAGAATCAGGTTCGATTTCACGAGCACCATTAAAGCTATTAAGATAATTAAAGTAGAGGCAATATATTTTCTGTGGATTGCTGACATATTAAAAACCTGACTTTCTAATTTAATAACTTAAATTATAGCGGATTAAATACCTGCTGCCATCCTACTTTGGAACGAACTCTCCCTCTTTCGATAGGATTACAACTACTTTCCTTTTTGTGCGATATAATGTTCTACTTTTTTGGATAACAAAATAAGTGTAATGAAGTAAATACATAATTCTGCAAGGATTAACCAAGCAGTATGGTACTTCAGCAACGTAATGATGTCTATCAATGCGAACAAAATGCTGATATATAAAAGACGCTTGAAGTATTTTAATTCAAGTGATTGGTAGTAGTGTTGAATGTCATTCCAGCTGATATTTTGATAGGTGCGATGGCTGCGAAATCCAATAAAAAGATTACGCGTATTTGCAGAGGATTTGGAAACTTGAGTGATATGAACAATGGAAACAAGTAGTAAAAGCATGACAAAGTTTCAAGCTCCTTTTGCTATAAGATAATATAATATAACTATTTTAACACATTTAAAATGCAAAAAAAGAACGGAATCCTAATTGTTTAGGATCCCGTTTCATCTTTTCCGTAGTAATCAAAATGATAGGGAGAGATTAGTTACGGATAATATAATCGAATGCATTCAATGCAGCATCTGCACCTGAACCCATTGCAATAATAATTTGTTTGAAGCGATCGTCTGTAACATCGCCTGCAGCGAATACACCTGGCATACTTGTTGATTGTTTGCGGTCTACAATAATCTCGCCGCCGTCATTCGTATCAATGGCACCTTCTAACCATTCTGTATTCGGTAATAAACCGATTTGTACGAATACACCTTCTACATCGATTTGATGTTTTTCGCCAGTTTTATTATCTGTGTATTTAAGGCCGGTTACGTGATCATCGCCAACAATTTCTGAAGACTGTGCATTTTTCAAGATTGTTACGTTTGGTAATTCTTGCAAACGTTCTTGTAAAATTTCATCAGCGCGTAAAAAGTCTTTATATTCTACAAGTGTCACGTGTTTTACAATACCTGCTAAGTCGATTGCTGCTTCAGCACCAGAGTTGCCGCCTCCGACTACTGCAACATCTTTACCTTCAAATAAAGGTCCGTCACAGTGAGGACAATATGCGACACCTTTGTTTCGCAGTTCATCTTCCCCAGGAATATCAAGGTTTTTAAAACGTGCACCAGTTGAAATAATCACTGTTTTACTTTTCAGTTTTGCATCGTTATCTAATGTAACAACGATGCCGTCTTCTGTTTTTTCGATGTTAGTCGCACGCATTCCATCCATCACATCAATATCATATTCATTAATGTGTTGTTCTAAAGCAGATGAGAATTCCGGTCCTGTTGTTTCTTTAACAGTAATAAAGTTTTCGATATCTGCAGTTTCGTTCACTTGACCGCCGATACGATCTGCAACAATACCTGTACGTAAACCTTTACGTGCAGTGTAAATTGCTGCTGTACCACTAGCAGGGCCGCCTCCGATGACTAATACATCAAAAGGTTCTTTATTATCATATTCAGCTGGATCAGCTTTGCTTCCTAACATATTAAGGATGTCAGAAATGCTCATGCGTCCATTGCCGAATTCTTCACCATTTAAGAAAACAGCCGGTACTGCCATGATATCTTTAGATTCTTCTTTGAATACTGCGCCATCAATCATTGTGTGTGAAATATTCGGGTTCAGTACACTCATTAAATTTAAAGCTTGAACCACATCAGGACATTTATGACAGCTTAAGCTGATAAATGTTTCGAAATGAAGTGGTTTATCTAAAGCTTTGATTTGATCGATAACACTTTGCTCTTCTTTAGGAGGGCGTCCGCTAACTTGTAATAAAGCTAGAACAAGTGAGTTGAATTCATGACCTAACGGCACACCGGCAAAAACTACACCAGTGCGCTCATCAGGGCGGTCTACACTAAAACTTGGAGTACGTTCAAGTGTATCCTCTTTAACAGTGATATGAGATGACATATCAGCAATTTCATCTAACAGGTCTTTCAACTCTTTAGATTTTTCGCTGTCATCATAGCTCGCTGTTAAAACCACGTCGCCTTCCATTAATTTAAGAAGTTGGGATAATTGTGATTTTAACTCTTTTTTCAGCATTTAAATGAATGCCTCCTTAAATTTTACCTACTAAGTCAAGACCTGGTTCTAAAGTTTCTCCGCCTTCTTCCCATTTAGCAGGGCAAACTTCGCCTGGGTGTTGACGTACATATTGTGCAGCTTTGATTTTGTGCACTAATGTGCTTGCGTCACGGCCGATTCCGTCAGCGTTGATTTCAGCAGCTTGTACTACGCCGTCTGGGTCAACGATGAAAGTACCACGTTGAGCTAAGCCTTTTTCTTCATCTAATACGTCAAAGTTACGAGTGATTGTTTGAGAAGGATCACCAATCATTGTATATTGCAATTTGCTGATTGCATCTGAATGGTCATGCCAAGCTTTGTGTACGAAATGAGTATCAGTAGATACTGAGTAAACATTCACGCCTAATTTTTGTAATTCATCATATTGGTTTTGAACGTCTTCTAATTCAGTTGGACAAACGAATGAGAAGTCAGCTGGATAGAATACGATTACGTTCCAAGCACCACGTAATGTTTCGTCTGAAACTTCGATAAATTCATCTTCTTTAGGGTTATATGCGTCTGCTGTGAATGGTAAAATTTCTTTGTTAATCAATGACATAAAATACATCCTCCTAGAATATAAGTAGTTATTTTAGATTAGAAATTAATTAGAACATCTACATTATCCTAATTATTTAATTATAATAATTCTAATCTCTTCGAAACCTATTATCACATTTACGTTATAAATAGTCAATATAAGAAACTCAATTTAGCTGAACCTTGTTTTTCAGGTCAAATCTCTTGATTTTCAAAGGTTTTAGGACTGCTCACGTATAATTGACAGAAATAGATTCGAATGCGTTTTACAAATTTCACGTAATATCAATTAGCTTTTGATTTTCTCAATAAAGAATAGTGATTATTAATCGCAATCCTATTCCATTATCATTATACCCATTACACATATAGGTATGTGCAAATAGGCATGCTTTAGTATATCGATTTTATCTATCTGATTGTTTTAAGGTTTAAATGTGACTTGGATAGCACCTGGATAGCTATACTCTGCTTTGTAAGTACCTTCTTTTGCTGGAACAGGGGGTACGAATGTTCCAGATGATACAATTTCTCCTTTGTGAAGTTGTTTACCTTGTGTATCTAGTTTACGGATTAACCATTTTAAAGATTCGATAGGGTTATCTAAGACATCTGAAGAAACACCTGTCGCAATCTCTTCGTCATTATGAGAAAGCTTCAAAGTAATTTTTTCAAAGTCCTTGTAAGATACAGGATCCGCTGCTTCACCAACTGCTACTAATCCAGAAGCAGTGTTATCTGAAATTAAGTCACCTAAAGTAAAGTTAGGGAACCAGTCGATATAACGTGCATCTGGTATTTCGATACCTGGTGCGACTTTTATACTTTTCAAGATTTCTTCATCTGAAGCATCTACTGTTAAATCTTCTGTCAAAATGAAAACCAATTCTGGTTCGATTAATGGAGCGAAGAGTTGAGAGAATGAAACAGTATCACCTGATTCCACAACTTTATCAGATAAAATAGTGCCGTATGCTGGTTCATCTGTATCTGCATAGGCTTGAGTTTCGTCACTCGTCATGCTTACTTTATAACCAGCTACTTCACTATTGTTTGCTTTTTTTAATTCTGAAATGAGTTCGTCTTGGATATGGTAGGCGACAGGTTCTTCAACTTCATAAGTTTTGGAAATAAATTCTACGGGTTCATGGTTTTGTTGTGCTTTAAACAATGTATTGATAATTTCTTTTTTGTATTGCGTCATAAAAACACTCCTTTTTCCGAATATTTATATTATTAGGATAACTTTAATTGGACAAACTTTCAAAGCGTTTATTTTCATATTTGATTAAAGAGGTTGTAGAATAGGAAACAGTATTATAACTTTACTTATTTAAAGCTAATAATTGGAGGGAACAGGATTATGTCAGATGTAGTAGAACAATTAATGAATCGACATCATTCAGTAAGAAAATTTAAACAAGAACCTTTAAGTAAAGAAACGGTAAAACAACTTGTGCAAGCAGGACAAAGTGCTTCAACTTCAAGTTATTTACAAACATATTCAGTTATCGGTATTACAGATCCTGAAATTAAAAAAGCACTGCGTGAAGTTTCTGGCCAAGCTTATGTAGAAGAAAATGGTTACTTATTTATATTTGTAATGGATTATCATCGCCATGAACTAATTAATGAACAAATTGATGGTGATATGGAAAAATCATTCCAATCTGCTGAAGGATTGCTAGTTGGTACAATCGATGTAGCTTTACTTGCACAAAATGTCGCAGTAGCTGCTGAAAGCTTAGGTTTAGGTATTGTTTATTTAGGTTCAATGAGAAACGATGTAGCACGTGTGAAAGAACTCTTGAAATTACCTGAATATACTTTCCCATTATTCGGTATGGCAGTGGGTGTGCCAGCGGATGATGAAAACGGTGCGCCAAAACCACGTTTACCATTTGAAAGTGTCTTCCATGAAAATGAATACAATCAAGATAAAGCTGAAGAGTTAGCATACTTGAAAGAATTTGATGATGAAGTCAGTGAATATTACAAAAAACGTACTGGCGGAAAACGCAGTGAAACTTGGTCTCAACAAATTGCTGGTTTCTTAAGTTCAAAACAACGTGCAGATATGTTGGATGAATTGCATAAATCAGGCTTTATTGAAAGATAAGCCGTATTAAATGGGCAGGGATTCTCTTTATGAGAACCTTGCTCTTTTTTTATTAAAAAAGCACTGACAATGAGATAGAAACTCATGTCAGTGCTTTAGGTTATCGATATTAGTAATCTGTGCTTAAATCACCGTATTGGTTTGAATTGAATTTTTCTTTGTCAAGGTTGTTTGTAAGTTTTGCGGTACCTGTACCGGCTAACATTGAATCATTTACATTCAACGCGGTACGTCCCATATCAATGAGCGGTTCTACTGAAATTAAGACACCCGCAAGTGCGACTGGCAAGTTCAATGTTGATAGTACTAAAATTGCTGCGAATGTGGCACCGCCGCCAACACCTGCTACACCAAATGAACAGATCACAACGACTGCAACTAATGTAATGATAAATTGGAAGTCAACTTGAACATGGGCAACGGGTGCAACCATGACTGCAAGCATTGCAGGGTAGATACCAGCACAACCATTTTGGCCGATTGAAAGACCGAATGAAGCGGATAAGTTTGCGATTCCTTCTGGTACACCTAAACGTGATTTTTGAGTTTGTACGTTTAATGGCAATGCACCTGCACTTGAACGTGAAGTGAAAGCAAAAATAAGTACTTCTGCTGTTTTTCTTAAATAACGCCAAGGATTCAAACCGAGTAATCCAACGATAATCAAGTGAATGATAAACATTGTAATTAATGCGGCATAAGAAGCTAGGACGAATTTCCCTAAAGTCCAGATTGCGCCGAAATCACTTGTCGCAATTGTAGACGCCATAATCGCTAAGATACCATAAGGTGTTAGGCGTAAAACGAATGTAACGACTGACATAATAACAGCATAAACAGCTTCGATTGCACGTTTAATAATATGACCGTTATCAGGTTGTTTGCGTGCAACACGTAAATAAGCGAATCCGATAAATGTTGCAAAGATAACAACAGCGATTGTAGAAGTTGTACGTTGACCTGTGAAATCTAAGAATGGATTTGAAGGTAACAGTTCTAAAATTTGCTGAGGTAAGGTACTTGCAGTCATTTCTTTCGCTTTTTGTGAAATTTCTGTTCCACGAGCATGTTCTGCACTTCCTAAATCAATTGATGAAGCATCTAGACCGAATACTAGTGCTGAAATAATACCTATAATCGCAGCTACAGCAACGGTGCCGATTAAGAATACGAAAATAAAGAAACCGATTTTCGCAAATTTTTCACCTAATTGAATTTTAGTGAAAGCAGCGACAATACTGATGAAAATCAAAGGCATGACAATCATTTGCAGTAAAGCAACATAACCATCTCCGACAATGCTGAACCAGTCGGTTGTTGTTGTAATGATTTTAGAATCAGAACCATAAGCAAGGTGTAAAATGGTACCCGACACAATCCCGATACCTAATGCGGCAAAAACGCGTTTAGAGAACGCGACATGTTTTTTCGCCATAAAAAATAAACCTATAATTAGAAGTAAAAATACAATGATGTTAAGTATGATGAAACCCAAACGAATCGAAACTTCCTTTCTTAAAATAATGTGATATAAAATTTGTAAGAAGTACAATTGCGAATTTTAAATAGTAGTTATGTAGGTAAAACTTATATCCTTTGACTAATTACGGACGTCACGAATTGCAAAGAATTACTAATGATTAAGTATCTATTATTACAAAATTGTTAATACTATTTAAATCCTTAGTAAATATATCGTATTTATCAGTAGGGGTCAATGGCGGTTTTGAAAAGGGAAGGCGGCTGTATATAAAAAAACATCGATCCTAATAACAGAATCGATGTTTGATAATTTTTAATTACATTCCGAATAAACGTGCGAAGAAGCCTTTCTTCTCTTGTTTATGTTGGGCAGTTGGTTGATGTTCATTTCTTGGAGCATCAACAGGAATTTCTGGTTCAGGTGTAGTTGTTTCTGGTGTTTCTTGCATTTCTGCTGCAGGGACACTTTTTTGTTCTTTTTGCTCTGGTTTGTCAGAAGATGTTTTATTTTCCGTGCTAGATGACTCTTCTTTATTAGAAGAAGCTGTTGCTGATGCTTCAGGTTTAGCTTCTGATTGAGCAGTAGCTGATTTGTTTTCTTCTTTTTTCTCAGGTTGAGCTGAAACAGCAGCTCCTTTAAAGTCAGCTGTAGAATTTTGTTTGTCATCTGAATTTACTGTCTTAGCAGGTTCAGTTTTCTCAACTGTAGCAGAAGGTGCTTTCTGCTCTTCTTTTTTAGATTCTTGCGGTTGGGCAAGTACTTTAGCTGTGTTAGATTCTACAGCTTTTGTGTTATCAGCAACTGCTTTTGCATGTTCTTGTTGTGCTGTTTCAATTGCTTTTAATGTTTCGGCATGTTGATCTAGTTTATCAGTCATTTGTTGTTGCAATGTTTGCAAGTCTTTTTGCTGCTGATGAACTTGAGAAATCATTTGACCAAGCATTTGACGTTCTTCGCGCATTTTTGAAATGTCATTATGCAAGTCATTTAAAATCTTTGCGAAGTTTTGGTCGCTTGGAAGTTTTTCGTTGTCTTCTTTTACAACAATTTGTAAGAAGTCATTTTCTTTTTCTAATTCTTCAAAAGCCAGTTCATAGCTGTTTGTTTTTTTAACTTTATCAGCAATTTCTTTAAACAGTTCAATATCTTCTTCTTGGAAGTCAGTCGCTTCACGGCCGCGATATTCTGTTTTATTTAAATGATATCCACGTTCTTCTAAGTGTTGAACAATTTTACGTACTTGTTTTTCGCTCAAATCGACGCGTTGGGCAAATTCTTTAGTTAGCATCTGATCTGTATCCTTTCGCTTTATATTGTTTTAGTAAGACGTCTGTCTTCCGTCACACAAACGTCAGTCTAACCTCTATGTTAGTTTACCGTGATTATCACAATATTTCAAGCGGTCTTATGATTTTCGAAGGTCCATTTCTTCTAATAAAGGATATACTCTTTTTCGGGAAAGATGGTTTGCGAAAACATATTTTAAGATATAACAAGATTTGACACTTGTTGCGTAAATGTCTTTAGTCAGTGGGATACGTGCATGCAAAAATAAATTTAATGGAATAGGCGGCATTTCTTTATCTAGCCCAGGACGTTTATAATCGATTTCTGTTTGCTCTTCAAAGCCGTGATCATTTAAGAAACGGTGTCGTTTGAAAAGTAAGTCGGCATCTTTTTCTTCAGTAGATTCCGGTAACGGTAAGGCTTCCATCATAAAGAAGTTTACTTCGCGATTATGTACGCGTTCTGCTAAATGATCTAATTCATTTTGTACTTGAGCTAGAGTATCAGTTAATTATTGTTCGCGTTCAGGTGTATCTACTGCTACTAGATAAATAATAAATGCTGCGTTTGTTGTGGCTTCATAATGAGCAGTTGCTAAACTTACAACTTTATCATTATCTAAACCGACTAAGAAGACATAATCATTTTTAGTTCTCTTATTTTCAAGTGATTGCTTGAAAACATGATGCTGCTGCATCACATTCCCAAATTGATAATTGTCATATAAGTTCAATGCAGCTTCGTATAATGGATCAGATGTTTTTTTAATTAGTTTGAATTCCATAAGATGCCCCTCCCGTACTTTTCTTATCATTATAGCATAGTGCAAAAAGCACTTTAGAAATAAAAAAATCGACAGTCAAACTGCCGATTTCATACCCTTATTATGGATTAAATTTCGTACTCTTTTTCAGGTTTCTTTTCATCAAATTCTTTTTTGAATTCTTTTCTGCTGTGAGGATGTTTACCAGCTAAAATAATGATGTTGCCATTTAAGATTTCACGTTTGCACACTTTTCTTTCTGTTTCAGTTAAATCATAGTGTGCAAGTACGGCTTCTTCTCCATCTTCTCCAGTAAGGAGGCGGGCTACTCGGTCACTGAATGTACCGCTTGTTGATTGTACTTTCATATCTGTACTTTCAACGCTGTCAATGTGCAATTTGTTTTTGCTGATAACCGATAGCTCGTCTTTTGTGTAACCCTCATCTAACTTGCGTTTTAATGCGTCGAAAATCTCATCTTGTGATGTAAGAATAAGAATATCTGCCATAGTAAAGCTCCCCCTCCATAATTAATACTAATATAAATCAATATACCCTACACTTTAGTAATGTAAACGGTTCATTTATCATGTTACGGCTAAGAAGTGTCATTTTCAAGAAAAACAGAAGTGAAAATTCAGAAAAATTTAAAAATATCAGTTTTTGTTTTCGGTAAAAATAGAATTCTTAGAAAATAATAATATCTCTTTGTTGAATATTGAAAAATAGCCTTAAAATGTGGTATTATCAGTAAATAATTTAACTAACTCATATAATCTAGAGGATTAGGCTTTAGAAGTTTCTACCATGTCGCCTTAACGACATGACTATGAGTCACTTAAACAATACAACACAATGGTGCTTCCGATAATGCGGGAAATGCATGTAGATTATTGATAGATATGTAAGGACTATTTGGGGAAATGGGACATCTCTATCGCTACAAAACATGAAATGCATTACTATTTGCGAAGTGGGACACTATAGCTTCTCAAATCATCATACTTCATATTTTTGCTTTGGCACCTAGCTGCAAGGGGTTTTTGGCTAGAGCTGGTATGAAAAGACAGTGTGATAACTGTCGGTTTATATGGAGATTAAAAGCCGGTTATATCTTAATAACCTCCTTAATCCGAGCAATAATATAATGATGTGTATTGCCTGTGCAACTCATAGATCCTGAAACTAAGTTAGTAGTTTGGGATTTTTTTTATACACAAATTGAGGAGGTTGTTTTTACGTGGAAGCGTTAAGACAGAAAGTCAAAGAAGATGGTGTAGTCATCGGAGAAAAGATTTTAAAAGTTGATGGGTTTTTGAATCATCAAATCGATGCACAGCTTATGTATGATATTGGGGAAACATTTTATGAACAGTTCAAAGACCAAAAGGTTACTAAAATCTTAACTGTTGAAGCATCAGGTATCGCACCTGCAATTATGGTTGCTTATAAATTCGGAGTACCTTGCCTTTTTGCGAAAAAAGCAAAGCCGAATACTTTAAATAAAGGTTTTTATCAAACAGATATTCATTCATTTACAAAAGATAAAACGAATAGTGTGATAATTTCTGAAGAGTTTTTAGATGAGCATGATCGTGTGCTAATTATTGATGACTTCTTAGCAAATGGTGATGCATCACTTGGATTGAATCGTTTAGTTCATCAAGCAGGAGCTGAAACAGTCGGTGTCGGTATTGTTGTAGAAAAAAGTTTCCAACAAGGCCGTACAAGATTAGAAGAGGCTGGCTTAAAAGTATCTTCATTATGTGAAGTTGCTTCTCTTTCTGGTAACAAAGTGACATTGGTTGGAGAAGAATAATATGAAGAATTTCATTTTAAGTCTACAGCATTTACTTGCAATGTATGCAGGTGCTATACTTGTTCCAATTATCGTAGGGACTAGTCTTAAATTCACCCCAGAAGAAATTGCATACTTAGTTACAGTCGATATATTTATGTGCGGTGTCGCAACGTTTTTAGAAGCGAACAAAATCACGGGTACTGGTTTGCCGATTGTTTTAGGGTGTACCTTTACAGCTGTCGCTCCGATGATATTAATAGGGCAGACAAAAGGATTAGACGTGCTTTATGGGTCCTTATTTATTTCCGGGATTCTTGTTGTACTAATCGCTCCAGTCTTCTCTTATGTTGTGAAATTCTTCCCTCCTGTTGTGACAGGGAGTGTTGTGACGATTATCGGAATCAACTTGATGCCAGTCGCAATGAACTATGTTGCTGGAGGTCAAGGTTCTAAAGATTATGGAGATATGAAAAATATCATCTTAGGTTTTGCAACTTTGCTAATTATCTTAATCTTACAACGCTTTACACGAGGCTTTTTGAAATCTATCGCGATTTTAATTGGATTAATTGCCGGAACAGCTTTAGCAGGGGCATTTGGTATAGTAGATTTAAACCAAGTAGGCACAGCGCATTGGTTTGAACTACCAAGACCATTCCGTTTTGCTGGTTTTGGCTTTGACCTTGATGCAACACTTGTGTTCTTCATTGTTGCGTTAGTCAGCTTGATTGAATCAACAGGTGTTTATACAGCATTAAGTAAAATTACAGGGAGAACACTAGAACGTAAAGACTATCGCAAAGGTTACACTGCGGAAGGTCTTGCGATTATTTTAGGTTCTATCTTCAATGCATTTCCATACACTGCTTATTCGCAAAATGTCGGTTTGGTTTCTCTATCTGGCGTGAAAAAGAATAATGTCATCTATGGAATGGTCATACTTCTACTAATTTGCGGTTGTATTCCGAAATTAGGTGCTTTAGCGAATGTGATTCCATTACCAGTTCTTGGAGGCGCAATGATTGCGATGTTCGGTATGGTAATGGCATATGGTGTAAGTATTTTAGGCGGTATCGACTTTAAAAATCAAAATAATTTGTTGATTATCGCGGTGTCAGTGGGACTTGGAACAGGCATCAGTGCTGTCCCTGAAGCTTTTAAAGCAATGGGTGAACAGTTTGCTTGGTTAACACAAAATGGAATTGTACTAGGTGCAATTTCCGCAATTATTCTTAATTTCTTTTTTAACGGCTTAAAGTATCAACAAAATGAGGAAAATGTGAAATAATGTAATTATTAAAATAAATGGAGGCTGTAATCAATGTGGGAAAATAAATTTGCTAAAGAATCTTTGACGTTCGATGATGTACTATTAATTCCAGCGGAGTCTAATGTATTACCAAAGGAAGTTGATTTAAGTGTTGAATTATCAGACAGAATCAAATTAAACATTCCAGTAGTCTCAGCAGGTATGGATACGGTTACTGAATCAAAAATGGCAATTGCAATGGCAAGACAAGGCGGTTTAGGTGTTGTTCATAAAAATATGAACATCGAAGACCAAGCGGACGAAGTACAAAAAGTAAAACGTTCAGAAAATGGTGTTATCTCTAATCCATTCTTCTTAACTCCTGATGAAAAAGTTTATGAAGCAGAAGCATTAATGGGTAAATACCGTATTTCTGGTGTGCCTATCGTAGATAACAAAGAAGATCGCAACTTAGTTGGTATTCTCACAAATCGTGACTTGCGTTTTATTGAAGATTTCTCAATTAAAATTTCAGATGTCATGACGAAAGAAGATTTAATCACAGCTCCAGTCGGAACAACTTTGGATGAAGCGGAAGCAATTTTACAAAAACATAAAATTGAAAAATTGCCTTTAACTGAAAACGGTAAATTAAAAGGGCTTATCACTATTAAAGATATTGAAAAAGTACATGAATATCCGTTTGCAGCGAAAGACTCATTAGGACGTTTATTATGTGCAGCAGCTATCGGTATTTCTAAAGATACTGATATCCGTGCTGAAAAATTAGTTGAAGCAGGCGTTGATGCATTAGTTATTGATACAGCACATGGTCATTCACAAGGTGTTATTGACCAAGTTAAACATATCAAAGCAACTTACCCTGAAGTTACAGTTATCGCAGGTAATGTCGCAACAGGTGAAGCAACTAAAGCTTTATTTGAAGCGGGTGCTGATGTTGTTAAAGTAGGTATCGGTCCTGGTTCAATTTGTACAACACGTATTGTAGCAGGTGTCGGTGTTCCTCAAATTACTGCAGTTTATGATTGTGCAACTGAAGCACGTAAACAAGGTAAAGCAATTATTGCTGATGGCGGAATTAAATTCTCTGGTGATATTGTTAAAGCATTAGCAGCTGGCGGACATGCAGTTATGTTAGGAAGCTTGCTTGCAGGTACTGAAGAAAGCCCAGGAGAAACTGAAATCTTCCAAGGCAGACAATATAAAACTTATCGCGGAATGGGTTCATTAGGCGCTATGGAAAGTGGTTCAAATGACCGTTACTTCCAAGAAGATAAAGTACCTAAAAAATATGTGCCAGAAGGTATTGAAGGCCGTATTGCTTATAAAGGTTTATTACAAGACAACATCTATCAATTGATGGGTGGCGTGAGAAGCGGAATGGGTTACACAGGATCTCACAACTTGAAAGAATTACGCGAAGAAGCAATGTTTACTCGTATGGGATCAGCTGGATTAGCAGAGAGCCATCCGCATAACATCCAAATCACAAAAGAATCACCAAACTACTCAAGATAAAAGGAGAACATGATTTATGGAAATGGCGAAAGAACAAGAAATGATTCTTGTATTAGATTTTGGTAGCCAATATAACCAATTGATAACACGTCGTATTCGTGAAATGGGCGTATACAGTGAATTGCATGATCACGAAATTTCTATTGAAGAAATTAAAAAGATGAATCCAAAAGGTATCATCTTATCTGGTGGTCCGAACTCAGTATATGAAGAAGGCTCATACACAATCGACCCTGAAATTTATAATCTAGGCGTGCCTGTTCTTGGTATTTGCTACGGTATGCAATTAACGACTAAATTATTAGGCGGTAAAGTAGAACGTGCAAATGAAAGAGAATATGGTAAAGCTATCATCCATGCTAAAGCAGATGAATTATTCTTCGGATTACCTGAAGAACAAACAGTATGGATGAGCCATTCTGATAAAGTGATTGAAATTCCAGAAGGATTTGAATCAATTGCAGATAGTCCAAGTACGCCATATGCTGCAATTGAAGATAAAGAGCGTCGTATTTACGGCGTTCAATTCCATCCAGAAGTACGTCATACAGAATATGGTAACGATATTTTACGTAATTTCGTACGCCGTATCTGTGATTGTACTGGTGAATGGACTATGGAAAACTTCATCGATTTAGAAATCGAAAAAATTCGCGAACAAGTTGGAGACCGCAAAGTGTTATGTGCAATGAGCGGCGGTGTAGATTCATCAGTAGTTGCTGTATTATTGCATAAAGCGATCGGTGACCAATTGACTTGTATCTTTGTTGACCATGGTTTGCTTCGTAAAGGCGAAGGCGACATGGTAATGGAACAATTCGGTGAAGGTTTCAACATGAACATTATCCGTGTAAATGCGAAAGACCGTTTCATGGATAAATTAAAAGGTGTTTCTGACCCTGAACAAAAACGTAAAATTATTGGTAACGAATTTGTTTATGTATTTGATGATGAAGCATCTAAATTAGAAGGTGTAGACTTCCTTGCACAAGGTACGCTTTACACTGACGTTATCGAATCAGGTACAAAAACTGCACAAACAATCAAATCTCACCACAATGTTGGTGGATTACCTGAAGACATGCAGTTTGAATTAATCGAACCTATCAATACATTATTCAAAGATGAAGTGCGTGCTTTAGGTATTGAATTAGGTATTCCTGAACACTTAGTTTGGAGACAACCATTCCCAGGTCCAGGACTTGGTATCCGTGTACTAGGTGAAATTACTGAAGAAAAATTAGAAATCGTCCGCGAATCAGATGCGATTTTACGCGAAGTGATTCGTGAAGAAGGATTAGAACGTGAAATTTGGCAATACTTCACAGTATTACCAGGCATGCGTTCAGTAGGTGTAATGGGTGACTATCGTACTTATGATTATACGATTGGTATCCGTGCCGTAACTTCTATTGATGGAATGACAAGTGACTTTGCGCGTATCGACTGGGAAGTTTTACAAAAAATCTCAAGTCGTATTGTAAATGAAGTTGATCATGTAAACCGCGTTGTTTATGATGTAACTTCTAAGCCGCCAAGTACAATAGAATGGGAATAATGATATAACTGATATATGAGGCTAGAAACGTTGATATAATGCGTTTTCTAGCCTTTTCTTTATGTTTTTGAACACGTTCTACTTAAAAATTGATGTATATCGCAAACTTTTTCGTTACTTTTTCACGTTGTTTTTCTGTTAAATGTTAGCATTACCACTAACTTTTTCTAATTTTATATTTACCAAAACCTCAAGTCCTTTTTTAAGCAAATTCCTTTCTATAAAGGTATAATAATTATACTTAGAAAAAAGAGAGGTATGAGTATGAACTTCCACCAATCATCAATTAAACATGTTAACCGAATTGAATTAAATGTTGCTGATATAGACCGTCAAACTGATTTTTATCACAATATATTAGGTCTTCAAGTCCTTAAGACTGCTCCAACTCAAACAACTTTAATAATTGGAGAAGAAGATGAGATAGTCTTAAATAAAATTGAAAATGGACGATTTGCACAGATGACAGAAGCTGGATTATTCCATATTGCGATTTTATTAGATGATGTAACAGATTTAGGGGCACTGATTAAACACCTTTTTCAACATAATATTGCTATTTCTGGAGGTGACCACTTGGTAAGTGAGGCAATTTACTTTAGCGACCCAGAAGGAAATGGAATAGAGGTCTATATAGATCGACCAGCTGACTTATGGCATTGGGAGAATGAACACGTGAATATGGATACACTTCCTTTAGACGTATCTAGAATATTAGCAGATTCTGGAAATACAGAATGGACAGATATGCCTAAAAACGCAAAAATTGGACATTTACACTTGAAAGCATATGATTTAAAAGCTTCAAGTCAGTTCTATAAACAAATGGGATTTCAAATAACTTCTGTATTACCTAAAGCTTTGTTTCTTTCGGAACAAAAATATCATCATCATATAGCTATTAATACATGGCAGTCCAACCAACCTTTGCGTAATCCTGAACAGACATATGGATTAACAGCATTTAATATAATAGACGAAAACAAAAAATCAGAAGTATACACTACACTTGAAGGGTTGAAATTAACGATTAATGAATAAAGGGAATGAGAAGGGTATTAAAAAAGAGTAGTAATTACGATTAATAACCATATGATTTTGATTTATTCTTGAAGTGAAGATAAAGGTTTTAGTTTTATATCGTAAGTGTGAGTGGATTATAAAAGGGGTGAGAGCAATGGAGAATCAAAAACTACTTCATGATTTGCTCAATAAAAAATATACACAACCGCGTATCTTTGAAATATTCGATAGCTTAGCGACAGTGGATATAAATGATTTATGGGGGTTTTGGAAGGGTTCGGAAATAAAAACAGGTCATCCTATGGAAGGTATTTTATCGGTTACAGGATGGTATGGGAAACGGTTTGTAAATTCGGAACAAATTGATCCGTTGGTCTTTCGAACTGAAAAAGGAAAACTGTTTTACGTCAATCCAGGTTTAATACCCCTAGAACTGCCAATTGAAAAACTTCCTAAAAAGATACTTTCAATGACTATGAAGTGGTTTGGGTTTGTTGTTAAAACAAATAAAAGCAGGGCAAGAGTGCGTCGAGTTAAGTTCCGGGGGAAAACAAGTGCTTCTATGATTTATGATCAAAAAGCAATTATAGATGTTTTTCGTAAAATCAATGATGATACACTGCTTGGTGTGATGGATATCAAAGATAAGCATCCAGAAAAATATTATTTTTTTGTACTGCAAAGAGTAACAGAACAAAGTAAATAAGGATAAATCGTTATATCTGATTTAAGGATAGCGTTATATTCAAAACGAAATTAAGAAAGGTTTCTCTTTTTCAGAAAAACACAAACGTATACGTTCAGTAAAGTTTCCCCATGTTACTTTTTCCATTGCCTCTGCATAAGTGAAGAAACCGACTTCTAAACTTTCGTCACTTGTTGTTAATTGACCGCCAATATATTCACCTTTAAATAGGTTATTAATAATAGAATGTTCTGTATTTTGAAAGACACCGCAGAACTCAGTCAACTCGACGTCAACACCTGATTCTTCTTTGACTTCTCGGATAACGCCTTCTCGAATAGTTTCACCGTTTTCAATTTGACCGCCAGGAATTTCCCAACCGCGCAATGGACTTTTAATTAATAAAATTTGATTTTCGTCGTTTAATACAACACATGAAGCAGAGATAATATGTTTTGGTGGCATTACAATTTCTCCTTTCGTTGCTTTTTATCTATACCCGTTGATTATATAAGTACATCATCTGTTCATCGTATAAAATAATTAATATTTAATAATTAGTTAATTCAATAAAAGCTATTTCTGTCTTATAATTTGTGTATGTAAATTAAAGGAGATAACAACTATGAATTTTAAACAATTTTTACTCTCAGGATTAGCAGTAGCTTTACTTGGATCAGCAGGAGCAAGTGTATTTTCAAATCAAGCTGAAGCTGCTTCTTATGGCGCATATGAATTCCGTAACTACGATATAACAGCTAAAGAAAACTTAAAAAACTTACTTGACGCAAGTTCATATTATAAAGCAATGGCGAAAGAATCAGGGGCAACGCTTTACCAAAATAAATTAAATCAAGCGATTTACTTTGCTAAAAAACAACAAGATGCTTCAAATGATTCACAAGTTGTAACAGCGATTAACAGATTATCAACTGTCTATAACGAAGTATTCCAAATCCACTTACAAACTGAAAAAGGTAGTTCAAATGTTCAAAGTAAAAAGACAGAACTACAAAATTTAATTATTAAAGCAAACGGTTTGTTAACTGAAAGCCATCATTCAATGAATCAAGATGAAGCACAATTGAAAAAAAGTAGAACAAGCACAAGCTGTATTGAACCAAGCGCAACCAGGCTATGAATTAGTTAATGCAATTAGCACTATACAACAAGGCATTAAAAATGTTGAACAATACAAAGCATTCGTAAACCATCGTTAATAGAATGAAGATAAGCAGTCTTTCTCATGCACATTGCTGCATATAGGAAGGCTGCTTTTAATATATATTTTTAACAAAACTCATCGAAAAATCTAGAAAACTGAGTGTGAATTTGGTTGTTTCATCATCTGTAAACATGAATTTAAATGGAATGGGTAAAACGTAAATAATATGTTTTAGAAGAAGTGTAGATGAGGAGGAACTTTTGTGACTAAAGACTTAGCAACCATCGTTCCAGTTTACAATAAAGAATTATTTTTAGATGATACTATGAATTCAATTAATAACCTAGATATCGATAAATCTGAAATTGAAGTGATTTTTGTAGATGATGTCTCTACTGATCAATCTTTAGAAAAATTAAAAGCATACGAAAATGAATATGACTATGTAAAAGTAGTGGAACTAGAAGAAAATACAGGTAGTCCTTCAACTCCCCGCAATGTAGGAATAGATGTATTAGATAGTAAATACATCACTTTTTTAGATGCTGATGATTGGTTGGATGCAGAAGGATTTCCAAAATTACTGCAACAAGCATTGGACACACAAAACGATATTTTATTTGGTCAAAGTTTACGACATAAAGATCGTTCAATTAGAAAAATTGCGCGTTTTTCTTCTTACGAAACGGCCTCTGATCTTGTACCTTATGAGATTGATAAAATTTTCAGAGCAGTAGGCCCGCCTGGAAAAATTATTAAAGCATCCATCATTAAAGAGAATGACATTAAGTTTGAACACATGAAATATGGTGTGGATAAATTATTCTTTACAGAAGTGATAGGAAAGGCGCATTCAGCGGGTATGAATGATGCTGTTGTATATCATGTCAATCGATATGGAGCGAATCAATCGTTGATTGGCGAAACAGATATCTTTGAAAAAACAGCTTGTAATTTAGAAGTGTTGAAAAAACTGTTTGAATTAGACATCCCTGAGACGGCACGCCGGAATGCTATCAGTCGTATCATAGAGATGGATTATTTATCACGCTTATTTATCAATAAACGCTTTTTAAAAAGTGAGGATAAGCAATTATTTTATGATGCATTTGCAGAAATGGAAACAGTATTAGATAGACACCATCTCAATATTAAAGATTATCTTACTGAGGATAAATACGAAAAAGTGTATCAATTACTCAGTCAGTCCAATAAAGAAAGAGTAGTAAAACTCATTAAAATTCTTATTAAAGGTGAACGTGCACCACGTTATGTTTCAAATGGATTAGTTCACTTTTTATTACCGGAGGAGTTGAGAGAAGTTGCGCCTTTGACTGAGGATTTCTTTGCTGTTTACGGCGGAACGGAAGAAGCGGATGGCCAGTTTTACGAAGTGATTCATCTTTATAAAAAAATGGCAGCACAAATCAGTCGGGTACAGTTGGTGAAACTGAAAGACGAGGCGGCGGCAATTGATGTAGGATATCAAGTCAGAGGAGGAAAGTTGCGTATTCCAACGAAAGAACTGGAAGATGCGGATTTCAACTTTAATATTCAAATTACTTATAATCATTATCGTCCGTGCATCGTCAATATGAATTTGCCGAGTGTAAGCAAACAGCCAGCATTAAAGCGTCAGCATTTTAAAGTTGAATTTAAAGATAAACGATTTAAGGACGAAAAAAATCAAACTAAATTTGTTGATACAACTAAGTATTATGATGAAAACCCGGGCATGGTGTTCTCAGCTCAACGATTTAAAGTGTATGAAGATGTAGAGTTTCAAAAAGAAGCTGCACGTGAAATTGAAGTTGGCGAATTATTTACTGTTGAAGATATTCAGTATACAGAAAAAGGAACACCGCGGTTGGTTTTGAAAGATGGCTCATTTGTTACTGCAAATAAGAAATTTGTAACGACTATAGATGATAGACTGACGGAACAATATTTAGTAAAAGTGCCTCGAAGTGTAAAGGTATTGAAAAAATGCAAAGCTTATAACGACCGCAATTTTAAAGATGAAGCGGGTTCAAATTTTGAAGAAGGGGATATTGTGAATATCGTTAAAATTGTATTTTCTTCTAATGGCACGCCGCGTTTGAAGACAGATAAAGGTGTTTATATGACCGCTAATCGTGATTTTGTAAAATCGATAACATAGACTAATATATTTAAAGCACAACCGATTATGAAAATAATAAGCTCCTTATAAAGTTATCACTTCTTAAGTGTTTTCTTTATAAGGAGCTTATTAGTATAGCCTTGTTCTTCTTTGACTCATTCTTCTAATTCTTTTAGTATCGCACGTTTCTCTTTTAAATATGCTTGGAACTGTGCATCAAGCTCTTCAGATGGGGCGATACTTAATCGGCTTAAAATATCTGAAATACGATTCTCCACTAACATCAGTTGATTACGTAATTGAGTTTTATCTTTAGTAGATTCAGGTTGCTCTAATGTTTTAACAAAATGAGCATAGTCTTCATTGAACAGTTTTAATTGGTGGTTGGCTAAATATAAAATCTTATTAGTAACGTTCGCTAAAAATTCATGGTCGTGAGATACAATGATGTTTGTACCTGTATAATCTTTTAAAAGTTGTTCTAAAGCTTCGATAGACTCAATATCTAATGAATTAGTGGGCTCATCTAATATCAATAAGTTGAAAGGACTTAAAATTAATTGGCACAAAGCAACTTTCACTTTTTCTCCTCCGCTTAATACTGCTATTTTTTTATATACAGCATCACCACGAAAATGCATACGTGCTAAAACGGTACGAATCAAAGTTTCTTCATGTTCACTATGATCTTTGATAAAATCCAGAATATCTTTCTCTTCATCTAATTCATTTAATTTCTGGCTCAAATATCCAATTCGCAAACTTGATGATAAGTTCAGGTTTTTTTCACCTTCTACAATTGCCTTTAATAACGTTGATTTGCCAGAGCCATTTGCTCCAACTAATCCGATTTTATCGCCGCCATTTATATAAAAATAAGCATCTTTCCATAGTACTTCATCTTTGATAGATTTTGAAAAATAGTCTGCATGAATAACAGGCTTGTTCTTTAGTTTATCTGCAAACGGCAAACTTAACTGTATAGATTCAGCACTTTTAGGACGATGCTTCACTTCAAGTTGATCTAGTCGTTTCTGCATTGTTTTTGCATTTTGATCTAATTTTTTCTGTTTTCCCTGATAGTGATGTTTAAAATTCGCTGCTTCATGTGCACCGATGCCTTTAGGTACTTTAGTGGCACCTTGAGCACGCTGCTGTTTATTTTTAATCGCTTGTTCTAATTGTTTTTTCTTCTGCTCGTATTGATGGTAGTCTTCCCAAGCTTGTTTTTCTCTATCTTCTTTCTGCTGAACATAAGCATCATAACCGCCATTAAATACAGATACAGTTTGGTCACTGATTTCCCATATCGTTTGGCAAGTTTGTTTTAAGAAAGTTCTATCATGCGAAATAATCAAACAAGCACCTGCAAAATTTTTGATTTCAGATTCTAATAACTTTATACCTTCAACATCTAAATGCGTAGTAGGTTCATCAGCAAATAAAAATTCTGCTTTTTTCTCTAAAGCTTCTGAAATGTACTTTCGCATCATTTCACCGCCACTCAAGTGACTTGTCCATTGAGAAAATTGCGGGATGTGTGCGATGATGCCTTCGCGATTAACATGACCGAAATCTGGTTCAAGTATACCGCTTAAAATTTTAAGCAATGTTGATTTTCCGCTGCCATTCTTGCCTACAATACCAATACGGACATGTGGCTGTATGCTTAAATGCGGTATTTTAAATAATTGGCGAGGTCCGATGTTGTATTCAATTTGGTCCACTTCAATTCTTCCCATAGTGCCACCTCTTTCGCCATTCATCATAACATAATACTTTATACTTTCTATTCGGTTTTTTAGAAAAAGAAGCAAGAGCGTAGGCTTAATTTTAAAGTAATATACACCCAGGAGTCTGAGAGGGTTCTAAAGAGAAAAATAAAAGTATAAAAAAGGATATATAAATTTTGTAAATGTTCCGATAATTCATTGACATGAATAAAAGAACGCGGTATGATTCATAACATAATTATTTTCAGACAATTCGTACATCACTACTATTTGAATTGTTGTTGGCAGAATTTATATAATACGAGTGGAGAGTATTTATTTGGATTCTAAAATCACCTATACAAACTTCGCCTCAAATCCTTTTGATTCGTTGAATATTTTCGATGAAACAAAGGGTGCGTATCATGTCTTGAAGTGGGCATACGATACTTACGGAGATGAAATTGTATATGCTTGCAGTTTCGGAGCTGAGGGCATCGTCTTGATTGATTTAATTTCACAAGTGAAACCTGATGCTAGAATTGTATTTCTCGATACAGGTCTGCATTTTGAAGAAACTTACGATTTGATCAATCGCGTTAAAGCAAAGTATCCAGAATTGAACATTGAATTAAAAAAACCAGACTTAACTGTAGACGAACAAGCAGAACATTATGGTGACAACCTTTGGAACAGAGATCCGAACCAATGTTGTTATATTCGTAAAGTGAAACCATTGGAAGAAGTATTAACAGGCCAGACAGCTTGGGTTTCAGGACTCAGAAGAGAGCAGTCGCCTACTCGAGCTAATACAGACTTCTTGAACAAAGATGAACGTTTTCAATCCATCAAAGTTTGTCCTTTGATTCATTGGACTTGGGATAACGTTTGGGACTACATTAAATCAAATGAACTACCGTACAATATACTTCATGATCAAAATTATCCGAGTATCGGATGTGCTCCATGTACTTCGCCAGTTGCAGCTGGAGGAGATTCGAGAGAGGGAAGATGGTCGAACAATATGAAGACAGAATGCGGACTGCATGTAGGCCGTAAGTCTTAAGTTAAGTCACGGCAAAATTTTTTTGGTGCTAATTCTTAGTAAACCTATTGGAATTAAGCAAACCTATAAACGACCTAGGTATAGGTTCCGTAAAATATATTTTTTTAAGCATAATTCCTACTAAAAAACTAAGAATAAAAATTAATATATGGGGGGAAGACACTTGAGTTTATCATCAACAAACAGTCCGTTCAACGACGAACAGGCACAACTTATTAATCAAGCTTTATCAACTTTATCTAATGACCAAAAACTTTGGTTAAGTGGTTATTTAACCGCAAATATGCAAGGCGGCGCTGCAAGAACAGTTCCAGCATCCGGCGCTGTACAAGTACCTGAAGCAGCAGGTGCACAAGCTGCACAACCACAAGTGGTTGAACCAAGAAAAATCACAGTATTATTCGGTTCTGAATCAGGTAATGCCCAATGGGTTGCAGAACTATTAGAAAGTAAATTAAAAGAAAAAGATTTTGACGTAACATTGTCTGAAATGGATCAATATAAAACGAAAGATTTGAAAAAAGTAGAAGATTTACTCATTGTAACTTCTACTCATGGTGAAGGAGATCCGCCTGATAATGCAGTTACATTCTATGATTTCTTATATGGTCGCAAAGCACCTAACCTTGAAGGTGCACGATTCTCTGTATTAGCTTTAGGTGATCAATCATATGAATTCTTCTGTCAAACTGGTAAAGATTTCGACGCACGCTTAGAAGAATTAGGCGCTGATCGTATCTTGCCTCGTGTCGATTGTGATATTGACTTTGAAGAATTAGCAAATGAATGGATAGACAATATTATTAATGAATTAGGTGATCAAGAAGTAAAGCAAGTCGTTCAAGATGCACAGAATGAACCAATTCAAAATGATGTCGCTGCTCCAGTTTATTCACGCACAAATCCATTTGAAGCAGAAGTATTAGAAAATGAAAAAATCACAGGTCGCGGTTCTAATAAAGAAGTGCGTCATCTTGAACTTTCACTAGAAGGTTATGGCGATGAGTATGCGCCTGGAGATTCTATTAATATCTTGCCTGAAAATGACCCTGAACTTGTGAATGAATTAATCGATATGCTTGATTGGGATTCAGAACAAGAGATTGAAGTGGATACGCAAGGTACAAAAATGACATTATCTGATGCATTGACTTCTTATTTTGAAATTACTAAATTAACGAAACCATTACTTGAAAGTGCAGCACAAATCTTCGATAACGAAGAATTGATGGACCGTCTTTCAGATAACGCATGGGTTAAAGAATATGTATACGGCAGAGACTTGCTTGATTTATTAGATGATTTCCCTACAGAATCATTGCAACCAGATCAATTGCACCAAGTCTTAAGAAAAATTCCGGCACGCAGTTATTCTATTTCCAGCAGTAACCAAGCGAACCCAGATGAAGTGCATATCACAGTATGTGCAGTACGTTATGAAGCACATGACCGCGACCGCTCTGGTGTGTGCAGTGTTCAACTAGCAGAGCGTGTGGAACCAGGAGATAAATTAAAAGTATATTTGAAGAAAAATCCAAACTTCAAATTCCCATTTGATGAAACTACACCAGTAATCATGATTGGCCCAGGTACTGGTATTGCTCCATTCCGTGCAGTATTGCAAGAGCGTGAAGAATTAGATTTGACTGGTAAAACATGGTTGTTCTTCGGTAATCAACATTTTACAACAGATTTCCTATATCAAACGGAAATCAAAGATTGGTTAGATAACGGTGTTTTAGAAAAAGCAGATGTTGCCTTTTCAAGAGACCAAGAAGAAAAACGCTATGTACAGCATTTAATTGATGAAAATAGCGAAGAATTCTACGACTGGTTAAGAAATGGCGCAGCTGTTTATGTCTGCGGCGATGAAAAAAACATGGCAAAAGATGTACATCAAGCAATTGTGCACGTCCTTGAAAAAGAAGGCGGCTTAACTGAAGAAGAATCAGAAAACTATTTAGCAGAATTGAAAAAAGAAAAACGCTATCAACGTGACGTTTATTAATTTCTAAGGGGGGATAGTCCACGATGGCGAAAAATGATAACGAATTATATAAAGGTTTAGATGATTTAGAACGTAATAAAGGGGAGAGCAATTATCTCCGCGGCACAATTGTGGAAGGGTTAAATGATCCTATCACAGGCGCAATTGCAGAAGACGATACCAAATTACTGAAATTCCACGGTAGTTATATGCAAGATGACCGTGACTTGCGTCAAGAACGTCGCAAACAAAAATTAGAACCACTATATGCATTTATGATTCGTGTGCGTATTCCTGGCGGTAAAGTTTCTACAGACCAATGGTTGAAATTAGACGCACTTGCTGATAATTACGCGGGTGAACAAATCCGTTTAACAACACGTCAAACAATGCAGTATCACGGTATTTTGAAACGGAATTTGAAAAAATCAATGCAAAGTATTCACGATGCTGTACTTGATTCTATTGCAGCTTGCGGTGATGTGACACGTAACGTAATGTGTAATCCAAATCCGTATCAATCAGATATTTATGCTGAAGTTAATCGTGCAGCAGATAGTATCAGTGAACACTTGCTTCCAAAAACAACGGCTTATCATGAAATTTGGCTAGATGGCGAAAAAGTTGTAGATACTAAAAAAGAAGACCACGAACCGATGTATGGTAAGACTTATTTACCGCGTAAATTTAAAATCGGCATCGCGGTACCACCTTCAAATGATATCGATGTATATTCTCAAGATATTGGTTTAATCGGTATTGTAGAAAATGATGAGCTTATTGGATATAACGTCTCTGTCGGCGGCGGTATGGGTATGAAACATGATGACTTGAGAACTTATCCGCAAGTGGGTAAAGTGATTGGCTTTATTCCGAAAGATAAAGCAGAAGAAGTTTGTGAAAAAATCTTAACAATCCAACGTGATTATGGTGACCGTTCAGATCGTATGCAAGCACGTTTTAAATATACAGTTGACCGCAAAGGTCTTGATTGGATTAAACAAGAATTGAATGATCGCTTAGGATGGGAATTAGAAGAAGCAAAATCATTCGAATTTGAAGATAATGGAGATCGTTTAGGCTGGACAGAAGGTTCAGGCAAACATCATTACACATTATTCATTCAAAATGGACGTATCAAAGATACGGAGGATTTCAAATTAAAAACTGCAATTAAAGAATTGGCTAAGGTACATAAAGGCGACTTTAGAATGACACCGAACCAAAACTTGATTATTGCAAATGTAGATGAGAAAGATAAACCTGAAATTCAGAAAATTATTGATAATTATGGACTGACAGATGGTAAAAATTATAGTGGATTGCGCCGTAATTCTATGGCTTGTGTCGCTTTCCCGACTTGTGGTTTAGCAATGGCTGAATCTGAACGTTATTTACCATCATTGGTTGGAAAAATTGAAGATTTATTAGATGAATTCGGTTTAAGTGAAGAAGAAATTACAATTCGAATGACAGGTTGTCCGAATGGATGTGCACGCCCAGCTTTAGCAGAAATTTCATTTATCGGCAAAGCGCCAGGTAAATACAATTTCTATCTTGGCGGCAGTTTCAAAGGTGACCGTTTGAATAAGTTGTATAAAGAAAATATCGGAGAAAAAGAAATCTTGGAAAGTCTAAGACCTATCTTAGAACAATACAGTAAAGAACGTGAAAAAGGTGAACATTTCGGTGATTTCGTTGTACGTAAAGGTATTGTTGAAAAAGTGACAGATGGTCGTGATTTCCGCGGTTAATATTTAAATCAATGGGGTGATCAGATGGGAAAAGTATATATAGTTGGAGCAGGCCCGGGCGATCCGGATTTAATCACCGTCAAGGGCATGAAAGCCATTGAGAAAGCAGATGTGATTCTATATGATCGCCTCGTTAATAAAGCATTATTAGAATATGCTAAACCAAATACAAGACTAATTTATTGTGGTAAAGACCCGAATGGTCCATCCATTCCGCAAGCAGAAATTAATCACTTATTGGTTAGCCTAGCAAGCAAAGGACATATCGTCACACGCCTAAAAGGCGGTGACCCTTTCTTGTTCGGCAGAGGTGCAGAAGAAGCAGAAGTATTGGCAGACCAAAATTTGCCATTTGAAATTGTACCAGGTATTACATCAGGCATTGCAGCACCTGCTTATGCTGGTATTCCTGTTACACATCGAGATTATAGTTCATCTGTTGCTTTTGTAACAGGTGTGAATAAATCTAAAACATTTAAGCAAGAGTATTGGAAACACTTAGCACGCGGACCTGAAACGTTGTGTATTTATATGGGCGTCAGTCGATTGCCTGAAATCAGCCGTTTATTAATAGAAAACGGCAGAGCAGCAGATACACCTGTCGCACTTGTTTATCAAGGGACTTCAGAAGTTCAAGAAACTGCAGTCGGCACATTAGAAACAATTGTTGAAGATGCAAAGCATTTTAAAAATCCATCTATGATTATAGTAGGTGAAGTGGTGCGTATGAATCGTAAAATCAACTGGTTCCAAGAATTTGCGCAACACCAACAATTAACAGAAGCAGCATTGCATTAGAGTACACACTGTACAATTAAGGGTTGAAATAAAAAGTTTCAACTTTTATAACTATAAATCCTTGTAAACCAATAAGAATAATATAATTTATGGTTTGCTAGTTAGATAAAATAAAGTGAAAATTTTGAAATCATTTACTCGAAGAAAGGAGCAGAGACAATGAAAAAATTATTGATTATCGCTTTTGTCGGTTTCTTTGCACAACTGATTGACGGTTCCCTCGGCATGGGGTTCGGTGTAACTTCATCATCAATTTTGTTAACACTCGGGCTCACTCCTGCCATTGTTTCAGCGACAATTCATTTTTCTGAAATTGCAACAACAGCAGCTTCAGGTATTTCGCATATGTCATTTGCGAATGCGGACAAAAAGCTCATTCTAAGATTGGCGGTGCCGGGATCCATGTTTGCTTTCATCGGCGCAGCATTAGTCAGTCATCTTCATGCAAATATAGTAAAACCGGCCGTTGCTTTGTTCCTGATTTCAATCGGTATATATATCCTTTATCAATTTGCATTCAAAGGAAAAAGAAGTTATACCGACGGCCCGCCGCCTAGTAACAAGTTGTTGATTCCGCTTAGTTCAGTAGCTGGATTTTTAACTGCTATCGGCGGAGGAGGTTGGGGACCGGTTAATACTTCCGTTTTGGTTTCAAGACGTAATGCTAATGTAAGACACGTTATTGGAAGTGTTTCTGTCAGTGAATTCTTTGTCACAATCGCAGCATCTGTCAGTTTCTTGATTTTCTTAAGATTAGACCAAATCAATTGGGGGTTAGTAGCTGCACTAAGTATAGGTGGTGTAGCAGCAGCTCCATTTGCGGCATGGATGGTTAAAGTGATTCCAGTTGAAGTGCTTGGTATCTTTGTCGGCGGTCTCATTATTTTTACAAACAGCAATACATTGATGAATGCCTTTGGAGCTGATGCATCAATGGCAACAATTGTAAGAATTACAGTTGTAGTCGCTTGGTTAGGATTATTGTTATATACCTTAAATAAAGCTGGGAAATTACCCAATTTTTTTCAAAAAAAGCAAACGCACAAAGTAGGAAAAAACTAAACAAGGGAGATGGATAATATGGCAACAGCAACTCAAATTATTAATTATACAAGTACACCTCACGGCGGTGAATTAATTAACCGTCAACTTGAAGGTGCAGAGAGAGAAGCGTTAATCAAAGAAGCAGAAGCATTTCCTAAATTAACGTTAAATGCATGGAGTTTATCTGACTTAGAATTAATCGCAATTGGCGGATTCAGTCCATTAACTGGATTTATGGGAGAAGCAGATTATACGAATGTGGTAGAAAACTTGCATTTAGCTGATGGTACATTGTGGAGTATCCCGATTACATTACCTGTAACAGAAGAACAGGCTGATGCATATGAATTAGGTTCTAAAATTGCGTTATATGGAGAAGATGACAAGCTTTACGGTGTCTTAGATTTACAAGAAAAGTTCACTTATGATAAAGAAAAAGAAGCTGAAAACGTTTATGGTACAACTGAAGAAGCACATCCAGGTGTAAAAAAAGTATATGAAAAAGGAAATGTTTATTTAGCTGGACCTATTCAATTAGTAAATCGTCCTGATCATAGTGAGTTTGAAGAATTTGAACTAGATCCTATTGAAGTAAGACAAATGTTTCATGATTTAGGTTGGAAAACAGTAGTCGGTTTCCAAACACGTAATCCAGTTCATCGTGCGCATGAATACATTCAAAAGAGTGCTTTAGAAACGGTTGATGGATTGTTATTGAATCCTTTAGTAGGTGAAACAAAAGCAGATGACATCCCAGCAGATGTACGTATGGAAAGTTACCAAGTTATTTTGAAAAATTATTTCCCGGAAAATCGCGCACGTTTAGCAATTTATCCTGCTGCAATGCGTTATGCAGGACCGCGTGAAGCTATCTTGCATGCGATTGTCCGATTGAATTACGGCTGCACACATTTCATCGTAGGTCGTGACCATGCCGGTGTAGGTGATTACTATGGTACATACGAAGCGCAAGAACTCATTTCTCAATATGAGGATGAGCTAGGTATCAACATTATGAAATTTGAACATGCTTTTTACTGCACAAAGTGCGAAAACATGGCAACTGCCAAAACTTGCCCGCATGATAAAAAATATCATGTACATTTAAGCGGTACAAAAGTACGTGAAAAATTACGTAACGGTGAACCATTGCCGAAAGAATTCTCAAGACCAGAAGTAGCAGAAGTGCTGATTCGCGGTTTACGCAGACATAGAGAACAAAATGGGGAGGGTTAAACTAAATGGTGAAATCACAAAATATCACATGGCATGATTCAGAAGTAACAAAAAACGAGCGCCAGGAAAAAAATGGCCACAAGAGTGTGGTGCTCTGGTTTACAGGTTTATCAGGATCTGGTAAATCTACTATCAGTGTTGCTTTAGAAAAAGCATTATTTGAACGCGGCGTACGTTCTTATCGCTTAGATGGTGATAATATCCGTCATGGATTGAATAATAATTTAGGATTCAGTCCTGAAGACCGAAAGGAAAATATCCGTCGTATTGGAGAAGTGAGCAAACTTTTATCAGATGCTGGATTAATTACTTTAACAGCTTTTATTTCGCCTTATCGTGAAGACCGTGATCATGTGCGTGAAATTTTAGAGGATGGCGAATTTGTAGAAGTTTACACTAAAGCAAGTGTAGCGGCATGTGAAGAAAGAGACCCTAAGCAATTGTATAAAAAAGTGCGCGCAGGAGAAATTAAAAACTTCACAGGTATCGATGCACCTTATGAAGCACCTGAAGACCCAGAAATTATCGTGGATACAGAAGAAAATTCAGTAGAAGAAGCGGTAGAACAAATTATCCAATATTTAGAAGACCAAAAAGTAATTTAAGTTTTTAAATGAGTAGCACATACAGTAATGAGGGGCTGTATGTGCTTATTTTTTATGAGTTATTTTGCGATTATTCAGAAAATAAACTATAATATAAGCGTAAATTCATATTTCGTACAACAAGGAGTGGCATCAAGATGACAAAAGTTGAAGGACAAGTAGCATTAGTAACAGGTGGAGGACAAGGTATCGGAGAAGCGATTTGCCGAAGATTAGCAGAAGATGGTTTTAAAGTCGGTGTTGCAGACTATAATATTGAAACTGCGGAAAATGTTGCGCAAAGTTTACGTGATGCAGGCCATGAAGCGGTTGCTGTAAAAGTAGATGTGGCGGATCGTGACCAAGTATTTGCGGCTGTAAAAGAAGTGAAAGATAAGTTCGGTGATTTCAATGTTATCGTGAACAATGCTGGTTTAGGACCGCAAACACCATTAGATACGATTACGTACGAGCAATATCGCCAAGTATTTGATGTAAACGTTGGTAGCATTTTCTGGGGTATCCAAGCAGCTGTTGAAGCTTTTGAGTCTCTAGGACATGGCGGTAAAATTATCAGTGCTTCTTCACAAGCTGGTCAAGTCGGCAATCCAGGTTTAGCTTTATACGGTGCTACTAAATTCGCAATTCGCGGTATTACACAAACTGCAGCGCGTGATTTAGCAGACAAAGGTATTACAGTAAATGCTTATTGCCCTGGTATTGTGAAAACGCCGATGATGGAAGATATTGCACAAAAAACTGCGGATGAAGCGGGCAAACCTTATGAGTGGGGTATGGAACAATTCTCTAAAAACATTGCTTTAAAACGCTTATCAGAGCCATCTGATGTAGCTGCATGTGTATCATATCTAGCAGGGCCAGATAGTGATTATATGACAGGACAAGCATTAATTATTGATGGCGGTATGGTATTTAATTAAGCAACAAAATAAATTAAAGGCAAGCGAACTTTAACAGTTGCTTGCCTTATTTTTACTTTTTGCGTCTGATTCCAATTTGATGTCCCAGCTGTTTTGGTATTTCGAAATCCCCTTGTTCTTTGTAATATTTTTCGATGTTTTCATATACAAACTCTGGGAATTCAGCACTGCGACGTTCTTTATTATTAATGCACATCATAATCACTTCATATGCTGCTGTTTGTACCCCTTCTTGATTAAACATTTTTAAGAAAAAGTGTACGCGTTTATGGTCGAAGTCATAAACATATACATCTACTTTAAATGATTCATCTAAAACCATTTCTTTCAAGAAAGTAATATGCGCTTCTAAATTAAAAATAGTCGTATCATGATTTTGACGATAATCAATCGAGAAACCTAAACTTGCGAAAAAACCTACCACAGCATCACTGAATATTGAAAAATACTGTGCATCATGTAAATGATGATTGTGATCAATCCAAGAAGGATGGACCTTATCTTCGTATGTATAAATTGAACTCATATCAAACATCTCCCTTTATTTGAATATATTTGAAGTTTAACATAATTTCAGGTGATTATTAGTTTAGATGGTTTATTAATAAAATATACAACTTTTTTGGGTTTCTGTAGTTAATAAGTTGAAAAAGTACAGAAATACGGTATCATTATATGTGAATAAAATAGTTCTTATTAAGAGTGAGTGGAGGGACTTGGCCCTGTGAAACTCCAGCAGCAACCGCTTTGCGGTATCGTGCTAAATCCAACAAGTTGATGACTTGAAAGATAAGAAGATGTGTTGAAGCGCTTCTTCTTGTAAGAAGGGCTATTTTATTTATCCAAAAAAGATAAAGGTGGTAAATAAAATGAAACAATTCAGCAAACAGCAAATCAGAGAAAAAATGGATGAACTTGAGCACTGGGAAAATTATAAACCGATGAATATGGCTAGTAGTATGGGAAGAAAGGCGCAAATCAATAATCTCAAAGCTACAATTAGAGAAATGGTGCCTATGGAAGCGGTAAAAGAGTGATTGAAGGAATAATTTTTATTAACGTATCTAATACTGAATATTAGGTGCGTTTATTTATATAATTCTTAGTTACTTTTTATAGGTTTAAATGTATAATTAAAGTCAATAGATTAAATTATTTCATCAAAAGAAGGGGACATCAATGAGAAAACTAACAATGATTTTTATTTTATTATCGGTTATATTATCTGGATGCAATAGTAGTAAGACAAGTGAAATTGATTCAGAAAAAGTAAAAGAAGAAAATCAATCTAAGAAGCTCAGAACTAAAGAATTAAAAAATAATACAGCAGTGTTACATGATTTAGAAATTAAAGTATTAAATACGGAATACTTACCAATGAATACTTATGAGGGGCAAGAAAAACCGCAGCTTGTTGTAACTTATGAAGCTAAAAATAAAGTGGATAAAGAAATTGACCCAATTGGAGCATGGTTTACTGCTTTTGAAGCTTACCAAGATACAAGTGATTCTATGAAGAAAATTGATGTTGGCCCACTTCCTAACATGGAAAAATATAACTATGTGCTTGATAACCAAGATGATTTAATTAAAAAGGGTAAATCCGTAAGATGTGCAATTGCTTATGATATTTATGACGTAAATAAACCGGTAATATTGAAAGCCCATAAAGGTTACGACAATATATATTTAGGTGAAATCAAAGTAAATATCAAAAAGTACAGGGGTTATTGGAGCTTTATAAACAATCGACATTTATTTTAAAGTATGAAGCTCTACTTTTTTGCTCGAAAATAGCCTATTTGTATTACTGTGTATAATGATTGAGAAAATTATTAAAGAGTTAATAATAATTAAGTTGACAGAATATTCTTTTAAATATACAATGAGCATTAATCAAATAATTCGAAAAGATAAAGATGAGTAAAGTATATATTTAAAAATCTGCAGAGAGCTTTTGTATGGTGTGAAAAAGTGATTTGAGAATATAGAAAATGGACTCTGAATCTGTTAGCTGAATGATTAAGCTGACACGTAGTGGCGTACGTTATGACCGCCGGAAGTACTTGATTATGAGTGCTTTTTTGAGATGTGCTTCAACATGCACAAATTCGGGTGGTACCGCGTGGATAGATTCTTCGCCCCTATAGAGCCAAAGCTCTGTAGGGGTTTTTTGAGTTGTTTGGAAAAGATAAATAAAACAGGGAGATATTGAATATGACTGAATTATTAAGATATGACATTGTAGGAAGTTTTTTAAGACCAGAAGCATTGAAAAAAGCACGTGCACAATTTGAACAAGGAACAATCGATCAAGAAGCGCTTTCCAAAGCAGAAGATGAAGAGATTAAACAACTCATCACAAAACAAGTGGAAAACGGATTGCAATCTATTACCGATGGAGAATTTCGTCGCAGTTGGTGGCATTTAGATTTCTTTTGGGGATTAAACGGTGTAGAAGCAATTAAAGATGCGGGAGGCTTTGAATTTGAAAATGTACAATCTCGTTTTGAAACAGCAAGATTAAGCAATTACATAAGCGGAGAAAATCATCCATTTGTCGAACATTATAAATTTTTAAAAGCACACACACCAGAAGGTATTGAAGCACGTCAAACAGTACCAGCACCTGCACGTTTATTCTCTGAACTGACACGTAAAGAAAATTTAGAGGCTACTAGAAAGTTCTACTCGACAGACGATGAATTGATTGATGCGATTGCTGAGGCATACCAAACTGTTATTCAAGATTTATATGACGAAGGATTACGTACCATCCAGTTTGATGACACAACTTGGGGAAGATTGGTAGGAGATCAAACAGAAATTAATGGTAAAAATGGCGATGCAAAAGAGAAAGAACGTTTAAAAGAAGTATTTGTTAAAGCAAACAATAAAGCAATTGAAGGATTACCTGAAGATTTAACAGTACAAACACACGTCTGTCGCGGAAACTATCGTTCAACATGGTTTGCAGAAGGGGCTTATGATTCTGTAGCTTCACCACTGTTTGATAGAGAAAATGTTGATAATTATCTTTTAGAATATGATACAGACCGTTCTGGAGGGTTTGAACCATTAGCACATGTTTCTGAAGGGAAAAATGTTGTTCTAGGGTTAATTACTTCAAAAGATGGTCAACTCGAAGATCGTGACGAAGTGATTGCACGTATCAAAGAAGCAAGCCAATATATCCCGTTAGAGAATTTAGCGTTAAGTACACAATGCGGTTTTGCTTCTACAGAAGAAGGAAACAATCTAACTGAAGAAGCACAATGGGCAAAAATACGTTTAGTAAAAAGTATTGCTGAAGAAGTATGGAACACCGAAAAAGTTGAAGGTTAATTGAAAAAAATACCGTTGTTTTGGTTTATTGCAACCAAAACAACGGTATTTTTATGTCTTTCAAAGGCGTAATGATAAGGTTTTTGACATTTCAAAATCCTGAAAGTGAAAATTGTCACAACTTTTACAATTATTTAATAATCACTACCTTGTAATGTTTAATACCGCATGCTATATTATAGATAACAACTACTAAACATTACACAGTACTGATTAATGTATATGGAGGTAATGCGATGAATATACAATTTAAGAAGGGGGCTTTGGAATTTCTAGTACTACTCATTATCAAAGGTGAAGATCAATACGGTTATTCCTTAGTTCAAAAAATCACACCTCGTATTTCAATTGCAGAAGGCACAGTTTATCCACTTATGCGCCGCCTAGTAAAAGAAGGGTATTTGACCACATATTTTAAACCTTCAACAGAAGGGCCGGCACGTAAGTACTACAAAATTACAGAAGAAGGACGAGAACGTCTGAAATCACTTTTAGCAGAATGGAAAGATTTTACAGATGCTGTCAATTTGTTTATAGAGGAGAGTGAAGTTGATGAATAAACAAGAATATTTAAGACTACTAGATCGCTATTTAACAAGAGTCACTCCAGAAGAACGACGAGATATCCTTGATGAATATGAAACACATTTTATCAGCGGTAAAGAAGCTGGTAAGACAGAAGAAGAAATTTCTAAAGAACTTGGCAATCCTAAGTCTATCGGACGTGAAATGAGTGCGACTTCTGCAATGGATAAAGTTGAAGATTCTAAAAACCCTAATAATGTTACTAATGCCATCTTAGCAGTTATGGGACTCAGTATCCTGAACTTTTTTGTAGTCTTTGGAGTTCTAACAACACTGATCGGTCTCCTCTTTGGGCTTATTACAACAACTGTGACACTACTTGTTTCACCTGTTTTACTCTTAGTGAAAGGTATCATAGATGGAGCCAGTGCCATCATGCCGGTAGAAACTTATTCCGTTTTTGCCATGTTCGGTGTTGGTTTAATACTGCTCGTCGTCACATACTTGGCTTGTAAATGGAGTTTCGTTTTATTCATGAAGTATCTTAGATGGAATATCAATGTTGTGAAGGGAAGTGCACGCTCATGAAAAAGGTATTGATAATATTATTCACAATCGGGCTGCTCATGTTTATCGGTTTCGGATTAGCAACATATTTTGAAATGAAAAAAGTTTCAAATACACCTTCTCATCCCTTGAACTACGAAAAAGATTATCAAAAAGAAGATGATTCAATTAAAAAGCTGCAAGTAAATGGTCAGTTAGCAGACATCAAAGTGAAACACGGAAAGCACTTTAGCGTTAAAGCGAAAAGTGGAGATAAAGCACATACAGAAATAACAAGTGAGATCAAAAACAGTACACTTATTGTAAAAGAAGCACAAAAGGGTCCTCGTATTAATTTTAATTTTAAAGGAACCAAACCAGCAGATAGCAGATATCACGATTACTGTGCCAGACCATAAGTTAGAAAAAGTAGATTTGCATAATGATACGAGTGATATCACAATTGAAGGTTTGAAAGCCGAACAAGTTGAAGCTGTAACGAATACAGGAGATATTCAATTTAAAAATAGTAAAAGTAATCAATTAGACTTAAAAAGTGATACTGGAGATATAGAACTACTTAAAACAGAGTTTAAAGACGTAACTGCACAAAGTGATACTGGTGATATTATCATCAAATCTATTAACGGAGATGCTAACATCGATACAAGGACCGATACCGGAGATATCAAATTAGATTATGCCAAAGCACCTAAAAACACTAAACTCGTTGATAAGACTGATGAAGATAACGGCAGTGAAATAAGAATAAATCAACCTCAATTAAAAGATGAAAAATATGGACAAGGTAATTTTAAGGTTCAAGTGGATACAGATACGGGTAATGTAGTAATAAATTAATCGTACTACCTTATATACAGGCTGTAGCACAGTTTATAAAAAAGGCTTCAGAACAGTGGTTCTGAGGTCTTTTTTTAAAAGAGAGACATAAAGCTTGCAAAACGTTCTAGGTAGCATTATTATATTAAGTATAAAATATATACCTATAAAGCACACGGCTTAGATAGTTTTTTAATTAGAAGGAGATGAAATGAAGATGCAAAACTTAAAAGGTATGCACCACGTTACAGCAATTACAAGCGATGCTGTTAAAATTTACGATTTCTATACAGATGTATTGGGTTTACGTTTAGTGAAAAAAACAGTAAACCAAGATGATATTCATACGTATCATTTATTCTTCGCAGATGATGAAGGTAATGCAGGCACAGATGTTACATTCTTTGATTTCCCAGGAATTCCAAAAGGAACACACGGAACAGACGAAATCGCAAGAATTTCTTTACGTGTACCATCAGATGCAGCTATTGAATATTGGGCAGATCGATTTGATAAATTAAATATAGAGCATTCAGATGTTGAAACATTGTTAGGTAAAAAAATTATTCGTTTTGAAGATTTCGACGGTCAACAATATAATCTTATCTCAGATGAAACTGACAAAGAGGGCAGTGTTGAACCAGGTGTTGCTTGGAAAAACGGACCAGTGCCAGAAGAATATGCCATTGTTGGTCTAGGACCAATTGAATTGAATGTCAGCCGTTATGAAGCTTTCAAAGCAGTTTTCGAAGAAGTTTACGGTTATAAAGAAGTAGATTCAGAAGGAGACTACCATCTTTTTGAAACAGGACAAGGTGGAAATGGCGGTCAAGTGATTGTGCATAAACAAGGCGGTAATCCTGGTATGCAAGGTTATGGCACAATTCACCATACTGCATTCCGTGTTAATGATAAAGAAGGGCTAGACGAATGGATTGATCGTTTGAATTCATATAATATCGGCAATTCAGGTTTTGTGGAACGTTATTACTTCAAATCACTTTATTCAAAATTCTATCCAGGCATCTTAGTTGAAATTGCAACAGATGGTCCAGGATTCACTGGTGATGAACCTTATGAAACATTAGGTGAAATTCTTTCATTACCACCATTCTTAGAACCAAAACGTGAAGCGATCGAAGGCGAAGTACGTCATATAGACACAACACGTCATAATCAACCTGATCGCAAAGCACAACAATAATTTGAAGGAGGTAAGATATCAATGGATATGAAACACATTTTTCGTAAAGGAAAAGACAGCAACCAACCGACATTCATCATGTTTCATGGTACTGGCGGAGATGAAACTGACTTAATTCCGGTAGCGCTTCGTTTAAATCCTGATTACAATGTATTAAGTGTAAAAGGAAATGTTTCTGAAGGCGGCATGGCGCGTTTCTTTAAACGTGTCGGAGAAGGACAATATGACTGGGAAGATTTAGCAGAACGCAGTGATGAATTGAATGATTTCTTAAGAGAAGCAGCAGAGCATTATAACTTCGACTTGAACAAAGCAGTTCTTGTCGGTTTCTCAAATGGTTCTAATATGGCTATCAATTTATTATTGAGAGAGGATACAACATTTGCGAAAGCTTTACTCTTTGCACCATTATATCCTGCTGATATAGAAAATGTGAGAGACTTAAGCAACATGACTATTTTCCTTTCAATGGGAACACAAGATCCAATCGTTCCTGTATCAGAAAGTGAACGTGTCATTGATATCTTCAAACGTTCAGGTGCGAAAGTAGAAACACACTGGACTGTATCTCACGGTATCACAGAAGCTGCTTTAAATGATGCAGCAAAAGCTTTAGAAGATTAAAAAAAGAAACCTAGATGAATCTGGAACGTCTTCAAGTTCCTTTCATCTAGGTTTTTTGTATACATAGAATTATTTTATTGATCAGCACTTTGGAATAATTTTATTAAACTATCTGGGCTATCTGGTCCTAAACAAATCTCTAACAGTTCATGAGATTCTTTTGCTTCTTCTTCACTTCTTGGGAACATTTGCTCTTCATATTTACGTATAGCGGTATCAAAGTTGCCTTTATGGGCTGCGATGAGTTCGGCTAATTCAGCACCATCTAACATTGCTAAGTTTGCACCTTCTCCTGAAGGTGCCATTAAGTGTGCTGCATCTCCGATTAAAGTCACTCCTGATTGTGGCGCCCAACGATGTTCATCAGGTAAAGCATAAATTTTACGTGGTATGATATGACTGTCTGTTTCTGTAATAAGTGCTTTGATTTCTGATGCCCAGCCTTCAAATTCTGCTGCTACTGTTTGGACCGCTTGATTGCCATTTGAAAAATCAATATGATCAATCCATTCTTCGGAACAATTCATTTGAACATAAGTATGGATAATATTGTTTGCTTCACGATGTGCAACAATTCCTTTATTGTGTGTTAATGCATACATTGCGCCTTTCCCAACTTCTTGGGCAGTTTTAGGATAATTATAATCTACATCATATAAATAAGTTTCAATAAAAGTGGTGCCTGAATAATGCGGCGTGATATTTGTCAGTAATTTACGGACTTTAGACCAAGCACCATCTGCACCTATAAGTTTATCCGTCACAATAGAAGTTTCATCTCGAAATACAACTTTATATTGATTATTATCAGTTTTTTCTACATGATCCACCTTTTTACTCCATGCAATGGTATCTTCTTTTAAAGAGTCAATTAAAATATTTCTAAGGTCACCGCGTAAAACTTCTGGACGACCATTTGATTCATCATCTGGAACATCTAAAAGGATATCACCATTTTCTCCAACGATTCGAGCCGCATCTGCACCTTTTTGGATAATAGATTGGAAAGCTTCCGTCAGCTGTGCTTTTTTTAATGCAACTTGTCCATTATATTCATGGATGTCTAATTGGCCACCTTGTGTCCGTGCATCACGAGATGTATCTGATTCATAAACTTTCGTTGGTATACCATTCACTTGCAACACACGAGCTAAAGTTAAACCGCCAATGCCACCTCCAATAATTGTAATAGGTGTTTCGAATTCTGTATTCTGCACCATATTATCTCTCCTTAAATAATTAATAGCAAAGTTTTAAAATAATGACATAAGCATATTTATCAATGTGATAGCTAGAGTACTTTGAAGTAGGTATTTCCCTTACTCAACTAAAAATAACATATTTAAAATGGGATAGATAAGTGTGATTGATGAAATAGGATTAGTGGTATCTAGTTTATCTGTGGAAAGCAAAAACTTCCTCTAATGCAATTTTGATTGTCTGCATTAGAGGAAGTACAAATTATTGAATATTGCTCGAAGTTATAGTGTGATACATATTCAGTTAATTTTCGAGTTCACTTCGGCTGAAGTTATAAACATGATCATCGTTTTTCAAGTCATCTTTAGACAGCTGAACTAATTTTTGGCCTTTCTCCAGTAAAGTTGTAAAACTTATTGTTCTTTCTGCGTCATCATTGCCAATTATGATAGACGGATCGAAGGTAAATGTACCATAAGTTTTAGGTTTATCTGTAGGGTATTGTGTTCCGCCACTGCTTGTTTCAGAATACATTACGTGCGCTTCGGTATTACCTAGATCTTCCATGACACGATCTACAGATTTTTTATCATGGTCCTTCATACCTTTTTTATTGTTAATGACCATAGTGACAAGCGGTTTTTCTTCACTATTTTCAATGACAATATATGCAGGTTCTTGCCATTTGGACTCTTTATATTCAGGAGGACCATCTTTTTTCATCTTATCTTCTAATTCAGAAGGAGTATGGCTTTCAATAAAGCTTGTTGGTACTTCAGCTGATTGATCGATTGGGACAGATTTGACTTTGCCGTTTTTTGTGAAAATAATTTGTGAGACATAACCTGCATCTTCACCGCCGCCGCCTGTCGCCCAAATAACATGTTCGTGTTCATCATTAATAATATCTTTAATAGATACTTCTTTTTTATCTTTGAAATCTTTTTCGCACCCTGTTAAGGCAGGAATTAAAATACACGCAAACAAAATGATAAATGCTTTTTTCATGGTTAGATACTCTCCTTTGATGGTGAAATTAAAATGATGGAATTGTAGATGAATAGACCGATTGTGATGAAAAGGAGTAACGATGAAATAGGACTACCTGTACCGTTGACGATTTCCATAATAGGGTCTATAGGTAAAATAAGATTCGCCCAAATACTCCATTTGCGTTTCTTTGCATCATTGAAACGACGGTATGTGATTGCGAGTTGAGGACAGAAGGTTACAATAATAAAGAGAATTGCTATATACAATATCGGAGAAGCTTGTCCTGTTAATTCATCTCTTCCTGCAATACCGATAATCAATAATATCGTTGTAATAAGAATGTTTAAAACGGTACTCACCCAAAAAGGTGTTCGTTTTGTTTTACCATTAAAGTTAATGAAATTTTGCCAAAAAGCTTGGTAATTCTGCCAAATATTTAATTGATTTGTAGCGTTGGCAGATGCTGTTGTGTTGGAATTTGAAGTAATCGGTTTTCCGCAGCGAGCACAAAAAGCATCGCTTGGATTTAGTTCAGCACCACATTTACTGCAATACATGACAAGTGCCCCCCTTATAAATTGTCAAAATCTTTCTCTTTTTCATCAGCTTCCTTTTGTCCGTCTTCAGAGTCTTTGTAATCAATAACATGTACATCTTTATCTTTTTTAGTATCTAGTTCTATTTCAGTGTCTGCTGGTACTTCAGTGATTAAAATTTCGCCATCATATGGAGAAATACCTGCGTATGTTTTGCCGTTGTATTTAAAAGGTTTAACTTTAGCTGTGAAATCAGGTTTGAACTCTTTAGTACGTAATTTTAAATTGGGGTTTTCTGGATCGGTTTCAAATTTACCATCTGTTGCTGGAGAAAAGTTATAGCCCGTTCCTTCGATTTTATGATTTTTTTGATAGATGAACTTTTCAATATTAGTAAAATTATCGGTTGTAGTCATAGAAGGGGCTAAATTGTCGCCCTCTTTTTCCTGTATTTCAGCTAAGTGATTCATTTTCTTTAAGATTTCATCAGGACTTAATTTTAAGAACTTTCCTAATCTTAAATCGTCGCTGCTGTCGATGAAAAATTGACGTGCTTGATTGTTTTTTACGTAAATTACTTGACTGACTGAAGACTCATCAATTGAAGTATCGGTTACTTTAACTGATTGATGTTTATCATCTTCTCCGCCATTTTCAACCATTGGGTTTGCTCGATAGAGGATATGCGGTTTGCCATCAGCAAAAATATCTGAAAGTGTGATATCTTTATAGTTTTGTTCTGAAGTTGTTTCTTTTGGTTTTGTGGTGCTTTCAGTATTGGTGTTGTGCTTTGTTTCGTTTCCGTCATCATTATTTTGACCGCAACCCGCTATAAGAAGCGGGGTTGCGATCAAAAGTGCAGGGATTAATTTTTTCAAGTTGTTCCTCCTGAATTTGTTTTGATTTCTTGTTTTAAATACGTTTTTTGCATCTCCATCATGTCGTCTATCACTTTTTGTAAGAGATTATCGGGCGCGATGACACGAATTTTGGAGTGATAAATAAAAGCGAGAGTACGGGCATTCTGCTCTGAAATATTCATGCGTACGCGAATAACTTCAGAATTAATATTTTGTATAATCTCAGATGTATAATAAGGACGAAGTATACGAAATACTTCTTGTGTCATCTCAAAGGTGACTGGAATTTGATTTTGGTTATAAAAAGTTTTGGGATTGATTAAATCAGGGAGATTAAGGTAATAACTTTCAGTTTTGGTATCATATAAAATCTGAGTATGCCAAGAACCATTTTCATATAAATAGTTTCTTAGATTGTCGATATCACGTTGGATTGTGCGTTTATTGACATTAAAGCGTTCTGCTAAATCAGACTTGTTTACAGTTTGCTGTTGAACTAACCTTGTGTAGATATTTAATATTCTAAATGCTTGTTCCATTATCTCCACCTCAATCCGCTAACACTATGATACAAAAGAGATATAGGCACCTAGCGTCATTTTGGCGATGATTTTGAAATTTCCTATAATACCTACTGCAATAGGGTTTCAAACAATTTACTTTAATTCTTTTCTTTCGATGTAGACATCTCATGTCTAACCGACCTCCTTTATTTAAATTCGCGGTCGGTCCTACACGTTGGCCCTCAGGTCAACGTGTTTTTAATTATTGTCATTTCTGAAAGTATAAAAAGAAGAGGTAGTTTCAATGTTGAGAGGGGATTTTTTCTGAGGTTTTGTAAGGGTTTTTGATGATAAAAAAACGGCAGGTCTCAAAACGAAAGTTTTGAGACCTGCCGACGTTTGTTTTTAAAATCTAAAGTTACTTATTTCACATTTAGTAAGTAGAGTACTTTTTCTGCGACGCCTTTAGGAGATTGCGGATTTTGTCCAGTTACTAAATGACCATCTTCTACGACGTAAGGACGGAATGGTAAAAAGGCTCTGCTGTAATCTGCGCCTTCTTCTTTTAGTTTATCTTCAAGCATAAATGGTACTAGTTTTTTTCGGTTTGCTAATTTTTCTTCTAAGTTTGAAAAGCCTGTTAAGCGTTTGCCATCAACATAATAGCGTCCGTCTAAGCCTTTGAAATTAAGGAATGCGCAAATGCCATGACAAACAGCTGAAACAACACCTCCATTTTCTCTCACTGCTGAAATCACACGTTGAATATCTGGATTTCCTGGGAAATCATACATTACACCGTGTCCGCCAGTAAAATAAACAGCATTGTAATCAGTTGGTGTTATTTCTTTAATAGAAGGAGAGTTTTTCAATAAGGTCATAAATGTATCGTCGTTTAAATATTTCTTAGTTAATTTGTCTAACATAAAACGTGACGTACTGACTGGGTCAATCGGAGTCAGGCCGCCTTTAGTATTTACGATATCAATTTGTACGTGGTTTTGGTGCATTAAATCATAGAAGTGTACGAGTTCTCCTAACCATAATCCTGTTGGAACATCTGAATCTGCAAAATGATCTGTACTTGTGTTAACAATTAAAACTTTCTTAACCACTTTCATCCCTCCATACTTTCAAGTAAGTACATATAAGTCTACATTATAAATACCCCAATCCATGTGTGATATGCAATCTGTTAATTATATAAAGGATATTAATCTGCTCGGAATAGTTGGTTTAAAATTTAAATTATTAACTATATTTAATTTTTTATTTAACTTTAATTAATGGGCAGCGATACGGATTCACAGTAAAATTATTTGTGTTGATAAGCAAAGTTAAACATCCGTATACTCAGAATTCATCATGAAATTTACATTCGACGAGACAACAGAAAACGAAGTCATACATCTTTTGAATCTACTACACACCTAGAATTTAACAACAGTGTTTTCATCTGTATCAGAACTAGAACACATTATCGACAGCGTAAGTATTATATAGATATTATTCCTTCACTTCCTAAAGAAAATCGAGATAACACTCGATTACAGTCACAATATTCTCCTAACAGAATAGTATCTCTCATAGTATTGAGAATGGCTTGTACAAACTCCCAAGACATTACTGTTAAACAATTCTCAATCATTCACCGTATGCCCTTATGATGAATTCTATCCCTGTCTTCATAAGTACATACGGTTTTTTAATTTTTCACAACAAGAATTATCATCGGAGGCCACTATGATTACTTTTATATTATTGATATTTTTTGCGATCAGATTATATACACTCTATATTTCAATTCAGCACGAACGTGCCTTGAAAGCTGAGGGCGCAAAGCAACATGGTGTTAAGAATTCGAAATATCTTGCGATAACACATACGTTAATCTACGTTTCAGCAATCATCACAGCGATAATACAGCATCCAAGGTTTGATTTTATTTCGTTAGTTGGATTGATCTTATTAGTTTTCAGTTATATCGTACTTTTTATGGTTATTCGTACTTTAGGATCAATTTGGACGCTGAAGATTTATATTTTGAAAAAGCATCGTATTGTAGAACAAGGTATTTTTAAATACATTAAACATCCTAATTACTTTTTGAATATTATTCCTGAACTTATAGGAGTAGTTCTGCTGACACATGCTTATTCAACAGCTTTATTGTTTATTCCTTATGCACTTTTTTTATATATACGTATTCAACAAGAAGAACAAGCAATGGCACATCTATATTAAAATTCAGAGTATCTGGAAAGCGACTAGTCGTTTTCCAGATACTCTTTTTAATAACACATATGTAAATGGTGTGATTTGACAAAAGGTTGTACAATTATCTTATAGGAATACTCGGGAGTGATTATATGTTGAAAGTTAAAGCGCCAAAAAACCTTTATTTGAAAGGTGGGGAGCGTGCAGTTTTATTACTTCATTCATTTACGGGCACCATCCAAGATATTAAAGAGGTTGCTGAAGCTCTGAATGAAGAAGGATTTACTTGTTATGCGCCTTGTTACACTGGACATGGGCTGCCCGTTTCTGAATTTGTGAAATATGATATTCAAGATTGGTGGAAAGATGTTGAAGCAGCATATCACTTTTTACAAGCGGAAGGTTATCAAGAAATTGATGTAATCGGTGTTTCTTTAGGCGGCATTTTTTCTCTTAAACTCGCAGAACAATTTGAGGTTGGTCGTGTGGTAGGAATGTCTATTCCATATGAAAAAAGAGAAAAAGGTGTCATAGAACGTTTGAATACGTATGGAGAACGGTTGCAGCATTATATTTTATGTACAGATGACGAACAAACTGAAGAAATGGCTCGCATTCGTGATTATGAAACCGGAGCACAACGGTTTGAAGCTTTTACTGATGCAACAATGAAAGAATTAAAAAATATAACGGCACCAACTTTATTGATGTATGGGGGACAAGATGACCCTTCTTATCGTGAAAGTGCATTTAAAGTAGCAGAAGCATTAACAAAGGTTGATGACAAAGAAGTGGTATGTTTTGAAAATGCTGGGCATCTAATGCCGCGCAGTGAAGACAAATCGGCAATTATAGAGAGAATTGTAGATTTTCTATGTAAAGCATGAGTATTTCGTAAAATTAATTTACAAACATCTTTAGAATAGAGTAAGATATAAAAAAGGTAATAAACAACCTATTTTTTAATTGTAATGAATATATGTTATTATACAATCAAAAGGAATAGTTACGAAAATATTGACTAAAGTAAATAGGCAATTTAAAAATTCATTATTTTAATTATTGTTTTATAGTAGTGATATTTTTGTGCGAACAGGTAACTTAAACTAAACGCAGTTCGAAGTAAGAGAAGAAGAGTGGAGGAATAAGTATTGAAAAATGAAATTATAGACAATGCAATTGAATTGTTTGCGCAAAAAAGCTATTATGGTTGTACTTTAGACGAACTTGCTAAAAGCGTAGATATTAAGAAAGCAAGCTTGTATTATTATTTTCCGAGCAAAGCAGCAATTTATCGCGAATGTGCGCAACGCTGTTTTAATTTTTTTGAGCGTGTCATTGAAATAGAAAATAAAAAGAACCCAGATACACTTCATTTAGGAAACTTGAAAAAGTTTATTCTTAAGACTGTATTTGACACTGATATTAACTATCTACGTTTATATCTGCAATTCACACAAGCACCAGAGGAATTTAAAGAAGAACTATATGAAGGTGTGGCAAGTTTGCATAAAGCCTTGGATGTTACTTTCAAACGTTACTATGATGCTAATGATATAGAGATTTCTTTTGAAAGTTTCCGTGAATTAGTTTTAGACGTTATGGAAAGTGGTTTCATCCGTACTACATTCATTAATTATTTTGATGAACTGAGTTATAGACGTAAAACTTTACAATTGGATGTTGCGAATATGTTAGATTCATTATTTGAATTGAAAGAAGCAGCAAAAGGACATTAATAAATAAAAATGATAATAAACATTTTAATATAGATTAACTTGATGAGGTTGGCCGACTGAATGCGGTACAATCTCTTTTATTTTATACAAAAAACGTTTTCCGGAAAGAGAAAGACTATCTTAGCAATTCTGTGACTATTGATGAATCACAAAAATTGTGTTATAGTTTACTTAATTACTTAAACGCTTTAACGCTTTAAAGTAAACGATTCAATTATTAAATAATTATTTTAAATCGGGCTGTTCACGGAAGGAACAGTCTCGTTTAATGTTTAATTCATCAAAGATGATACGGATGCAACTCATAGATAGAAAAGGATGAACGAAGTGTCTAAACAATCACAATGGAAAACGTCAACAGGATTTATATTAGCAAGTGCGGGCTCCGCAATTGGACTCGGTGCGATGTGGAAGTTCCCATATATGGCCGGAGTATATGGTGGTGGCGCGTTCTTACTTATGTTTTTAGTATTTACAATTTTTATCGGCTTACCGTTATTGATTATGGAATTTACAATTGGTAAACTCGGCCGTACTTATACCACTGCAATTTTTGGTAAACTTTCTGGAAAAAAATGGACAAATATCATCGGATGGAGCGGAAATCTTGCTGTATTCGTACTATTTGGATTTTACAGTGTTGTCGGTGGATGGATTATTATCTATATTGCACAAGTAGCTATGCAACTTGTCGGTTTAGGAAGCGGAACGCTTGGAAGTATTCACTTTGATCAAGTTATCAGTAACCCTGTTTATACTATTATAGGACAAGGTATTTTTATTTTAATTACAATGGTCATCGTTATGCTGGGTGTGGAACATGGTTTAGAGAAAGCCTCTAAAGTGATGATGCCATTACTTTTTGTTTTTCTTATTCTCATTGTCATTAAATCTCTGTCACTAGACGGTGCAGCTGAAGGTGTACGTTTTATTTTAGAACCGCGTATGGAAGATCTTTCTATGCAAGGTGTACTCTTTGCGTTAGGACAATCTTTCTTTGCCTTATCGCTCGGTACCACAGGCATGATCACTTATGCGAGTTACGCGCCAAAAGAAATGACAATTAAAACGTCAGCATTATCTATTGTGATTATGAATATTATTGTGTCATTGCTTGCTGGACTTGCAATTTTCCCAGCAATTAACGCATTCGGATACAAACCAGAAGAAGGACCAGGATTACTATTTAAAGTATTGCCGCGTGTATTTGAACAAATGAGTTTTGGAGCAGGTTTCTACTTGATTTTCCTTATCTTATTCTTATTTGCGGCACTTACTTCATCTATTTCACTGCTTGAATTGAATGTTTCCATCTTTACAAAGAACGACAATCGAAAACGTACGAAAGTAGCAGTGATCGGCAGTGTGCTGGTGTTCTTAATCAGTATACCTGCGACACTTTCATTCAGTAGTTTAAGTGGTATTCATTTTGGGGCAGGAAGCATCTTCGATAATATGGATTTCCTAGTCTCTAATATTTTGATGCCTTTAGGTGCATTTGCAACAACGCTCTTTGTAGGCCAATTATTGAAAATGAAAGATTTGGAAAAAGTCTTTGGACGAGATCGTCTTAAACTATTTGTACCGTGGTATTATCTCGTGAAGTATGTTTTACCGGTAGTTATCTTATTAGTATTTGTGATGCAATTATTTAAATAGAAGAAATAGAGCAGGACAAGAAACGATTATAAGTTTTTTGTCCTGCTCTTTTTTTGAGTTAAGGTAAAAAGAAATAGCATAATTGCAATATATGTGCTAATGGTTTATAATCCATATCAGTATAGTAGGAATAAAGGGAGAAGTTCAGGTAAGAAATGGAATCAGGCCATTCAAACTGAAGTTCTCGGGGAGGAAACTAATGATTGCATTTGATTTAATCGGCAATACGCCTCTTGTCAAATTGGAATCGTTCAGCGATGATAACGTTGAAATCTATGCAAAGTTAGAACAGTATAATCCTGGCGGCAGTGTTAAAGATCGTTTAGGTAAATATCTGGTTGAACAAGCATTAGAACGTGGACAAATTAAACGCGGCGATACGATTGTAGAAGCTTCAGCCGGTAACACAGGAATCGGCTTAACAATTGCAGCAAATCATTATGGATTGCGTTGTGTGATTTATGCACCTGAAGGATTTGCGGCCGAAAAAATATCTATTATGGAAGCACTAGGTGCAGAAGTTATCCGTACACCGCAAAATGGCGGCATGATGGGTGCGCAGAAGGCTGCGAAAGCATATGCAGAAGAACATGGAGCATATTACACAAACCAATTCGAAACAGAGGATAATCCGGGTGCTTATCGTGAAACTTTAGCACAAGAAATTTTAAATGAATTACCGGAAATTGACTATTTCGTAGCAGGTGTCGGTTCTGGCGGTACTTTTACAGGCACAGCAGAAGGCTTAGCGGAACGCAAGGCCAAAAACATTTTAATCGAGCCTGAAGGTTCTATTTTGAATGGCGGACCTAGACATTTGCATGATACAGAAGGAATTGGTTCTGAAAAATGGCCGGATTTCTTAGAAAAAGATATAGTCTCAGAGATTTTAACTATCAGTGATGCAGATGCATTTAAAAATGTAAAACGTCTTGCGTTGCAAGAAGGTATTTTAGCAGGCAGTTCATCGGGGGCTGCATTGCAAGGTGCTTTAGAAATGAAAGCACGTCTAGACAAGGGAGTTATCGTAACAATTTTCCCAGACGGCAGCGACCGTTATATGTCTAAATCTATTTTTAATTATCAAAGCAAGTAAAGCAAATTTCAAACCTAACACATAAAGGAGTCGAAAGAGATAATGAAAAAGAAAACACAAATGGTACATGGCGGACATACTACTGACGATTACACTGGTGCGGTAACAACACCTATTTATCAAACAAGCACTTATTTACAAGATGATATCGGTGACTTGCGTGAAGGATATGAATATTCACGAAGCGGCAACCCTACACGTACAGCTTTAGAAAGCACAATTGCTGACTTAGAAGGTGCACGTTTTGGTTTCGCATTCGGTTCAGGTGTTGCAGCAATTTCAGCAGTCGTAATGCTATTAGATAAAGGTGATCACATTGTAGTGAATTCAGATGTGTACGGCGGTACATTCCGTGTGTTGACTAAAGTGTTTAAACGTTTAGGTATCGATGCTGATTTCGTTGATACAACACATACTGAAAACATTGAAAGTGCGATTAAACCAGAAACTAAAATGTTATTTATCGAAACACCATCAAATCCATTATTACGTATAACTGATATCCAAGCTTCAGCTGATATCGCACGTAAACACAATTTGATTTCAGTTGTAGATAATACATTCATGTCACCTTACTTCCAAAATCCATTAGCTTTAGGTGCTGATATCGTATTGCATTCAGCTTCTAAATATATTGGCGGACACAGTGACGTTATTGCTGGATTAGTTGCGACTGATAATGAAGAGTTAGCTGAACGTATTGGTTTCATTCAAAATTCAACAGGCGGCGTTTTAGGACCGCAAGACAGTTATTTATTAATTCGTGGTATTAAAACATTAGGCTTACGTATGGAACAAGTAAGCAGCAATGCGGTTGCAGTGACTGAAATGTTATCAGAACACCCTAATGTTGAAGCGGTTTACCACCCAAGCTTGAAAGATCATTTAAACCACGATGTACAAGAACGTCAAGCATCAGGTCATACTGGAGTTATCTCATTTGTAGTTAAAGATGTGGATGCTGCTAAAGCTGTTATTCGTGAAACAGAATATTTCACATTAGCAGAAAGCTTAGGTGCGGTTGAAAGTTTAATCTCTGTTCCAGCACTTATGACACATGCATCTATTCCTAAAGATGTACGTGAAAAAGAAGGTATCGCTGATGGATTAATCCGTTTGTCAGTAGGTATTGAAGATACAGATGATTTAGTTGCAGACTTAAAACAAGCTCTAGATAAATTAAATTAATAGTATAGGCATGATATTGAGAGGCGCTTACCATATGGGGTAGGTGCCTTTTTAATATGTATTCAATAGGCGTCACAATATTTCAAAATCTTCCTTGCGAATAATAAAAAAATAATAGATAATAGGTAGCAATTCGCAAATGAGAGGAGCCTCTATCATGTTACAACCGATTATCCACGGATTTCTATTAGCGCTGGGCTTGATATTGCCCTTAGGTGCACAAAATGTGTTCGTATTTAACCAAGGTGCAAATCAGAAAAAGTTGATAGGTGCGCTGCCAGTTATTATTACAGCAGGATTGTGCGATACATTGCTGATTGTGCTTGCGATTTTAGGTATGTCACTCATTTTGATGTCATTGCCGATATTACAGTTGATTATTTATATTATCGGTTTGGTGTTTTTACTTTATATGGCCTGGTCATTATGGAAAGAAAAGCCTGATAAACTTCAGAATTTTGAACCGATGAGTGCTAAAAAGCAAATTGGATTTGCGTTATCTGTTTCACTGCTGAATCCACATGCCATTATGGATACAATCGGTGTAATTGGAACGAGTGCTTCTGTTTATAATGGTTTAGATAAAGTATTATTTACGGCTGCAACAGTTTCTGTATCTTGGTTATGGTTTATCTTTTTAGCAATTGCAGGCCGATTATTGGGCTCTGTAGATAAAACAGGCCGATATATAGTGATACTGAACAAGGTATCAAGTATTATTATCTTAATTGTGAGCTTTGTAATTATAAAAAATATCTTCAAAATATTGATCCCTTAAAAATAATGGCTCATTCAGACTATATTTCAATATTTCAGACCTGAGGTGTCTTGAAATATATAAAACGTCGATGCTCGCAACAGCATCGACGTTTTTGTGTTCTGATTTGTTATTTATGTTTGATGCCGATTTGACGTCCTAACTCTTTAGGGTTTTCGGCACTTTCTTCTAATGTTGATTCTTCTTCTACTTTTTTCATTATATTATCTGGGAAAGGAGCAGGGCGTCCGCTTGCTGTATCTATTCCCATTAACATCACTTCATAAGTTGCGCAAATGTCTTCTTTGGAATCAGATAATTCCATGAAGACATGGCAGCGTTTAGCATCATAATCTATCAAGCGCACTTTTACAGAAAGTTTCTCGTTTTGAGGTACTTCTTTTTTATAAATCAAATGATTTTCCAAAGTGAAAACAGTATAACCGATTTCTGCAATAGTGTCTGTATCTAAGCCAAGGTGAGCGAGCCACGCATCTGTTGTATCACTGAAGACACGATTGTATTCAGCGTCGTTCATATGCTGGTTATGATCAAGCCATGCATCTTGAACGGTTACATTGTAAGTGAAATGTTCAGACATTATTTAAACCTCCGCATAGCCAGCAGTACGTTTTTTCATATACGCGCTGTTTTCTGGCCAATACTCTTGTGCAAGTTCTTTAACACGGACTAAGAATTCGTTACGTTTTTGATCAAGTTCAGACATTGTATGGCCTGCTGATGATTGTTCGCAACCTTCAACAACTGCATTATAAAGATCAGTTGTAAGTTCTGGTGCAATTAATTTTGTCCATGGTTTTTTCAATGCTGGTCCGAATTGTTTCAACATATGACGCATACCGCCGTTTCCGCCTGCAAGGTGGAAAGTCATGAATGGACCATATTGTGCATAACGTAAACCAGCAGCATGTGTAAAGGCTTTGTCGACTTCTTCTGTTGTTGCAATACCTTCATTGACAATATGCAATGATTCACGCCATAAGGCTTCCATCAAGCGGTCTGCAATGTGACCTTCGATTTCATTGCGGACATGTAATACATCACTGCCGATAGACTCATAGATTTCTTCTGCTTTTGCGACAGTAGCTTCGCTTGTTTGTGCACCAGGTACAATTTCTACAAGCGGTAAAATATAAACCGGATGGAATGGATGTGCAACAACAAGACGTTCGGGATGTTTAAGGTTTTGTTGTAATTCTGTAGGCATGATACCTGATGTACTAGAGCCGATAATGGCATCTGGTTTTGCATAAAAATCAATTTCAGTAAGTACTTTATCTTTGATTTCTTCAACTTCTGGTACATTTTCTTGGATTAAGTCAGCATCTTTTACAGCTTCGTCCAAATGAGGTGTGAAAGTCAGATTATCGATAGATGCACCTGGTGCCAATCCCATGCGCTCAGCATAAGGCCAGTTTTGTTTAACTTGTGCCAACATTGTTTCATAAGCACCTTCGCCAGGGTCTGTTGCGATAACTTCATGTCCATGTGCGAGCATACGTGTAATCCATCCGCTGCCGATTACACCTGTTCCAACAACTGCAAATTTCATTTTAGTTTTGTCCTCCTTTGGGGTCTCTTAAGTTATATTTCTCACGTGCTTCTACAGGTGTCATTGGCTCAATATCAAGGTCTTTTAAAATTTCTACTGCTTTTTCAACAAGTTGTTCATTTGTTGCTTTAACACCTTTAGAAAGATAAATGTTGTCTTCTAAACCAACACGTACATTTCCGCCGCGTTTTGCTACTTCTTCAACAGTAGGTAATTGCATTATGCCAATGCCGAAACCTGACCAGTGAGCATTTTCAGGTAAACGTGTCTTGAAATATTCAATTGTTTCAGGGTCGTTATCTGCACCCCACGGAATACCTAAACAGAATTGGAACATAGGCTCGCCGTCAATTAGTCCCTCTTCGATTAATTGTCTAGCGAAGCGGATATGACCGCTGTCGAAGCATTCTAATTCTGGTTTGACGCCTGCTTCTTGAACTAGTTTCGCTTGTTCACGCAACCAGTCTGCTGGACTGATATATACCATATCTCCAAAGTTTGTACTGCCACAATCTAAAGTGCACATTTCAGGAAGTAATGCACCGATTGGTTCGTGACGTTCTGCAGGTGTCTGCATATCAGAACCTTCACCTGCTGTATAAGGGTCTGCTTGGTTCGGGATAAAATCACCGCCGCCCCCAGATGTAATATTAATAACAATATCTTCTTCTGCTTCACGAATTAAGCGTACTGCTTCACGGAACATTTCTGTATCGTGACTGATACCGCCAGTTTCAGGATCACGTGCATGTAAGTGCACAACAGTAGCGCCTGCACGTGCACATTTTATAGCTGAATCTGCCATTTCTTCAGGTGTGACAGGCACGCTCTTATTTTTTTCAGTTGTATCGCCTGCACCTGTAATTGCTGCAGTTAACATTACTTTTTTCATTATTGAATTTGCCTCCTCAACCAATTGATTTTTTTTCAACGTTAAGTAGTGTACCAACTGGACGGTATTTTTTCAACCCAAAAATAAAACTTGTTTTGGAAAGAACCAAAACAAGCTTATTATTTACGTGTATATTCAATTAATCGATCTAATACGGCTTCACGTGTTTTCTCATCAATTGCATCCAATCCAAATATTTCTGACAACCATAAACCATCAATCGCTAAGCGTATAATTGTGGCATCTACGTTATCTTGTTGGTCAGAAGCAATGTCAGATTGCCATTCTTGATATGTTTCTTGTAATGGAGAGAGAAGGGCTTTGTTATTACTGTGAGCTGCTAATATTGCTGAAGTCACTGCTGCGTTTTCATCGCGATGTTTTCTGGTTGCTTCAATATATCCGCGCAAAAGTGCACCTGAATCTTCAGATTCTCTAATATTTTTATCTACATTTTCACGATATTGCGTATTTGCATAGTCAACAAGTCCTTGAATCAATGCCTGTTTACTTTCGAAATGATACAATAGGCCGCCTTTGCTTACACCTGCTCTTTTGGCAACGGCATCTAATGTCAGATAATTAGTCCCTTGTTCATTTACAATATCAATCGCTGCTTGTAATAAATCTGCACGCTTTTTACTTTTGTCCATGCCTGTTCCACCCTTTCTTTTTATAGTTTTATTTTAATACATCCATGTTTTTCGTCCAATATGCCTTTTAAATATATTGTAATATTTAATTTAACAGAAGTCATAAGATTCCTTCTTATCGTGTTCTCGTTTGTCCATGATATAGTGAAAGAAAGGAGGCGTTGAAATGGCTGATTTTCAAAGATTAGATCAGTATTTAGAGGTGGAAATAGGAAAAGAAGCTGTGGATTTAACTACGCTTAACCATTTGATTCGCCATTATATGCTGCATGTACCTTTTGAAGATATCAATGTTCAAAATGGTTGGCCATTAGCATTAACAGATGATGCGATGATGCACAAAGTAGTGGATGAGCATCGTGGAGGTTTCTGTTATGAAATGAATTATTTTTTCAAACATTATTTAGAGTATAAAGGATTTAAAGCAGAAGCGATGTCTGCAACAGTTATGAGTCCGAATGGTTGGGCGTTAGAAGGTTCGCATATGTCATTAATTGTGACAATCGATAAAGTAGAATATGTCGTTGATATTGGTTTTGGAGATATGCCTAAATTTGCACTTCTGTTACATGATTGCCCGAAAAAGGGGATGCATGATGTAATAGGGGATTACAGAGTAGTGTTCGTAGATGAAGCACATTATGATGTGGAAAAATGGTCGGAAACTGAAGATGAATGGAAAATTCAGTATCGCGCATTGTATGAGCCGAAAACACTGGATGATTTTGCAAAAGGCATTGATTTTAATCAGCACAATCCTAAATCACCATTTGTAAAAGGGCTGCTTATTACTAAAGCGACTGAAGCAGGACGTCATACAATGACAGAACGACATCTTACAGTTTTATCTGAAGGGAAGAAAACAATTTTAGATGTTAATGCTGGCAATTATGAAACGTTTCTTTCAAAATATTTTGGAATTCCTAAGATGAAAATTTCGACATTTGATACCTAAGATGTTGAATAGTGAACAAATTAAAAACACAAGCAAATCCCATATGAAGAAAGAGATCCGCTTGCATTAGCGTGCTGATGTTAAGCTGCTGCATCTTTTTTACGGTTATAGTACAATGTACCAGCCCCTAATAAGATAAGTGATATTGGAATGATAGGTGAATTGTGAGGTTCAGAGTGTCCTGAATTTGGCAATTCACTATTTTTATGTTGCTTTTGTTGAGATGAGAACGCAATTACTTTGCTGTTTGCAACATATTGTTGTGTTTGTTTTGCGGGTTCTGCTGCCGGTGCTTTAGTATCACTGAAAGCATTAGTATACTTGATGTCTGACATATCATGATATTGAGTGTTTGCTGTCGGTGCATTGTTTTGGTTGATGTTGTTACTATAAACACTGTTATCAGTTTGGTTATTATCTTTTTCTGGCAAGCTGCTGTGTATTACTGCAAGTTGGTTGATTGCAGTATTGTTATCAATCATTGCGCCTTCTGCAACCATGTCGTTGTGCGATACGTTTTTATCATCTTCTATAAGCGTGCTATTACTATTGTTTGAAACAACTTCTTCTCCGACAGCTGCTTCATTAGGGTTGTTAATCAGCGTATTTTCTGATGAATCCACTTTAGTATCATTATTTGTTTTGTTATCAACTGTATTTGATTCTGATTTGTCTCCAGTTTCTGCGACAGGAGGCTTTCCATTAATGATACGGCTGGCATCATTCGATGCATATTGTGATAAATCTGCTTGTTTTAAGTAATCTGCAAAAACTTTATCTAAAGAAACACCTTCTTCACGTGGGCCGCCCAACATATCGTAACCGTCACCACCAGAAGCAGTGAAATCATTTGTTGTCATATAATATGTGCGTTCAGGATCTAAGGCTTCAAATTGATTTGTCTGCTTATTCAAAACTTCAATTTTTAATACACGTGAGCCTGGTGCTTTATTCATATCATAATAAACACGAATCGATTTTGAAATATGCAAGAAACCGCCGTTTGCACCTAATTTTCCATCTTGAACAGGTGCACTTAAGCTATGTTCGAACATCTTTTGGACATTTGTACCTTTAACTTGAATTTGAGAGATTGTATTACCGAATGGTAAAACTGTGATGATATCACCTAAAGTGACATCTTTGCCTTTCTCAATCGAAGCACGGATACCTCCGCCATTTGTAACTGCAAAGTCGGCTGGGTGAGAAAATCCATTTTGGCTGTATGCTTCCATTGCATCTGTTATCGCATCGCCTAAATTGGTTTCATGAGAACGTACGTCGTCACGTTCACCTTCAAATTGTATAGGGTTATTTGGGATTACAACTTCTGAAACTTGATTATCAAACTTTGCTTTTGCTTCATCCATCATTTTTTGTAATTCAGCATCAGGTTGTACATCTGCTGTATCTTTCACATTAATTAATGAATCATGAACATTTTCAACTTTACCGTTTGTATAATCGAAAGTTATTTTGCCAATATTTTCTAATGCTGTTCCAGTTTGTGCGAGTAATGTATTTTGATTTATTTTTCCATTTTGGATAACCGTATGTGAATGGCCATCTAATACAAAAATTTCTTTGTCTTTAAAGAGCGGATCTTGTGCTAATGTATTTGCCAATGTATCTCCACGCCAAGCTGTTTGGGTAGATGGATCTACACCTAAGTGTGATAAAACAATAAAGATATCAGCTTGGTTATTCATTTGATTCAAAGTATTTTGTACTGCCGGTATAGGGTCAGTGAATGTTACCCCTTTAATGTTGTCAGGATGTGTTTTTACTGCTGTTTCAGGTGTTGTCACACCTACAATGCCGTAACGGATACCATTTTTCTTCACGATTGTATAAGGGTCAAAAAGCAATTTATTATCCTTATATGTATTCGTTGAAAGAATCGGGAAATTTAATTGATCTTTGTATTTTACCGCTTGATCTAAACCAAAATCGAATTCATGATTGCCGACTGCCATTGCATCGTAACCGACACTATTCATCGCCTTAGCCATATCAGCACCTTTTGTATTATTTGAAATTGGCAGACCTTGGAAAGCATCTCCGGAATCCAACATTAAATCTGGATGCTCTTGTTCTTTAATTGTCTTCAATTTAGACATTCCGATGACACGTCCATCTTCACCTAAAATACGGCCGTGCATATCGTTGGTATGCAGAATCTTTGCTTGTTGAGGTGCCTGTTGTGTTTGTGCAGGTGTCTCAGCAGCTTGATTTGAAGATGCTGCAGGTTGTTGTGAAGCGGGAGCTGACAATTGTTGTGTTTGAACCTGATTTGCAGAAGGAGCAGACTGCGCTTTTGCTGTCTGTTGGCCTACTGCTTGTTGGTTTGGCTGCGGTGCTTTTAATTGTGTTGCAGCTGTGTTCTTCTCTTGAGATAAAGCGTTATTGCCTTCTGTTTGTACATCTTTATTAGCAATAGTTGGATTTGTGGTATCTGTTGTTGCTGATTGAGTACCATTATTGTCAGAAGTAGCAACTAATGCTTTTGAAGAGGTTGTTGAAGGCGCAGATGGTGTTGCATGTGTTTGGCCATCTGACGTTCCTGTCTGTGTCGAATCAGTATTGCTTTTTGAATCCGTTGTTGCAGTTGTCTGAACTGTGTTTTGTTGGGGTGGTTCAGCAGTGTTTTCGACAGTTGCTTGATTTGCAGTTTTAGCAGGAATTTCTGCTGCGAAAGCTGAAACATGGAATAATACAAAGAAAGCTAAAACAAAAAACAACGTTTTAAGTAGTGTCTTATGCATGAGTGTCCTCCTAATATTTTATTGCTATACAATTTTCTTCATATATCTAATGTTGTATTAGAGAAATTGTATAATTTTATTTTAACAATACTGTTGTTAATAAAAGGTATGCTTTTTGTAAAATTTAACAAAAATATAGGAGAGAGGTATTGAAATTAAAATAACAAAGAAAAAAGAATGTTTATCATGCGCTTGAAAAGCTTGGAATTATTTCGACAGGCAGTGTGGTTAAGCCTTATATACCAAAAATGAAAACGCTTACTATATTCATTTTTTAAAAGAAAAAAACGAATTGTAATATACTTGTCATCTAATAAACATATTAAGTGAGCTAACAATGTGTATAATAATTAAGTGTATAGGTGGAAAAGAGAGATGATTATCAGTGCGTTCATCATTCAAGGGCAAAGATATAAATGAACTATATCACTGATAGATAGAATATAAAATTGTCAGGAGGCATTCCATTGCAAAAGAAAATTATAGCTGCTGTTATCGGAACAGGAGCGGTTTCTGCGATAGCTACTGCAGGAGCTGCTGATGCAGCAACATATAGAGTTCAAAGCGGGGACTCATTATGGTCTATCGCACAACGTCACAATACGTCTATCGCGAATTTAAAATCACTTAATAACCTAAACTCTAACTTGATTTTCCCAAACCAAGTTCTTAAGGTTTCTGGTTCAAGCGCGTCAACGAGTCGCAATACATCAAACAGTTCAGCTGTTTCAGGCGGCTCAACGTATACTGTGAGAGCAGGTGATTCTTTATCACTTATTGCTTCTAAATATGGGACATCATATCAAAATATTATGAAGTTGAACGGCCTGAATAGTTTCTTAATTCATCCAGGTCAAGTATTGAAAGTGTCTGGAACAGCACCAGCATCTTCAAATACTTCAACAACTAGAACGCAAACAACTACAACAGCGACAAGTTCAACATATACTGTTCAACCTGGTGATTCATTGTCTTTGATTGCCTCTAAATATAATACAACATATCAAAATATCATGAACTTGAATGGTTTAAATAGTTTCTTGATTTTCCCTGGCCAAAAATTAAAAGTAACAGGATCTACTGCAACAGTGACAAATTCACCATCACCAGCAGCATCTACAGGAACAGGCGGTTATTATACACCTGTATTTAATCATTCAAACTTGTACGATTGGGGACAATGTACATGGCATGCATTTAATCGTCGAGCACAAATCGGTAAAGGTATCAGCACTTACTGGTGGAATGCGAATAACTGGGACGATGGTGCACGTGCTGACGGCTATACTGTCGATCATAATGCGACAGTAGGTTCAATTTTACAGTCGGATGCTGGATACTATGGTCATGTAGCATTTGTTGAGCGTATAAATGGGGATGGAAGTATTTTGATTTCAGAAATGAATTATACAAGCAGCCCCGGTATATTAACATATCGTACAATTCCAGCAAGCCAAAAAGGCTACTTCAATTACATTCATTAATCTGTGCAGATATAATAATAAATCTTTCTAGCAAGCCGGAGGTTTTAGGACCTCTGGCTTTTTTGCGTAAAAAAGAATGCTGAGAACTCAGCATTCTGATTAATTTATAATTGTGTGTTTTTATATTCAATTTCATCAGTTTCTGGATTATATTCAACCAATAGATCAAGACCTTTAAAGAACCATTCATCTGATTCATTAATATAAAAAGTAATTCTATCAATAGTAACTGATGCTGATGCATTATTATCATGAGGTTCAATCTTGAAAGCAGTTGTAAAATGTTCGTGTAATCCTGTGTGTACATAAGTTTGTACATAGAAATTAATTTTATCTCCTGGTTCTAAGTCCAATTCATCTCTAAACCATTTTAAAGCTTGATCTGTTACTTCGATTTTCATATTATATTCCTCCTAGATGTTTTTCGTGATGTAATTTAAATAATATATCAGCTAGATTATGAATTAAATCACTATCCAATTTGATTATAGCAGATTTACGTCAAAGCAGATATAAAATTTGATATACTATTAGGAAATAATCATTAAGAAAAAAGGGGAGCCGTTTTTCATGATACGTTGTGTATGTTTGGTAGCAGAAACTGAGAAGCAAATACTTTTAGTACAAGCGCATCACCGTGCGAAATATTATTTTCCAGGAGGTAAAATTGATGCGCTCATTCGTGAAATCTCAGAGGAATTGAATCTTGACCTCATACCTTCAGAACTTGAATACATTGATACGGTAATTGGTCCGGCATATCCGCAAAAAAATGAAGAAACAGAGTTGAACTGTTACCGCGTGCTTTGTGAAGTTGATTGGGAAACGCTTCGTCCAGCTTCTGAAATCACAGATTTAGGTTGGGTAGACAAGAAGGATACAGAGAAAATTGCACCAACAGTTTTAAAATGGATTGAAAAACATAAAAAGGATATGTGACCATTGTAGTGCCCCCAAAAGTTGAACTTTCGGGGGGCAGTACACATCGTCCATATCCTTATATTTTTATTTGAAATCATAATCAATTTCGTCTTTTTGTGCATCATATTCGATATATAAGTCAAAACCTTTGAAGAACCATTCATCTGATTCATTGACATAAAAGCTGATATCTTCAACTGTAGTTTCAGCGGAAGCATTTTTGTCATTCGGATCGAATTTAAATCCTAATGTGAAGTTGTCATGCAACTTGCTGCTTCCATATGTTTGAACAAAGAAATTAATTTTGCCTCCTGGTTCTAAATCAACTTCTTCTTTAAACCATTTTAAAGCATCGTCTGTTATATGGATTTTCATATTCATCCTCCTTGTTTTCTCATTTGTCTATATCATTTTATTTTAATCGATTAAGACTATTTATGGTATAAGACTGATGATAATTCATTTATTTTTCTATAAACTGTTTTACTTTATCTTTAATAGCGATGCCTTGTTGTATGGCTGCTTCAGCAATTCCTCTTCTGATACTTGGGTCAACAGTATTGCCGCCGAGTACTTTTAATTTTTGTAAGACTTCTGAACTTGGAGTAATCGCTAATACCTCTGTATTATGCTGTTTAAGTATGTTGATTTGATCTTCGAGACTTAGAGGAGTATCCACTGGTAAATGAGGTGAAAGGATAATGACCTTTTCAGCCTCAATAGCAAGATCTGCATTTTCCATAGAATATGATCCGCCGTCAGAATAAAGTTTTTCATTAATAGTAGTAGGCGGCCACACACCAGGCAAGGAAGAACTTGCACTTAAGGCTTTATAAATATCAACGTTATCTTCTGCTTTCCAAACTTTTCGCGTATAAGTATCAATGTTTGTGCCGGTTATATGGAGATTAGCGCCCCAATTAATCTGTTGGAATCTATTTTTGATTTGTTGAATATGGACATTTTCATCTAAGCGAGTAACGTGTGTTTTTGCATATTGGCATAACAATGCCACCCATTCATCTCCATCTTTTGCTTGCTTTGAAATTTGGTTATATTTCTCAAAAACCTTATGCATATTGGGTTCAGGATTTTCTTCATTTATCGTCAATTCGATTTGATTTTGCCAAATTTTATCCCAATTCCAATTAGAAGCAATTGCAGCGCCGACTTGTGAACCAGCAGATGTTCCTATAATTGCATCCATCTTTCTTAAATTAATATCTTTTGTATTTAAGCCATATAGTAATCCTAATTCCCAAGCAATTCCGAATTGGCCTCCGCCACCTAATACTAATGTATTTTTCATGACTCTACTCCTTTAATGTACACAGATTATTATTTTTATTATAACTTTTAAAAGGCTGATATCCATCGGTATTAAGCATGATTTTAACAGGATTAGACAAATAGTTTTTGAGCAACTTCTCGCGCTTGTTGAAGTGACAATGAATGATATGAAGCATCTTGTGAAATCGTAGAAGCATTTCCAATGTGTTTTACATAATAGGCTTCTAAAGCTTCTTCATCTTTAAAAAATTGAATATAAGGACAGCAATTAACAGAGCATTGACTATCTGAACATAAATCTTTGTAAAGCACACGAAGGTTAGGGTAGTTTGTAAGATTTTTAATTTCATTATTGTCTACAGATAATTGAATAGGTGTGTTTGTTTCTGCACATACTGCATTTATTTTGATTGGTACTCTAAGTGTATCGCACACTCCAATTGCATCGATAGCACACATAGCATCAACAGTTTGATCATAATCGGGAATTGTTACTTTAAAGTGAGTAGGGTTTAAAGAAAAGGGATAAAGACAAGTGATTTGATCGCCTTCAATATTGAGTACATGCTTTTCTAATAAGGGAATATATTTAGGTTCAAATGGAATAGCTGTAGTCGGATTTTTTAATATATGTTGAATGAGTTCGTTACGAAGTTGTTGTTCTTCTGAATTAAGTTTAGCTTTAAAGTTAAATGTCTTCATTTTTAACCGCTCCTTCTATGTTGTTTTGTTAAGCGTAATGATTTCGATTTAAGTTTAAAGCCTATAGTGAAAAAGTGCAAAAAATTAAGCAGCTCGCTTTATGAACGAACTGCTTGTTAGTATTTATTATTTACTGCGCAAAGCTTTGAAGCGGTTGTAAGATGTTGCGAATACCGCTATTAAGTTGCTGAATGAAAATACTTTAGTTAGGAAGCGGCCTGATTTTAATGCTGTGTAGAAATCAAGAATTCCACCGATTACATTAATTGCTAGACCGACTTGTGATAATTTACGGCTTTTAGTATGGCTGACATTATTATAGATTTCAATACCGAACCCAACTACATTTAAAACGTTGGATAAACGACGTAAGTTTGATTTAGGTTGTTTTGCCATCATTTATGGCCTCCTTATTTCAATTTTTTCAGTATCATATATTATAACATTCATTACCATTTCAGACGACGATTACACTCACGCAAACCTTCATCACCAAAGGGTTATTCAAGTTAAAGTTGTTTGTCCGAAGTTGATTGCGCTGCTGTTTTGTCAGGATGACGATGAATGAGCCAAGCAGTAATCCAAGCGGTAATTGGGATGCTGAGGGCGACTGCGATACCTCCGAATAAAATAGATACAAATTCTTCTGTGAAGATTTTGGCATTGATGATATGGCCAAATGAGTAATTGAGTTTAAAGAACCAGAAGAAAAGTGTTAACTGACCCCCGAAATAGGCGAGGTAAATAGTATTGGCTGAAGTTGCCAATATTTCTCGTCCTACACGCATTCCAGATTGGAAAAGTTCTGTACGACCCAAATTTGGATTTGTTTCGTGCAATTCATACATCGGTGAACTAATGGTAATTGCTAAATCCACTACTGCAGCAATAACCGCGAGTACGGTAGTGAAAACCATAAATTGAATCATATTAATACCGATATTCATCGAATAAACGTAGGTTTCATCTTGTTGTTCAGTCGCAAAACCTTGTAAGTGACCAGTTGCTACAGCAAAGTAAATAACGCCTAATAGGATGGCGGTTGTAATACAAGTCCCAATAAAGGCAGCTTGAGTTTTTACATTATAACCATTCAACCCAAATAAATTAAGGCTGGCAACTGTGATACAAAAGAGTATCGCTACGATTGGAATCGGTAATTTTAAGACAATTGCTACGAGTGCAATAAGCACCATTAAAAAGTTGAGAAAGAGCATGCCGTAGGAAACGGCACCTTTCTTACCTCCGAAAATAACCATCAAAATTAAAAGGATTAAAGCCAGGATTAATACTGCATTCATACACGTTCACCTCGCAATTTTGCCCAAAGCTGCATTAGTACAATTGTAATCGGGATTGTTAAAACAATACCAATTCCACCGATTAACGCACGTGCAATTTCTAAAGACCAGTTCATAGAAATAGTATAGGTAATCGTATTGGCATTTCTCAGATAAATCAACATCATCGGCAGACTGCCTGCTAAGTATGAAAAAAGCAGGATATTAGTCATTGTTCCCATAATATCTTGACCGATATTACGACCTGCTAAAGCCCAACGTGTCATATCAATTTCAGGCGTACGTCTCCAGATTTCATACATACCGCTGGCAATGGTAATGGCTACATCCATAACAGCGCCGAGTGTGCCGACGATTACTGAAGCTAAGAAGACTTCCTTAGGCGGCAAGGTCAAGAAACTCATCGTTTCATACTTAATGCCGGATCCGCCAGTAGAGCGAATGACGATTTCTGCGATACCTACACATAAGAAAGTGCCGACAAGTGTACTTGCGATGGTGATAGCGGTTCGCCAATGCCATCCTGTTACTAATAGCAAGGTTACAGCTGTTGCTAGAATAACTGCAATACTCATAAGCAAGAACAAGCTCGTATTTGGAAATGTATTGTGTATGGCAATCGCACCAATGACAGCTGCTGTATTGAAAACGAGTGACAATATGGACTGAATACCAACTTTACGCCCGACCCACAATACAATAAAGATAAATAGACCCGTCATTGCAACAACTAAAGTATCACGCTTTTTTTCAATAATATTTGCATCACTTGGATGTTTATTAATATGCAAAAGTATTTTGTCATGTGTATTGAATTTTTCTGAATCGGCTTGGGATGCATAGTAAGTATTATTGATGTGACCGATTTGACCCTCGAATTTACCGTTCAGAACTCGGATTGTTAGTTCGTCAGAATGTTTTGTGTCTTTATTATGATGTTCATCAGTAACTTGTTCCGTGTTCAAGTGTTTAACCTTTGTAACTTCACCTATCGGCATGTGATAAAAACGTGCATTATTCAAGGTGAATAGTAAACTTCCTATAAAAAGCGCTATAAAGATAAGTAATACCCATGTAAAAGGCTGATTCAATTTATTTTTATATGACATGATGTTAAAACACCTCATGAATTTGTATAGATTAAATAGACAACGCGATTATACGCTTAATAAATTGAGAATTCCAATGATTATATAGAAGAATAGTTTTTTCATTAAAAGAAATAACATGAATAAACCATTTGGTTGTCTTCTTTAAAATAAAGATGAGACTGCCATAAATGTACATGAGAAGGATTCAGTCGTGCCAGAGAAAGATTTTTGAACATGTTAATGATAAACAGATGTATGTGATAATAAAGCATTGATTTCATCTTGCAACGCCTTTAATTCAGGTTTGTGGTTATCTTTATGAATTACCGCACAAATTGTACGCTTTAATTCAGTATGGTTTAAAGATAAGCGTGCCCAAGCATCATTTTCTTTCAATAAGGCATACTGAGGAGCCAACACATAGCCTCGGTTTTTCTTTAAGAGATAACTGGCTAGACGAGTAGAAGAAATACGATATACATGGTTTCTTGTCGCATGTTCTATTTGCTGAATGAGCGCATCCGGCATTTCAGATAAAGAAAAAAGCGTGCTTTGATTTAATTGATTAAGCGGAGGGTGCGTTGCAGATGCTAATGGATCTTGCTTTGGAACATATAATACATAAGAATCTTCAAATAAAGGTGTAATGATTAAATCATTATTTCGTTTTAAATCTGAAGATAAATCCATAAATGCAACATCTATATCTCTTGTGAGCAGCATATGAAGGAGCTCTTTATTATCTTTCATTAAAGGCAAAAGCGTTGTTGTATATTCATTTTCAAATTTTTGAATGAGCAGTGTCAGTAATTCTGAGACATAACTTTCAATATAACCGATTTTAATGTGTTTTGACTCAATTTCTTGTTCTTTTTGAAACATTTTTAAAGTTTGCTCGCTTTGTTCAACAATTTTTGAAGCTTCTGCAAGAAAACGTTGGCCTGTTTCGGTTAAGTAAATATGTCTGCCTTCTCGTCTGAAAAGAGAGACATTCAGTTCGTCTTCTAATTGAGAAATTTGCCTGCTGATTGCGGATTGGGCGATGTTCAGTTCTAAAGCTGCTTCTGATAAATGTTCGCGTTTTGCGACTTCTATAAAATATTTGAGTTGTTTAAATTCCATATTCTGCACCCCGCTTATTGTTCTAATAATTAGAATAATATCATCTAATATTTATATTGAACAGAGGAATAGCCTTCTATATCATAATACTTATCAATAAAAATCTGAAAATTCATACAACATATAAAAGGAGGAGCAAGCATGGGCAGAGAAACACAGAATCAAGGTTTATATGATCCGCGAAATGAGCATGATGCTTGCGGTATTGGCTTTTATGCCAATATGGATAATTTACGGTCGCACGATATCGTGATTCAATCACTAGAAATGCTGCGTCGCTTAGACCACCGAGGGGGGATCGGTGCAGACGGCATGACAGGTGATGGTGCTGGGATAATGACGGAAATTCCATTTGATTATTTTGAAAAACATACTGATTTTAAGCTTCCTGAAGAAGGAAACTATGCAGTAGGGCTATTTTTTACAAATTCACCAATAGAAGGTTCGAGGCATGAAACGGTGTTCAGAGCCTATTTTGAAAGCGAAGGTTTAAAGGTTATCGGATATCGGGACGTTCCTGTTGAAGTGTCAGCAGTGCCGCCTCACGTTGCAGAAACAATGCCTTATATTCAACAAATATTCATTGATTTGAAGCACAGTGCAGACGCAGAGAAACGTTTGTATCTTGCGCGTAAACAAATTGAATTTTATGGTGCTGAACAAGAACTGGAACTTTATTTTACGAGTTTGTCATCGAAAACAATTGTTTATAAAGGGTGGTTGCGTTCAGACCAAATTAAAAGCTTATTTATAGATTTAAATCACCCGGATTATGTTTCTAAACTTGGATTAGTCCATTCACGCTTTAGTACGAATACATTTCCAAGTTGGAAACGTGCACACCCTAACCGTTTGTTGATGCATAACGGAGAAATTAATACAATCCGCGGTAATATTAACTGGATGCGTGCACGTCAGAAACGTTTGATTCAAACATTATTTGATGAAAGTGATCAACAAAAAGTACATGAAATTTTAGATGTAGACGGTAGTGACTCTTCAATAGTAGATAATGCTTTAGAATTTTTATCACTTGCGATGGAACCAGAAAAGGCAGCAATATTGCTAGTGCCTGAACCTTGGCAATATAGCAAAGCGAATCAAAGTTCAGTGCGTGCATTTTATGAATATTATAGCTATTTAATGGAGCCATGGGACGGGCCGACTATGATTGCTTTTTGTAATGGCGATAAAATCGGAGCACTGACTGACCGCAATGGTTTGAGACCAGGTCGTTATACTATCACAAATGATAATCATATTATCTTTTCATCTGAAGTGGGTGTGATAGACGTTGACGAAAAAGATGTTGCATTTAAAGGTCGCTTAAATCCAGGACGATTATTGCTGGTAGATTTTGAAAAACATGAAGTGGTACATAACCATATTTTGAAAAAAGAAATTGCAGATGAATTACCTTATGAAGATTGGTTAGAAAAGCATAAAGTCAATTTGAACTTAGATGTACCTTTTGAATCTAAAGGATGGAATGCTGAGAAACTACAACAACTACAAAAGCAATTCAGTTATACACGAGAAGAAATTCATAAGTACATGAAAGAATTAGTTGAAGGTAAAAAAGATCCGATTGGAGCAATGGGTTATGATGCACCGCTAGCTGTATTAAATGAACGTCCAGAATCTTTATTCAATTATTTCAAACAGTTATTTGCACAAGTTACGAATCCGCCGATTGATGCATACCGTGAGAAAATTGTAACGAGTGAGTTGTCGTATTTAGGTAAAGAAGGGAACTTGCTGGTTCCAGGTACAGATGCTTTGAATCGTTTGCAATTGAAGCATCCTGTTTTAACAGAAGCACAACTAAAAGCAGCTGAATCAGGACCTTTTAATATCAAATGTTTATCAACTATCTACACTGGTGATTTAGAGTCAGCTTTAGAAAATTTAAAAGAAGAAGCGATAAAAGCTGTTAAGCAAGGGCATGACATATTAGTTTTAGATGATAGCAAATTGCAAGATGAACCAGGATATGCAATACCGATTTTATTAGCAATTAGTTATCTGCATCAAGCATTGATTATTGAAAATTTGCGTCAAGAGACAAGTCTTGTCGCAAAAGGCGGAGAAATCCGCGAAGTACACCATGTAGCATGTTTGTTAGGGTATGGTGCGAATGCTGTTGTTCCTTATCTTGCGCAAGAAACAATTGCAGCATTGGTCAGTCAAGGGGAATTATCTGGCGATGTTGCTGAGCAAGTAAAGGTTTATACCGATGTTTTAGCTGAAGGTGTTATTAAAGTTATGGCCAAAATGGGGATTTCAACTGTACAAAGTTATCAAGGGGCACAAATTTTTGAAGCAGTTGGACTCTCAAAAGAAGTCATCGATAAGTATTTCACAGGAACACAATCAAAACTTTCCGGTTTAACGATTGAGTTGATTGACCAAGAAAATAAAAAACGTCAAAGCCGAGAAGAAGCACATTTGGATTCAGGCAGTACATTCCAATGGCGTCAGCAAGGTCAATATCATGCTTTTAATCCTACGACTATCAGATTATTGCAGCAAGCATGCCGTGAGAATGACTATAATCTTTTCAAAGAATACTCTCAGAGTGTAAATGAACACCGTACAGACCATATTCGACAGCTGATGAAATTCAAATCAAGAAGTGCAATCAATATCGATGAAGTTGAGCCTGTAGAAGCAATTGTACATCGCTTCAACACAGGGGCAATGAGTTATGGTTCTATTTCTACAGAAGCACATTCTACTTTGGCAGAAGCCATGAACCAAATTGGAGGCAAGAGCAACAGTGGTGAAGGCGGTGAGGAACCAGAACGTTATATTTCAGGTCCTCATGGAGAAAATTATACAAGCTCTATTAAACAAGTGGCATCTGGACGCTTTGGAGTAATAAGTGATTATTTACAACATGCAACTGAAATTCAAATTAAAGTTGCCCAAGGCGCTAAACCAGGGGAAGGCGGACAGTTGCCAGGTACTAAAGTTTATCCGTGGATTGCTGAAATTCGAGGATCTACACCAGGGATTGGATTAATTTCTCCACCACCGCATCATGATATTTATTCAATTGAAGATTTAGCACAATTGATTCATGATTTGAAAAATGCGAATCCAAAAGCAAATATTGCAGTGAAATTAGTATCTAAAAGTGGTGTCGGAACAATAGCAGCAGGTGTTGCAAAAGCTTTCGCAGACAAAATCGTTATCAGCGGTTATGACGGCGGAACTGGTGCTTCACCTAAAACGAGTATTCAACACGCTGGACTGCCTTGGGAAATCGGTCTAGCAGAAACGCATCAAACTCTTATGATGAACAATTTGCGTTCTCGTGTAAGGTTAGAAACAGACGGTAAACTTTTAACAGGACATGATGTTGCTTATGCATGTGCTTTAGGCGCTGAAGAATTTGGTTTTGCAACAGCACCGTTAATTGTACTAGGTTGTGTCATGATGCGTGTGTGCCATAAAGACACTTGTCCAGTCGGTGTGGCGACACAAAATGAAGATTTGCGCGCCCTATTTACAGGACGTGCGGATCACGTGGTGAATTTCATGCATTTCATTGCGCATGAATTACGTGAAATCTTAGCTGAGCTTGGTTTGCGTACAGTGGATGAATTGATTGGACGTTCAGATTTACTTGAACCTTCATCAGAAGTGCATAGTGAAAAAGCGCGTTCACTCAACGTGGCACCACTATTGCATCAAGAGCAAGGCCCACGATTTAAAGAAATTGAACAGTTGCATCATTTAGAAGAAGGTTTTGATGCAGCAGAATTGATTCCAGATGCAGAGGCTTCTATTCTCTCTGGAACTAAATTCAGAGGACATTATAATTTGTGCAATGAGCAGCGTGATGTTGGTGTAACTGCCGGTAGTCTGATTACTCAAGCACATGGAGCGGAAGGTTTACCTGAAGATACGATTTATGTTGAAACGACTGGCCATGCTGGTCAAAGTATTGGTGCATTCACACCATCTGGATTAACTATCCATCATACAGGCGATGCTAATGATTATGTTGGTAAAGGTTTGTCCGGCGGTAAGATTATTATCAATGCACCGAATGAAGAACGAGAAGAAAATATTATTGCCGGAAATGTATGTTTCTATGGTGCATCAAGCGGTAAGGCTTTCATCAACGGTTATGCCGGCGAACGATTTTGTATCAGAAACAGCGGAGTTCATGCTGTTGTAGAAGGTATTGGAAATCACGGATTGGAATACATGACAGGGGGACGTGTCGTTGTCTTAGGTAATGTTGGGGATAACTTCGGTCAAGGTATGAGCGGCGGTGTCGCATATATTTTCCCTGATGACGTCGAACAATTCAAAGCGTACCATGCATTAGAAACGTTAGATTTTGATGCGTTATCGCATCCAGAAGAATTTGAAACATTAAAAAACATGTTAGAAGAACATGCGGCATATACAGGAAGTAAGAAAGCTAAAGCGATTTTAGCTGATTTTGATAATATTGTTGATTATGTAGTGAAAGTAATACCTAAAGATTATAAATTAATGATGCATAAGCTTGAATTGCATCATCGTCAAACTGAAAATAGCGAGCAAGCAGTTTTAAATGCTTTTTATGATTCAAGTACAGAAGTGACATCAGATGAACCATTTTCAGCTGTTTATTAACGGAAAGGAAGGAGTGTTTTAAATGGGAGAATTTAAAGGTTTTATGAAATATGACAGACAAGCACTGCCTGAGCTTTCGTTAGCAGAACGTTTAACGAGTCATGTAGCATTCCAACAATGTTTCTCTAAAGAAGATGCTGCGCTGCAAGGTGCGAGATGTATGGACTGTGGTACTCCATTTTGTCAAACAGGACAGCTGGTTGAACGTGATACAGTAGGATGTCCAATTGGAAATTATATACCGGAATGGAATGACCTTGTTTATCATCAAGATTATAAAGCGGCGTATGAGCGGCTTTCAGAAACAAATAACTTCCCTGATTTTACAGGAAGTGTTTGTCCAGCACCTTGCGAACAATCTTGTGTGATGAATATCAATCGAGATCCAGTGGCCATTAAAGGTATTGAGCGTACTATAATAGACGAAGCATTTGAAAATGGATGGGTAGAACCGCGTGTTCCTTCACAACGCATAGCACAACGTGTTGCGATTGTCGGCAGCGGTCCAGCAGGTTTAACGGCAGCTGATGAATTGAATGCAAAGGGGTATGAGGTGACCGTTTATGAACGGGCACGTGAAGCAGGCGGATTATTAATGTACGGCATTCCTAATATGAAATTGGATAAAGAAGTGGTCCGACGACGTATTCGATTGATGGAAGAAGCGGGCATCCGTTTTGTTACAAATACAGAGATTGGAAAAGATATCTCAAAAGAGGCGCTTGAATCTGAATATGATGCCATCATCGTTTGTACCGGTTCACAACAAGCAAGAGACCTTCCGTTAGAAGGACGCATGGGATATGGTATCCACTTTGCAATGGATTATTTAACAGAACAAACACAAATCGCGAATGGAGAATTGAAACCGGAAGATGCAGAGATTTGTGCAGAAGGTAAGAATGTTATCGTGATAGGTTCTGGTGATACAGGGGCTGATTGTGTAGCAACTGCATTGCGAGAAAATTGCAAAACTGTTGTACAGTTCAATTATCGTACAAAGCTGCCTGAACGTTATGAAATTGAAGGTAATCCGTATTGGCCATTGTCTATGCCTGTATTTAAAATGGATTATGCGCATAAAGAAGCGGAAGAGCGCTTTGGTTTTGAACCACGTGCTTATGGCGCGCAAACGATGCGTTATGATGTAGATCGCATTGGCAATGTTCGAGGTGTTTATACGCAAACATTGAGAAAAATTCCAGATGGCAGTACTAAAATTGATGATACTGAAAAACACTGGCCAGCTGATTTAATATTACTGGCAATTGGGTTTATAGGTACTGAAAATACTGTGCCGAATACCTTTGATTTGCCGACTGAACAAAATAAAATTGTAGCAAATGAAGTTGATTATACGACGAATCAGCCTCACATTTTTACAGCAGGTGATGCCCGTCGCGGACAAAGTTTAGTTGTGTGGGCAATTAAAGAAGGTCGAGGCGTAGCAAAATCTGTTCACAGATATTTGCAAAAACAGCTTGTTTTAAGTTAATAAAAAACACTAATAGAGGGGGCAGACACCCCTCTATTTTAATGCAATATGAAATTGTCAATATGAATTGTGTAAAATTTTCTTGTAAAATTTATTGACATTTATAAGGGGGTATAATATGATGTTTATTGTGCTTATTGGAGGAATACCCAAGTCCGGCTGAAGGGATCGGTCTTGAAAACCGACAGGGGCTTAACGGCTCGCGGGGGTTCGAATCCCTCTTCCTCCGCCATTATAAATGAAATCCAAGACTAATAGATATAAAAAGGCAATCATTCAATTTTCGTATTGAGTGCTTGCCTTTTTAATTTGTATTTTAATAACTGAAATAATGGTTGTTCAATTTAATAGAGGTATTTCATATGAAGGTTTACCATAGTTCGAAATAAGGAATTAAACAACTATTACATAATGGAGGGTATTCCCATGGAAATTAAAGTAGCAAGTATCTTTGTAGACAATCAAGATCAAGCGTTAAAGTTTTATACTGAAATACTAGGTTTTCAAAAGAAAGCAGACGAACCTGCTGGCGAATATAGATGGATAACGGTTGTTTCTCCAGAAAACCCGGACGGGACAGAATTATTATTGGAACCTAATAATCATCCAGTAGCCAAAGCATATCAAGAAGGCTTAAAAGAAGAAGGTATTCCATGTACGATGTTTGATGTAGAGGATGTACAAGCAGAGTACCAAAGATTGAAAGAGCAAGGGGTAGGTTTTACAATGGCGCCTATGGATTACGGTAGTGGTGTGAAATTCGCAATTTTTGATGATACTTGCGGTAATCTTGTCCAAATTATTGAACGAAAAAAATTAGAAAAATAATAAGGTGTGAAGTGATGGGAAAGGCTAATCCCATCACTTTTTTTAGGTTAAAGCAGAATTTTTTTGAATGAGCAATTTTTATTTTTCGTTGAAAGCCTTTACATAACTTGTCTAGACAAGTACAATAGATTCAAACATAAAACAAAGGGAGTGAGTCGGATGGCTGTTAAAGATAAAGACGTTAAACAGATTGTGGAGGCAATCGGTGGCGCGGAAAACGTAGAAACGGCAACACACTGTGTGACGCGATTACGCTTAGTATTAAAAGATGACGATAAAGTAAATAAGGATAAATTAAATGACAATCCGCTTGTTAAAGGACAATTCAAAGCGGATAACCAATATCAAATTGTTATCGGCCCTGGGACAGTCGATGAAGTATATAAAAAATTCATGGATGATATTGGCAAAGAAGGTGCTTCAAAAGATGATGTAAAAGCAGCTGCTGCGAAAAAAGGTAATCCAATCCAACGTTTGGTTAAATTACTCGGAGATATTTTTATTCCTATCTTGCCAGCCATCGTAACAGCCGGTTTGTTAATGGGTATCTATAACCTGTTAACAATGAAAGATTTGTTCGGACCGAAACCTTTAACTGAACAATTCCCGCAGATTCATGACTTTGCAGATATTGTGAATGTTATTGCGACAACAGCATTCATCTTCTTGCCAGCTTTGATTGGTTGGAGTAGTATGCGCGTATTTGGAGGGAACCCAGTACTTGGTTTGGTATTAGGGCTTGTATTAATGCATCCGCAACTTGTTTCGCAATATGACTTAAACCAAGGATCAAAAATTCCGGTTTGGCATATTTTTGGACTAGATATTAAACAATTGAACTATTTAGGACAAGTTTTACCTGTATTATTAGCTTCATATGTACTTGCCCAGATTGAGAAGGGCTTAAATAAAGTGGTTCATGATTCAATCAAAATGCTGGTTGGAGGACCGATTGCATTATTAGTAACAGGCTTCTTAGCATTCTTAGTCATTGGACCGATTGCATTATGGATCGGTACAGGTATTACTGATGTAGTAACATTCTTATTCAACCGCGCAGGCTGGTTAGGTGGCGCAATCTACGGATTGTTCTATGCTCCATTAGTAATCACTGGTTTACATCACATGTTCTTAGCAGTAGACTTCCAATTAATGGGAAGCAGCTTAAAAGGAACTTACTTATGGCCAATCCTAGCAATTTCAAATATTTGCCAAGGTTCAGCAGCGTTTGGTGCATGGTTCGTATATAAACGTCGTAAAATGGCAAAAGAAGAAGGCTTAGCATTAACTTCAGGTATTTCAGGCTTACTTGGTGTAACTGAACCGGCTATGTTTGGGGTAAATATCCCATTGAAATATCCATTTGTTGCAGCGATTCTTACATCATGTGTTTTAGGAAGTATAATCGGTGCAAGTAAAGTACTAGGAAATGTAGGCGTTGGCGGTGTGCCGGCTATCATTTCTATCCAGAAAGAATATTGGATGGTATATGCAATTTGTACAATCATTGCGGTTATCGTGCCAGCTGTCTTAACGGTTATCTTTTCTAAGTTCGCTAAAAACAAAGCAAAAGAAATGGTCGATTAAGTAATAAAAACGTTAAAGTAGAAATAAAAGTACATTTGAGCGTAGGCCAAATGATTTTGAAAAGATTGTAAAACAGAACATCATTTTTCAGATGTTCTGTTTTTTTATAAAGAGAGAAGAAAAGGTGGTCATACTATGCAACAAAATGATTGGAGAAAATCGGTAGTTTATCAAATCTATCCAAAGTCATTTAACGATACAACAGGTAATGGAGTAGGAGACTTAAATGGAATTATTGAGAAAATGGATTATCTTGAATATCTAGGTGTGGGCTATCTTTGGTTAACACCTGTATATCAATCTCCTATGAATGATAATGGATATGATATCAGTGATTATTTGAGTATTAATGAAGATTTTGGTACGAAAGAAGAATTGAAGCAACTTTTAGATGAAGCGCATCAGCATAATTTGAAAGTGATGATGGATATTGTTATCAATCACACATCAACAGAACATGAGTGGTTTAAAGCAGCTATTTCTGAGCCAGATAATCCTTATCGTGATTATTACTTTTTCCGTAAATCAGCAAAAGAAGGTGTACCACCTACAAATTGGGAATCGAAATTCGGTGGCAATGCATGGAAGTATGATGAAAAAAGCGATGAGTATTATTTGCATCTTTTTGATGTGACGCAAGCAGATTTAAATTGGGAAAATCCTAAAGTAAGAGAAGCACTTTACGACATGATTAATTATTGGATTGACTTTGGTGTAGATGGTTTTCGTTTTGATGTCATCAACCTTATTTCAAAAGGAGAATTTCGTGATTCTGATAAAATCGGCAAAGAATTTTACACAGATGGACCACGTGTTCATGAATTTATTCATGAAATGAACCGCAATACTTTTGGTAATAAAGATTTGATGACAGTCGGTGAAATGTCTTCTACAACGATTGACAATTGTATTAAATATACAAATCCAGAACGTGAAGAATTGAGTAGTGTGTTCAATTTCCATCATTTAAAAGTTGATTATGCAGATGGTGAAAAATGGACATATGCGGATTTTGATTTTATTGAATTAAAACGCATTTTGATGGAATGGCAGATTGGTATTCATGATGGTAATGGTTGGAATGCGATTTTCTGGTGTAATCATGATCAGCCTCGTGTTGTATCTCGTTTTGGAGATGACTCAACAGAAGCATTACGTCAAAAGAGTGCAAAAATGTTAGCAGTAGCTTTACACTTACTGCAAGGCACACCTTATATTTATCAAGGTGAGGAAATAGGTATGACTAATCCGCACTTCACAAGCATCAATCAATATCGAGATGTAGAATCATTGAATGCTTATGATAATTTGAAAGCACAAGGTTATGCGGATAAAGAAATTATGCAGATTTTAGACCAGAAATCTCGTGACAACTCTCGTACACCTATGCAATGGACAGCAGGTGAAAATGCTGGGTTTACAAGCGGCACACCTTGGATTGATATCCCAAGTAATTATCAACATATCAATGTAGAAGATGAAGTTGAGAATGAACATTCAATTTTACAAACATATCGTGAATTAATTCGATTGCGTCATGAACATGATATTATTACCTATGGTGATATTTTGCCGCTATATATGGATGACCCTAATTTAATGATATACCAACGCAGTTATGAAGGTAAAAAATGGTTAGTCATAGCTAACTTCAGTAAAGAAGCGGTGATGGTACCAGAAGATTTAGATACAGATGGCGAAGTCATTCTAGAACGAGGTACTATCAATAATGGAGAAATCGAAGGCTATGGGGCAATTGTCATCGAACAGTAATTTAAGTAAGGAATTGAGTGGATACAATGATAACAAAACCTAAAAAGTTCACTAAAATATATGATGATTTAAAAGCAAATATTTTAAATGAAGAAATTGGATATGGGGAACAACTGCCATCTGAAAATGACTTGGTAGCGACTTACAAAGCTTCACGTGAAACAGTACGCCGTGCGCTCAATTTGCTTGTCGGTGAAGGTATGATCCAGAAAATAAGAGGAAAAGGTTCTATTGTAATTTATCAAGGTGTTACAGAATTTCCTTTTTCAAAATTAACCAGCTTTAAAGAAGTGCAAGAAAGATTAGGGGTTGAATTGGAAACAGAAGTGAAGCTTTTAGCAAAAGAAAATGCTGGAGCAGTCCCTAAAGTAAAAGAAGCATTAAATCTGAAGAGTGAAGATAAGCTATGGCATTTAATACGTTATCGTAAAGCGGATGGACGTGTAAAAATCATTGATGAAGATTATTTGGTAGAAACCGTTGTTCCGAATTTAACCGAGGATATTGTGTCTGATTCTTTATATGATTATATTGAACAAGAATTAGGTTTAGATATCAGTTACTCACGTAAAGCCATTACTTTTGAACCATTTACAGAACAAGAGTATGCAGCTTTCGGAACTATTAACCCGCCTTATACCGCTACTGTTCGAGGTGTTGTACATTTAAGAGATATGACAAAGTTTCAATATAATGTTGCGAAACACATTGCGACAGACTTCAGGTTTATAGATTTTTCAAGAAGATAAGGTGAAAGGCTAACTCATGTGGAAAGATTCATGAGTTGGTCTTTTTTTCTTTTGGAAATGTGATTGCTTATTAACTTTGACATCATAATTTTTCACTGCTAACATTTAAGTATATTCTTAAATGATTAAATGAAGGCAGGAAATTTAATGAAAGATATCTTCAAAGCACTGTCAGATTCGACTAGGAGATCTATTTTAGAGATGTTGAAGGAACAGAAATTAACAGCTAGCGAAATTGCTGAACATTTCGATATGAGTCAAGCGAGTGTTTCTCAGCATCTTAAAATACTTAGATTGAATGATTTAATTTACTCGGAGCGAAAAGGAAAATATTTGTATTATCACTTGAATTTATCTGTTTTTGAAGAAGTGATTAAATGGATTGTTCAGTTTAAACAAGATTAGGAAGGGGTTTGAAATGTCAGAAGTTGAAGTTGGAACAAAAAAGTTTGACCGTTTTAGTATAGTTGCCATAGTGTTAACAGCGATTACTTGGGTAGTTTTTATTCCATTTCTACCTTGGACAATACCGTTGCATTACGATAATCAGAATCAATTGGATTTATATCTGAATAAGGTTACTGCACCTATTGTAATAATGTTGGTTATGATAGTGAGTTATATTGTAATCAAAAGAAAAGCCCAACGTGATAAGCAACATAAGAAATTAGGAAATGTCAGTTTTAATACGGCTTTTTGGAATCCTATGGCACAAAGTTTTATATACCTTATAAGTTTATTAATGATTTTTCATGCGCAGGGATATAATATTATAAATAATTTTATTGGGATATTAATCCTTAGTTTCTTATTAATTTTGTGGGGTAATTACTTGCAAATTATTCCGGTAAATTCTAAGAATATTGGTATTCGTAATCAGTGGACAAGCGCAAATGAAGCGGTGTGGAAAAGAACACATCGGTTTGTTTCACGGTTATTTATTGCGACAGGCTTTGTCTTGCTTGTTTTGGCGTTGTTGCAAGTAATTAATAGTGTAACAGCATTACTTGTATTTGCGTTAGTGGGTGGGGCAGCTCCGTTTATTTATTCTAAATATGCTTACCAAAAAATTGTCCATGGAAAATCTTAAATGTCGGTTGAATCTTCAAATTTTCTTTTTAATTGAAAGAACTTAAACTTCAAGAAATTTACAAATTGTTAAAGCTTGCATTACGACCTTTAAATATAGTATGATATATCTTGCCGTGCTAGGTGGGGAGGTAGCGGTTCCCTATTCTCGAAATCCGCTTATGCGAGACTGAATACTTTGCCTAGGGTGTGTACTTGTGAAGTCTGCCCAAAGCACGAGGTGTTTGAAGATTTCGGTCCTATGCAATATGAACCCATGAATCATGTCAGGTCCTGACGGAAGCAGCATTAAGTGGATTCTCATATGTGCCGTAGGGTAGCCGAGATTTAGCTGTCGACTTTGGTAACGTTCATGATACACATTCGAAGCAAAGTTGTGCGGTATTTTTATATTCATTTTAATACATAAAAACAAACAGGAAATTGAGGGAGCGCAACCTTCAATTTCCTGTTTTTCCTTTATATACTAAAAGTTGATAGACTCTTTAAGAAACAACTGCAAGGTCAGGATACTTACACTAATTTGTCTGCAGCTTCTGCAAGATAGTTCTTAAATTCCCCAATCAATTTTTCTTTATCGGAGTGTTTCATGTGAAGCACACCAAATTCAATCATTTGATTGAAAGGTGCGCCAATCGGTACGGTTTTTATCATACTGCGTTGGTAAAAGGGAGTATTTTGTACCATTAAGTCAGATAAAATACTGATTCCAAGTCCTTCAGCAACAGAATTGAATAATACACCCACATTATCTGTAGAGAATAGCAGATTAATAGGGCCATTAGCAGCTTCGAATTTCTGGATATTCTTTTTATAAAAATTACGATCATACAATATAAAAGGAAAAGCTTTGATATCTTCTAAAGATAAGTTTTTTAAATAAGCGAGTTTAGAATCTTTAGGTACAATCGCTGTAAATGCACTAGAAAACAATGGTGTATATTGTGCACCTGTTACATCTAAGTCGTCTTCATTTAAGATAGTATATAAACCGATATCTACTTCGCCGCTTGAAACGAGTTGTTTAATTTCGTTATTTTCTGCTTCTATAATTTGGACATCGATATTCGGGTTGTCCTTTTTAAAGGATGACAATACACTTGGAACAATTGTCATAAATAAACTAGGGATGGTTGCAATGGACAATGAACCTTCCATTTCAGCATTTAATGATTGAATTTTGTCATATAGTAAAGATTCTTGGTCGATTAGGTCCATCATAATTGGAAAAATTTGATGGCCTTGTTCGGTTAAAGTTGTGCCGCTTTTTTGGCGTTTGAATAATTGGATGTTTAACTCTGTCTCTAAATTTAAAATTGATTGGCTGAGTGCAGATTGTGTAATGTGCAGAATATGAGCTGCTTTAGTAATAGAGCCAGTTTCATGAATGGTTTTTATATGGTGAAGTTGAATAAAGTTCAATAGATTAATCCTCTCATTACATAAGTATAACTTATGTATTCATTAATAATATCCATTATACATTAGTATTATTTATCAATATACTAGATATATTGAATTTATAGAAATTGTTAAAGGGAGTGCGAAATTTATGTATCGCAATTTATGGACGAAAGACTTCATTTTCATTACAGTGATCAACTTCCTTATGTATATTATTCATTACGCATTAATCGTAACAGTAACGACTTTTACGATAGATACTTTCCATGCGAATGAAGCAATGGGCGGCCTCGCAGCAGGAATTTTCATCATTGGCATGTTGTTCGGCCGTTTATTTACTGGGAAATATATTGATCAACTCAATCTGAAGAAAACACTGTTCTTCGGTCTGGTTTTCTCATTTATAGCAATCGGACTCTATTTCTTAATCCATAGTCTATTAGTACTCATGATTGTACGATTGATTCACGGTTTGGCATTCGGTATGTCATCAACGACTACAGGTACGTATTCATCTACTATTGTTCCTGAAGACCGTAAAGGCGAAGGCATTGGTTATTATGCGCTTAGTACTACAGTTGCTTCAGCAATCGGTCCGTTCTTAGGTATTTTAATTAATCAGAAATTGAACTTCCAAAGCAACTTTGTAGTTTGTTTGATTTGTATCTTACTTTCAGCTGTTCTTGCGCTGTTCATTTCTAATATTAAGCAACCTTCATTGAACAAAGAAAAAGAAGAAAAAGTAGAAGCAGCAAAACCCAAAGGATTGGCACAACTTTTCCAAAAACAAGCAGTACCGATTTCTATAGTTATTGTTTTTGTAGGTATTGCATATTCTAGTGTGCTTGCATTCTTGGATTCTTATGCGGCTCACATCGGTCTTGCAAGTGCAGCAAGTTTCTTCTTTGTAGTGTATGCAGTTAGTACTTTTGTAGTTCGTCCTATAACAGGAAAAGTATTTGATAACTATGGTGCCAATAAAGTAGTTTATCCGGTTTTAATCGCCTTTATACTTGGATTAGTATTGCTTGGTGTAGCACATAGCAGTTGGTTATTGCTTATTTCAGCTATCTTTATCGGTATTGGTTATGGAACACTGATTCCATCATTCCAAACAATTGCTATTCAAGCTTCACCACCAGAAAAAATCGGTCTTGCAACTTCAACTTTCTATATTTTTGCAGATTTAGGTGCTGGGGCTGGTCCGACTTTGCTTGGAATAGTAATCGGCAGTTTCGGTTATCGTAATCTTTACTTTGCAATGGCTGTATTATTAGTTCTTGTCATTGGTTTATACTACCTATTACATGGACGTAAACATAAAACAATGGAATATTAATTAAAAAAATGCGGTGTGCCTTTATGAGACATACCGCATTTTTTTACTCACTTTGTAATTCTTTTTTGTGTAATCTACTTTTTTGTAATTCTGTTCTATCTTTGAAATGTAGACCGAAAGCTAAGAAAAGTACACCGCATACAAATCCTGGAATAATCATCCAGATATTATGCATTGTGGCAAAGCTAGCTAAGCACAACACCATAAATACTATCCCCAAAATAGTATATGATTTATTTTTGATAACCATTCATAACGCCTCCCTTAGCTGATTTATCATCTAATATAAATACAAGTTCATAATACTGATTACTCAATATCTTACCACATTTTTAATAATATATTTACAAAATTTACATTTAGTAACTATATTATCCTAATATTTTTCCTGATAATTTTCAAGACGCTATCCTAAATGATAAGAGAACAAGAAGTTTTACGTTATAATGAATCTAATACTTTGCCCAATTCAATGGAGGGGATTTTATGCAAATCTTACTAGGAACTGTGACAGAGAACGATTATGCGATTATTGCGCATTTAAAAAATAAAAAAGACAGCGAAGGGTTATTTGAAGGGGAATATTATGAAGACAGCCTTCGCAGACTAAGACGTATACCGAATTATAATCCTGATTTTGAAATGATTGCACGTACAGATGAAGACGAAATTGTGGGTCATATTTTATTAATGGAAGAGATGATTATTAACGGAGAAGATTTACAACGTCCTTTAATGATTAAATCACTTTCTGTAAAAGAAGATTATAGAGAATATGGTATAGGAAAAGCATTGGTAGAAGCAGTTGAAAGCAGAGCCAAAGAGGCAGGTTATAATGAAATCATTGTTGAAGGCGAACCGGAGTATTTTCGTTCGTTAGGATTTGTGCCGCTTTCAAATTACTCAGTAGAAGTACCGGATGATGAAGATATTGATCAGTTCAGTATTTTTCTCTTATGGGACAGCTTAGATGCTTGTCCGCAAGGTAAATTAGTTTTAGAAAATATATAATGATGCAAATTGTATCATCGCGTTGAGCTGGTTCTGCATGCTATAATAATGATGATTTGTATTCGGAGGTGCGAAAGTAATTGAACTATCAAGCTTTATATAGAATGTATCGACCACAGAGTTTTGATGACGTAGTCGGTCAAGAGCATGTAACTAAGACGCTCCGAAATGCTATTGCAAAGGGCAAGCAATCACATGCATATATCTTCAGCGGTCCAAGAGGTACTGGGAAGACGAGTATAGCAAAGGTTTTTGCGAAAGCCATCAATTGTCCAAATAGTGTAGACGGAGAACCGTGTAATGAATGTGATATTTGTAAAAGTATCACTCAAGGATCTAATTCAGATGTAATCGAAATTGACGCCGCAAGTAACAATGGTGTTGATGAGATTCGTAATATTCGTGATAAGGTAAAATACGCACCATCGCAATCAAAATATAAAGTCTATATTATAGATGAGGTTCATATGCTCACAACAGGTGCATTCAATGCTTTGTTGAAAACATTAGAAGAACCGCCGGCACATGCTATTTTTATTCTAGCAACTACAGAACCGCATAAGATTCCGCCTACGATTATTTCTAGAGCGCAACGTTTTGATTTTAAAGCAATAGGTTTGGACCAAATTATTGAACGTCTGCGTTATGTAGCAGAATCGCAACATATTGAATATGATGATGAAGCCATTGCTTTTATAGCAAAAGCTTCTGAAGGCGGTATGCGCGATGCATTGAGTATTATGGACCAAGCCATCGCATTTGGTGATGAACATTTAACACTGCAAGATGCATTAAATGTGACAGGCAGTGTAGATGAAGCTTCGTTAAATGCGTTATTAAATGATGTTGCAAATGGACAAGTTAAAGATGCATTTGCGCGTTATCATCAATTTATCGCTGAAGGTAAAGAAGTAAATCGCTTAATCAATGATTTAATCTATTTTGTACGTGATACGATTATGAATAAGACAGCACAAAGAGAAACAGAATATGATGCGTTGATGGCATTTGATTTAGATACACTTTATAAAATGATTGATTTAATAAATGATACATTAGTCTCGGTTCGTTTCAGTGTAAATCAAAATGTTCATTTTGAAGTGTTGCTTGTCAAAATGGCTGAGTTGATTAAAGAAGGAGACGCACCTGTTGCTAATCCTGATATGCATTCTGCAAATGCACATCAAGCACCTAGTGCACCACAACCTGCTCAGCAGAATAATGATGTAAGTAGTGCATTGCTTCAGCGTTTAGAGCACTTGGAACAAGAATTGAATGCATTAAAACAACAAGGCGTAACGTCAACGAACACACCACCTAAACAAAAAAGCAATTCACGTGGACGTCGAAGAAGCAAGAATTCATATTCAATGACACAAATTGCTAAGGTGTTGGATAGTGCGAATAAAGAAGATATCAAGCTTTTAAAAGATCATTGGCAAGAAGTTATTGATCATGCTAAAAATCATAACCAAAAAGCCTTGGTAAGTTTATTGCAGAACTCTATACCGGTAGCTGCAAGCGAGAAAAGTGTATTGGTACAATTTGAAGCGGAAATCCATTGTGAAATTGTAAATGATGATGATGAGAAACGTAGTAATTTAGAAGAAGTTGTACGTAGTATTATTAATAAAAATGTATCAGTTGTGGGTGTGCCAGCAGATCAATGGCTGCAAGTGCGTTCTGAATATATTCAAAATCGAAAAAAGGGTGGAGCGAATAATGCTTCGCAAGAAAGTGCGAACGAACCAGAACAACAAGAAGTCGATATCGTACAAAAGGCAAAAGACATGTTTGGAGAAGATACAGTTCATATCACTGATGAAGATTAATATTGTCGAAAGACGGGACGTGGATATGTTATAATTCACTATATCAATACTGGTATAGAGAAAAGTGAGACGTGTTTCTTCTATATAATAATAAGTAAAAGCTAATTATAGGAAAACGTTTATTGAAATAATCAATATTCACTATGTCAGCAGACATTAACTCAAAACTAAACAAACTTAGAAAATCAAGGAGGATATATATTATGCGCGGTGGCGGAAATATGCAACAAATGATGAAACAAATGCAAAAAATGCAAAAGAAAATGGCTGAAGAGCAAGAAAAATTAAAAGACGAAAAAGTTGAAGGTTCAGCAGGCGGCGGTATGGTTAAAGTTGTCGTAACTGGCCATAAGGAAGTTGTAGATGTAGTGATTGATGAAGAAGCGGTCGACCCAGATGATGTTGAAATGCTTCAAGACTTAGTGTTAGCTGCAACAAACGAAGCAATGAATAAAGCAGATGAATTAACATCAGAACGTTTAGGCAAACACACTAAAGGCTTGAACATTCCTGGAATGTGATAACTGATGCATTATCCAGAACCGATTTCGAAACTAATTGATAGTTTCATGAAATTGCCAGGCATTGGGCCGAAAACGGCGCAACGTCTGGCTTTTCATGTATTAGATATGAAGGAAGACGACGTTGTCCAATTTGCAAAGGCATTAGTAGATGTAAAACGTGAACTCACATATTGCAGTGTCTGTGGACATATAACTGAAGAAGACCCTTGTTACATTTGTAATGACAAACAACGTGATCGCTCAGTGATTTGCGTAGTAGAAGATGATAAAGATGTAATTGCTATGGAAAAAATGAGAGAGTATAAAGGTTTGTATCATGTATTACATGGTGCTATTTCTCCAATGGATGGTATTGGTCCTGAGGATATCAATATTCCTTCTTTAATTGAACGTTTAAAAGATGAAGAGGTTAAAGAATTAATTCTAGCAATGAATCCTAACTTAGAAGGTGAATCTACTGCGATGTACATTTCCAGATTGGTTAAACCTATAGGAATTAAAGTAACGCGTTTAGCACAAGGTTTATCAGTCGGCGGAGATTTGGAATATGCGGATGAAGTAACGTTATCTCGTGCTATAGAAGGCAGAACAGAAATGTAGAATTCAATAACAGCATCCTGTGAAACAAGCAGTTTCACAGGATGCTGTTATTTTTTTTAAGTTTTTTAGAAAAAATAAAGTTTGGTTTTTAATGACGTGAAAGAGGGTATTATAACTGAATGCGCTCACATTAATGCGTTAAAGCGAACATTGATTCAATAAGTGTTCTAAAAGTACGGAAATTCAAGCGTATCAAGGCTTCCGAGCTGTAAAAGTGTAATTTTTAAGGGTTGCAAAAAGGTATAAAACCCTGTATAGTTAGTAACTGTTGAAAGAACAAAACAAATTTTTAACAAATCTTCACAAAATTAATTTTAAAAAACTTTTAAAAAAGTGTTGACTTCTCTTTCAAAAGAGAGTATAATTAACTCTTGTGAGTCAGAAAAAATGAACATTGAAAACTGAATGACAATATGTCAACGTTAATTCCAAATTAACAAACGTCTTAGGACGTTTTAAAACAAATTAGTTTTTATGAGCTAGTCAAACAAATCATAACTTTTATGGAGAGTTTGATCCTGGCTCAGGATGAACGCTGGCGGCGTGCCTAATACATGCAAGTCGAGCGAACAGACGAGGAGCTTGCTCCTCTGACGTTAGCGGCGGACGGGTGAGTAACACGTGGGTAACCTACCTATAAGACTGGAATAACTCCGGGAAACCGGGGCTAATGCCGGATAATATGCAGAACCGCATGGTTCTGCAATGAAAGACGGTTTTGCTGTCACTTATAGATGGACCCGCGCCGTATTAGCTAGTTGGTAAGGTAACGGCTTACCAAGGCAACGATACGTAGCCGACCTGAGAGGGTGATCGGTCACACTGGAACTGAGACACGGTCCAGACTCCTACGGGAGGCAGCAGTAGGGAATCTTCCGCAATGGGCGAAAGCCTGACGGAGCAACGCCGCGTGAGTGATGAAGGTCTTCGGATCGTAAAACTCTGTTATTAGGGAAGAACAAGTGCGTAGGTAACTATGCGCACCTTGACGGTACCTAATCAGAAAGCCACGGCTAACTACGTGCCAGCAGCCGCGGTAATACGTAGGTGGCAAGCGTTATCCGGAATTATTGGGCGTAAAGCGCGCGTAGGCGGTTTTTTAAGTCTGATGTGAAAGCCCACGGCTCAACCGTGGAGGGTCATTGGAAACTGGAAAACTTGAGTGCAGAAGAGGAAAGTGGAATTCCATGTGTAGCGGTGAAATGCGCAGAGATATGGAGGAACACCAGTGGCGAAGGCGACTTTCTGGTCTGCAACTGACGCTGATGTGCGAAAGCGTGGGGATCAAACAGGATTAGATACCCTGGTAGTCCACGCCGTAAACGATGAGTGCTAAGTGTTAGGGGGTTTCCGCCCCTTAGTGCTGCAGCTAACGCATTAAGCACTCCGCCTGGGGAGTACGGCCGCAAGGCTGAAACTCAAAGGAATTGACGGGGACCCGCACAAGCGGTGGAGCATGTGGTTTAATTCGAAGCAACGCGAAGAACCTTACCAAATCTTGACATCCTTTGACCGCTCTAGAGATAGAGTCTTCCCCTTCGGGGGACAAAGTGACAGGTGGTGCATGGTTGTCGTCAGCTCGTGTCGTGAGATGTTGGGTTAAGTCCCGCAACGAGCGCAACCCTTAAGCTTAGTTGCCAGCATTAAGTTGGGCACTCTAAGTTGACTGCCGGTGACAAACCGGAGGAAGGTGGGGATGACGTCAAATCATCATGCCCCTTATGATTTGGGCTACACACGTGCTACAATGGACAGTACAAAGGGCAGCGAAACCGCGAGGTCAAGCAAATCCCATAAAGCTGTTCTCAGTTCGGATTGTAGTCTGCAACTCGACTACATGAAGCTGGAATCGCTAGTAATCGTAGATCAGCATGCTACGGTGAATACGTTCCCGGGTCTTGTACACACCGCCCGTCACACCACGAGAGTTCGTAACACCCGAAGCCGGTGGAGTAACCTTTTAGGAGCTAGCCGTCGAAGGTGGGACGAATGATTGGGGTGAAGTCGTAACAAGGTAGCCGTATCGGAAGGTGCGGCTGGATCACCTCCTTTCTAAGGATATATACGGAACAGTTTCAACAGAAACTGACGGATTAACGTGACATATTGTATTCAGTTTTGAATGCTCATTCGAGTATTCATGATTGTACCTTGAAAACTAGATAAGTAAGTAATAAATAGATTTTACCAAGCAAAACCGAGTGAATTAGAGTTTTAAAAGCTTTATTCATTTAAATGAATCGCTAGTAATCGATTTGCCGATGGCAAAGAAGATTACTCACATAATTAATAACGTGATTAAGTTATTAAGGGCGCACGGTGGATGCCTTGGCACTAGAAGCTGATGAAGGACGTTACTAACGACGATATGCTTTGGGTAGCTGTAAGTAAGCGTTGATCCAGAGATTTCCGAATGGGGGAACCCAGCACAAGTTATGTTGTGTTATCGACATGTGAATACATAGCATGTCTGAAGGCAGACGCGGAGAACTGAAACATCTTAGTACCCGCAGGAAGAGAAAGAAAACTCGATTCCCTGAGTAGCGGCGAGCGAAACGGGAAGAGCCCAAACCAATGAGCTTGCTCATTGGGGTTGTAGGACACTCTATATGGAGTTACAAAAGAATCGATTAGACGAACCGTACTGGAAAGTTGGACCAGAGAAGGTAAAAGTCCTGTAGTCGAAAGTCGGTTCTCTCCTGAGTGGATCCTGAGTACGACGGAGCACGTGGAATTCCGTCGGAATCCGGGAGGACCATCTCCCAAGGCTAAATACTCTCTAGTGACCGATAGTGAACCAGTACCGTGAGGGAAAGGTGAAAAGTACCCCGGAAGGGGAGTGAAAGAGAACTTGAAACCGTGTGCTTACAAGTAGTCAGAGCCCGTTAATGGGTGATGGCGTGCCTTTTGTAGAATGAACCGGCGAGTTACGATCTGATGCAAGGTTAAGCAGCGAATGCGGAGCCGCAGCGAAAGCGAGTCTGAATAGGGCGTTGAGTATTTGGTCGTAGACCCGAAACCAGGTGATCTACCCTTGGTCAGGTTGAAGTTCAGGTAACACTGAATGGAGGACCGAACCGACTTACGTTGAAAAGTGAGCGGATGAACTGAGGGTAGCGGAGAAATTCCAATCGAACCTGGAGATAGCTGGTTCTCTCCGAAATAGCTTTAGGGCTAGCCTCAAGTGATGATTGTTGGAGGTAGAGCACTGTTTGGACGAGGGGCCCTTCTCGGGTTACCGAATTCAGACAAACTCCGAATGCCAATCAATTTAACTTGGGAGTCAGAACGTGGGTGATAAGGTCCATGTTCGAAAGGGAAACAGCCCAGACCACCAGCTAAGGTCCCAAAATATATGTTAAGTGGCAAAGGATGTGGTATTGCCCAGACAACTAGGATGTTGGCTTAGAAGCAGCCATCATTTAAAGAGTGCGTAATAGCTCACTAGTCGAGTGACACTGCGCCGAAAATGTACCGGGGCTAAACATATTACCGAAGCTGTGGACTGTCCTTCGGACAGTGGTAGGAGAGCGTTCTAAGGGCGTCGAAGCATGATCGCAAGGACATGTGGAGCGCTTAGAAGTGAGAATGCCGGTGTGAGTAGCGAAAGATGGGTGAGAATCCCATCCACCGATTGACTAAGGTTTCCAGAGGAAGGCTCGTCCGCTCTGGGTTAGTCGGGTCCTAAGCCGAGGCCGACAGGCGTAGGCGATGGATAACAGGTTGATATTCCTGTACCGCCAAGGATCGTTTTAAGCGATGGGGGGACACAGTAGGATAGGCGAAGCGTGCTGTTGGAGTGCACGTCCAAGCAGTGAGACTGAATAGTAGGCAAATCCGCTATTCTCAAGGTCAAGCTGTGATGGGGAGAGGAAACATGTTTTCCTCGAGTCGTTGATTTCACACTGTCGAGAAAAGCCTCTAGCTAGTGATTTGGCGCCCGTACCGCAAACCGACACAGGTAGTCAAGATGAGAATTCTAAGGTGAGCGAGAGAACTCTCGTTAAGGAACTCGGCAAAATGACCCCGTAACTTCGGGAGAAGGGGTGCTCTTTAGGGTTCACGCTCTGAAGAGCCGCAGTGAATAGGCCCAAGCGACTGTTTATCAAAAACACAGGTCTCTGCTAAACCGTAAGGTGATGTATAGGGGCTGACGCCTGCCCGGTGCTGGAAGGTTAAGAGGAGTGGTTAGCTTCTGCGAAGCTACGAATCGAAGCCCCAGTAAACGGCGGCCGTAACTATAACGGTCCTAAGGTAGCGAAATTCCTTGTCGGGTAAGTTCCGACCCGCACGAAAGGCGTAACGATTTGGGCACTGTCTCAACGAGAGACTCGGTGAAATCATAGTACCTGTGAAGATGCAGGTTACCCGCGACAGGACGGAAAGACCCCGTGGAGCTTTACTGTAGCCTGATATTGAAATTCGGCACAGCTTGTACAGGATAGGTAGGAGCCTTAGAAACGTGAGCGCCAGCTTACGTGGAGGCGTTGGTGGGATACTACCCTAGCTGTGTTGGATTTCTAACCCGCGCCATTTATCATGGCGGGAGACAGTGTCAGGCGGGCAGTTTGACTGGGGCGGTCGCCTCCTAAAGTGTAACGGAGGCGCTCAAAGGTTCCCTCAGAATGGTTGGAAATCATTCATAGAGTGTAAAGGCATAAGGGAGCTTGACTGCGAGACTTACAAGTCGAGCAGGGTCGAAAGACGGACTTAGTGATCCGGTGGTTCCGCATGGAAGGGCCATCGCTCAACGGATAAAAGCTACCCCGGGGATAACAGGCTTATCTCCCCCAAGAGTTCACATCGACGGGGAGGTTTGGCACCTCGATGTCGGCTCATCGCATCCTGGGGCTGTAGTCGGTCCCAAGGGTTGGGCTGTTCGCCCATTAAAGCGGTACGCGAGCTGGGTTCAGAACGTCGTGAGACAGTTCGGTCCCTATCCGTCGTGGGCGCAGGAAGTTTGAGAGGAGCTGTCCTTAGTACGAGAGGACCGGGATGGACATACCTCTGGTGTACCAGTTGTCGTGCCAACGGCATAGCTGGGTAGCTATGTATGGACGGGATAAGTGCTGAAAGCATCTAAGCATGAAGCCCCCCTCAAGATGAGACTTCCCAACTTCGGTTATAAGATCCTTCAAAGATGATGAGGTTAATAGGTTCGGGGTGGAAGCATAGCGATATGTGGAGCTGACGAATACTAATCGATCGAAGACTTAATCCAATTTCAAGTTTTGATTGGTTGAATTGATAATTACTTACTATCTAGTTTTGAATGTATAATCATTCTATTGTCTGGTGACAATGGCAAAGAGGTCACACCTGTTCCCATGCCGAACACAGTAGTTAAGCTCTTTAGCGCCGATGGTAGTCGGACTTACGTTCCGCAAGAGTAGGACGTTGCCAGGCAATTATGAGACCCGTGTGGGTCTCTTTTTTTTATCCTTTTTTAACTAAGTGTTTATGTTAAAATAGAAGTAATATTTTAGAAAAGGTTGCGAAACCAATGAATCTACCATTAAATGATAAATTAAAAACATTTCTAGATAAAACCCCTATTTCTTTTCACGTGCCTGGACATAAAAATATGACAATTGGAGACTTGAAAGAGATAGAGTTAGCGATGGATATTACGGAAATAACAGATTTTGATGATTTGCACCATCCTGAAGAAGTGTTAGAAGAAAGCATGAAACAATTAGCTAAACATCCAGATTATGAGGCTTTTTATTTAGTGAATGGGACGACTTCCGGTATTTTGTCGGTAATTCAAGCGGCAGCACAATCAACTGAGCCTATGCTGATCAGCCGTAATGTTCATAAATCTGTATTTCATGGTTTAGATTTAGCTCAACAAAAAGCTCAAATCATGCCTATGAATGTAAGCAAACTAACAAATCAATACTTAGGCCCTGAAATATCAAAGACGAGTCAAATGATGAATCAACAACTGCTTTCTATCATTACATATCCTAACTATTATGGAGAAACTTTTGATGTTCAACGATTTATTCAAGAAAGTCATGCACATCAAATACCTGTTTTAGTAGATGAAGCACATGGCGCACATTTTGGAATAAAAAGATTTCCAGAATCTTCTCTAGAATATGGTGCCGATTATGTTGTACAGTCTTATCATAAAACATTGCCAGCATTTACTATGAGTTCAGTTATTTTTATACATAAAGATGCACCTTATTATAATCAAGTCAGACAATATCTGACTTATTTCCAGTCCTCTAGTCCATCATACCTTTTGATGGCAGGTCTCGAAAGAGCGCAAGGTTTTTATCAAAATTATGAAGCAAGTACATTTTTTGAAAAACGTGACATCGTGATTAATGAATTGAGACAACGAGGTTTCGTGGTAAATGAGATGGATGATGCACTTAAAATCACAGTACAATATCCAGGGTATTCTGGTTATCATGTACAAGAATGGTTAGAAAAGCAAGAGATTTATATAGAGCTTTCTGATAATGATCAAACACTATTAATATTACCATTGTGGCATGAACACGATACTTTTCCTTTTGAATTGTTAAAAGAAAGAATCACGCAAATCATATTGCCTGAAGCGCAGAAAATAAGTAAAAATAAGAATAAAAATGTGCTACCAACCGAATCATCAGATTATCAGCCGGTACAACTGAGACATACTATTGAAATTCCTATACAACAAGCTGTCGGTAAACGACTAGCACAACATCTTGTTCCTTATCCGCCAGGCATTCCGTCCTTTTTCAAAGGAGAACAAGTGACCGCAACGACAGTTAAGAAATTGGAAAGTTGGATTAAACAAGGAATAAGGGTAGAAGGTTTAAAAGATAACAAAATTAGAATTGAGGATAATTAAAATGTCAGCATTTATTACATTTGAAGGACCAGAAGGTTCTGGTAAAACTACAGTGTTACAACGCGTTGCAGAGCGTTTATCTCAAGACTACGATGTTTTGAAAACACGCGAACCTGGAGGTGTACCCGCAGCAGAACAAATTCGAGAAATTCTTTTAGATGGTGAAGCAGTAGATGATCGTACAGAAGCGTTGCTTTTTGCAGCATCGCGCCGTGAACATTTAGTGGAAAAAGTTTTGCCTGCATTAAAAGAAGACAAAGTCGTGCTATGCGACCGTTACATTGATAGTTCATTAGCTTATCAAGGCTTTGCGCGTGGTATCGGTGTAGAAGAAGTACGTGCTATCAATGAATTTGCTATCAATGGATTGTATCCAGATTTGACAATTTACCTGGATATTACTGCCGAAACAGGTCGCGAACGCATTGAAAACAATGATAGAAATATGAATCGCTTAGATCATGAGAGTATTGCCTTTCATCAACGGGTAATTAAAGGGTACCACGATTTAATAGACAAAGAGCCTGAACGTTTTAAAGTTATAGATGCAAATCAAGAATTAGAAGCAGTAGTTGAAGATACATATACTGCAATTAAAATGTTTTTGGGTAAGTAATAAATATATTGAATATACTGATAAGTTGTTGCGCGTTATTATGCTCGCGTAGTATAATTTGATAAATATTTGTTATATTCAACTTGGTTTTCACTCGAAAACGATAGAAAAAATGAAATGAAATTTCTATGACATCTAGGCGATTTCTATTAAAATTTGAGACAAGCTGTACCATCAGATATGCTATAATATTACAAAGAGGTGTTAGTTATGAAAATGGTAATTGCAATTGTTCAAGACCAAGATAGTCAAGAATTATCTGACCAACTCGTTAAAAATAACTTCCGAGCGACTAAACTCGCTACAACAGGTGGATTTTTACGTGCCGGGAATACAACATTCCTTTGTGGTGTGGATGATGACAAAGTTGATGATTTATTGAGTGTTATTAATAAAACATGCGGTAACAGAGAGCAACTTGTATCACCAATCACACCAATGGGCGGCAGCGCTGATTCATATATTCCATATCCAGTGGAAGTTGAAGTCGGCGGGGCAACAGTGTTTGTTATGCCTGTTGATGCTTTCCACCGATTTTAATAATTAAATAATTTAAGCAAAAAGAGCATAGATAAGGGGCGACTGCTCTATTATCTTATACTCTTTATGAATAGTGGGGGTCGGGACAAGCGTGAAAACGGGTTTTGTGAGATACAAACCCTGTATTTACTCAAGTTCTTACTCCCTTTCATTACGTAAAAGGAGTTAACTGAATGGATGAATTATCAAGATTGACGAATGCTTATCAATCTGGCAAACTTTCGCATGCCTACTTATTTGAAGGCGATGATGGCCAAACGATGCAGCAGACTGCAATGGCATTTGCGAAATTAATTTTATGCAATGACAATGAAATATGCCAAGCGAAAGTTGATGAACTGAATCATCCAGACTTTAGATATGTTTCAACAGAAGAATCTAATATCAAAAAAGAGAAAATCGAAGCACTCGTACATGCTATGAATCAACTTCCAGTTGAAGGGACGCATAAAGTATATATTATCGATGGATTTGAAAAATTGACTGTACAAGGTGAAAACAGTATTTTAAAATTCTTAGAAGAACCTCCTGAAAATACGATTGCAATTTTACTTTCTACCAAGCCAGAACAAATTTTGAGTACAATTCATTCACGTTGCCAACACGTTTACTTCAGACCGATGTCGCAAGAAAAATTAATAGAACGTCTTGAAGAACAAGACATTTCTAAACCTATCGCAGAGATGCTCAGTACATACACGACACAAATTGAAGAAGCACGTGCATTGAATGAAGAATATGATTTGGTGGCACTTAGAAAAAATATTGTAAATTGGTGTCAACTATTACTCTCAAATCGTTCAATGGCGTTAATTGCTTTAGTAGATCTCATGAAAACAGCTAAAAATAAAAAGTTGCAGCAGCTGACATTATCTGTTGTGAATGCTTTTTTCCAAGATATTATGCATGAAAAAGCTGAGACTTCGGGACACTTGGTTTTTTCTGAAATGGAGACAGATATTAAACATTATGCGGAACACTTGAGTTACACACAGTTAACGCATATGTATGACCATATAACGGAAGCGCATAAGAAATTGACACAAAATGTGAATCCGATGCTTGTATTTGAGCAAATTGTAATTAAGGGGGTGGGCTAAATGCCACAGGTTATAGGCGTACAATTTCAAAAGGCTGGGAAACTCGAATATTATGCCCCAATTCAAAATATTACACTTTGTTGTGGTGACAGAGTTGTAGTAGAATCAAAACGCGGTGTGGAAATCGGTGCAGTTAAAGATGGTGCATTAGATGTGGAGGCAGAAGATGTTACTTTACCATTGAAACCGATTATCCGTGTAGCAACAGAACAAGACTTAGAAAAGCATGCTTGCAATGAAGAAGAAGCTGACGAAGCTATGCAGTTTTGTAAAGAAGCAATTGAGCAATTAGAACTTGAAATGCGTTTAGTCAATTGTGAATATACATTAGACCAATCTAAAGTGATTTTCAATTTTACGGCAGATGATCGTATTGATTTTAGAAAGCTCGTTAAAATTTTAGCATCACGTTTAAGAACACGTATTGAATTACGTCAAATCGGTGTACGTGATGAAGCGAAATTATTAGGCGGAATCGGACCATGCGGCCGTTCATTATGTTGTTCTACATTTTTAGGAGACTTTGAACCGGTATCTATTAAAATGGCAAAAGACCAGAATTTATCATTAAATCCGACAAAAATTTCTGGTGCATGCGGCCGCTTAATGTGCTGCTTGAAATATGAAAATGATTATTACGAAGCTGCTCGTGAACAACTGCCGGATGTCGGTACTAAAATTGAAACACCAGATGGAAAAGGTACTGTGGTCGGTCTTAATATGCTGGACATTTCAATGCAAGTCAAAGTGGATGGTCTTGAACAACCTTTAGAATATTCAGTTGAAGATTTAGAAGAGATATATTAAGGAGGCCACTTGCGTTGGATCGTAGAGATTTAATGGAACGACTCATGCGACTTGAAAGCAACGTACAAAATTTGTATCAAGAAATGGCTGAGTTAAAAACAATTGCTATGGAACTCGTTGAAGAGAATGTAGCTTTGGAAGTAGAAAACAATCATCTGAAACGCTTAATCGGACGTTCTGAAGAAGGCGGACTGCATTCAGATATACAAGATAATACTGAAACACATGAATCAAAAGAAGAACAAGAAGAACATCAACAAAGAAAACATCGTCTCAGCAGTAAAGAAAATTTAGCGATTTTATACCAAGAAGGTTTTCATATTTGTAAGGGTGATTTGTTTGGTAAACATCGCCATGGCGAAGATTGCTTGTTTTGCTTACAAACTTTAGAAGAACAATCTTGATTTGTGACGTGTTTCTTCTATTATATAGCTTATATGGGACTCATATAGAATAATAAGATACAGCAAATTTTTAAAAAAGGGCGGGATTATGAAACATTCAAATAGGTTTCTGTCTCGCTCTTTATACATATTAATGAAAGTAGAGATGAATATGCTAGAAGAAAATGAACGCTTGGATAGTCTGTTAAAAGAAGATTTAGAGATTATTCAAAATGATGAGGTATTTTCTTTTTCGACAGATGCTTTATTGTTAGGACACTTTACTCATTTGCGAAAAAACGATAAAGTGATGGATTTGTGTTCAGGAAATGGTGTCATCCCATTATTATTATCACATAAAGGACAGCACCCTATTGATGCAATTGAAATTCAGCCGCAACTTGTAAATATGGCTGAACGCAGTATTCAACATAATCAATTGTCAGAACGTATTCAAATTTATGAAATGGATTTGAAAAATGTACGTCAAGATTTTATTCCCTCTCAATATACAGTGGTAACTTGTAATCCGCCTTATTTTAAAACTGCACAGATGCATCAACACCAAAAAGAAGCACATAAAATTGCACGTCATGAAGTATTATGTACTTTAGAAGACTGTGTAGAAGCAGCACGCCATTTATTAAAACAAGGCGGAAGATTAATTATGGTTCATCGTGCTGAACGTTTGATGGATGTATTATCGACTTATCGTGCAGCACGAATTGAACCGAAAAAATTGACGCTTATATATAGTAAGAAAAGTAAAGATGCACATGCGATTATTGTTGAAGGGCGTAAGGATGGGAAACCTGGTTTAGACATTCAGCCATCTTTTTATATGTATCAAGATGATGGTGAGTATACACTGGAAATGAGAGCGATATATTATGGAGAATAAATATTTTATATATATAGTGAGATGTCGTGATGGCAGTCTTTATACAGGGTATACCAATGATGTCATAGCACGAGTTGAAAAGCATAATTCTGGGAAAGGGGCGAAATATACTAAAACACGCCGGCCAGTAAAGCTTGTTTATCAAGAAGCTTTTGAAACGAAATCAGAAGCTATGAAACGTGAATATCAAATTAAAACATATACGAGAATGCAAAAATTGCAGCTCATTGAAAGGGGCGTTATTTCATGACGGGAACACTTTATTTAGTTGGAACACCAATTGGAAATTTATCAGATATTACTTATCGTGCTGTCGATACTCTAAAGCATGTAGATTTAATTGCGTGTGAAGATACACGTGTGACAAAGAAATTATGTAATCATTATGAAATTCATGCACCGCTAAAATCTTATCATGAACATAATAAGGAACAACAGACTGAACCGCTAGTGCATACTTTATTAGAGGGACAAAATGTTGCTTTAGTTTCAGATGCAGGGTTGCCCCTAATTAGTGATCCCGGATATGAATTAGTTGTAAGTGCCCGTGCTGCAGATATTCCAGTGGTGCCCATACCAGGACCAAATGCTGGGTTAACGGCATTGATGGCGAGTGGTCTTCCTTCTTATATTTATACTTTTTTAGGCTTTCTTCCTAGAAAAAGTAAAGAAAAAACAGCCGTTCTGGAAAAGAGAATGTTTGAAGACTCCACATTAATTGTGTACGAATCGCCTTATCGGATTGCAGATACATTAAAAGCGATTGAAGCGGTAGATGCGACACGTCCTGTAACTTTAGGTCGTGAATTAACGAAAAAATTTGAGCAAATTCAAACAGCTTCAGTTTCAGAATTAGCAGCAGCTGTAGAAAAAGGTGAGGTACCTTTGAAAGGTGAATTTGTGGTTTTAATTGAAGGTGCTGAAAGGGTTGCTGAAACAGAGTGGTTTGAGGAATTAGATATTCCTGAACATGTTGAGCATTATATACGCCAAGATATGAAGCCGAAAAAAGCGATTAAGCAAGTAGCAGAAGATCGCAATATGAAAACTGGGGAAGTTTATGATATATACCATCAAATCAGATAGAGTTAATATGATTTAGATAAAAAATATTTTTGTTTTCTGTAAATTTTTATATAAAAGTAGATAAATGGAATTAAACTGTGTTATTTTATAGATACACAGTTTTTTTCTTGAAATAAATGGGATAGCGTTAATTATTTTTCTTTAGTGAGAGACACCGGAAGATAGGAGACATACAATATGAAGAGAAATAATTTATCAAGAAACAGGTATGCAATTCGTAAATATACAGTGGGTACTGCTTCAGCACTTGTAGCATCAGTGGCTTTCCTAACAGTGAGTCATAGCGCAGATGCTGCAGAACAAAATGGAGAAAACAATGTGGAAGCAATATCTAAAGCACAAGTACAAACAGCAAACAGCTTCCAACCTGAAACATCTTTACAAAATACTTCACAGACACCAGAAAGTGATAACCTAAATCAATCACCTTCGCAAAATGTATTACAATCTAATCATCAACCTTCAAAATCATTAACTTCTCAACAACCAACATCTTTAGAAATGCAAAATACAACAAAGGAAAGCACACAAAACGAAACATCTGTAAAAGCACCAAAATCAAATACGGCATCAGAGGAACAAACACAAAACTCAGTTCCTGCGCCAAAAGCGCCGGAAAAAGATTCTATTTCACCTTCAGCAACTGAAAAAACGACAGAACAACAAACAGAACAACCAGCACCGGAAGTTCAAGTAGCTCCTGGCGTTTTGACACCAGCTCAAGGCCAAATTGCTGAAAAGGGAACAGAGATTGAAGATACAGCAACAAAAAAACCGCAACCGATAGAACCGGCACAAAATGATAAAAAGCGAGAAGAGCCAATAACTGAAAAAGCGACGAAACAACAAAAAGAACAGCCGGCACCAGAGGTTCAAGTAGCTCCTGAAGTTTTGACACCAGCTCAAGGCCAAATTGCTGAAAAAGGAACAGAGATTGAAGATACAGCAACGAAAAAACCCCAACCGATAGAACCAAGTCACAAAACAGAAAGTATCGAACCCTCTATTATAGAAGAACCAGTTACAAAGCAAGCCGAAACTATTCAACCGGCAGAAAAAAATGCTGATGAATCATCACAATCGAAAGCAGCATCTGAAAGCACTTCATCTGAAAAAACAATTCCAACAACGGATGCAGCGGCTTCAACTGACTCATCTAAGAACACTTCAACAGAATCCTCAACTGAAAAAGAAGCTGTTGCTGGATCACAAAATGTGATAAAGGATGTTCCAGAAAAAAGCGCCCATGTAACTACAACTTCTACACCGGGAAATCCTTTAGAAAAACCGCAACCACAAAAGAATCAACAACCTCAATCATCTACACCTGCTAATACAACTGCATCACAGCGTACGTCATCACAAACGGATGGTCAATCTACTACAAAAGAAGCGAAAGCAGCTCAAGAACAGGCGATTAATAAATACCCTGTGATTTTTGTACATGGCTTTATGGGGTTTGTAGGTGATATCAAACCTGATTTATATCCTAATTATTGGGGTGGAGATAAATACCATTTGTAGATGGATTAAGAGAGAAAGGTTATCAAGCATATGAAGCAAGTGTTGGTGCTTTTAGCAGTAACTATGATCGTGCGGTAGAGCTTTATTATTATATTAAAGGTGGTACGGTAGATTATGGTGCAGCACATGCAGCAAAATATGGACATGCACGTTATGGACGGACTTATGAAGGTGTTTTTAAAGATTGGCAGCCTGGTCAAAAAGTACATTTAGTCGGCCATAGTATGGGTGGTCAGACGATTCGCTTAATGGAACACTTTTTACGTTTCGGTAATCAAGAAGAAATTGATTATCAACGTACGCATGGCGGTACAATTTCACCTTTATTTGAAGGTGGACAAGACAATATGATTTCGTCTATTACAACGTTAGGTACACCGCATAATGGTTCGGCAGCAGCTGATCGTGTGGGTAATCAACAAGCTTTCAAAGATATTGTATATGCTTTAGGGCGTATGGGTGGCGGTAAACTTGCAAATATTGACTTCGGTTTTGAAAAATGGGGGTTCAAGCAAGGTGCGAATGAATCTTATATTGATTATATGAAACGTGTCGCAGAAAGCGCGTTATGGAAAACAGATGATAATGCGATGTATGATTTAACTTCAAAAGGTTCTGAAGCGTTGAATGAAAATACACCATTGAATCCGAATATTACGTATACCACTTATACTGGATTAGCGAGTCATGAAGGTATTACAGGTAATTATGTACCAGATATTGGACAATTTTTCTTATTTGATACAACAAGTCGTATTATTGGCAGTGAGCCGGATAAGACGTTGCGTCCAAATGACGGTATTGTTTCTGTTGTGTCTTCACTTTATCCGACAGGCCAAGCGTTTACAGACTTTACTGATGGTTTGAAAAAAGGTATTTGGCAAGTGACGCCTGTTATGCAAGGTTGGGATCATTTAGATTTTGTAGGATTGGATGCTTTAGATTTCAAACATACAGGTATTGAACTGCAGCAGTTTTATGCTGGGTTGATTAATAATATGATGAAAGTGGAAGAAGCGGAAGTTTAAAATAAAGCGCATCGTAATCTAAGTGATTGCGGTGCGTTATTGATGTTCATTAAATTCAGATAATGTGAGTTCATTATATAATAAATCGGTATTAGCAGGACTAATAAATCCCTTTTCATCTCTAACATATGTATTTTCAATTAAGTTTGAATGTTGTTCGATTACTTTTGGTTTAGAAGACCCATACTGTGTTGGGTTAATTGTTGGTATTAAAGGTGGAATAAGTTGTTTTTTTTATTATGTTTTAGGTTGTAATTTCAATAAATTGTTTTTGTTATAGCAACATGTATGAACTATCATTATTTTTTATGTTGAAGTCAATATTTGAATCTTCTTTTTCAGCTTCTTTAAGTGATTTAGCGGTAATAATATTATTTGTAAATAATGTAGCTTAAATCATTGAGTATAGAAAAATATTGTTAATCTTACTTTTTAATTGTTTAGAGATTACTTTTTGAAGATTTTCAAATATAAGGGCGAGGTAAAAATTAAAATATAAAAAACTATATAAGGACTATACAAAATATGTAAAGTTTTATATGATGAGTTAGAAAAAATTATTAACAAATAAAATTTAAATAGTATTTTCTGAAATTTAAAATACCAAAAAGTAGTGTGAAGTACATCGACTTTAACTAAAATGAGTTCTGAAGGAATAAATTGCAATTATATAGAGACAGATTTTATCAATCGACTAACCGAAAAGGTGTCCGAATATTAGAATGAATAAAATAATAATTAAATAGTATGATCGACTCGGTGAGAGAAAAAATCAATGGATATCTCAAAATTTTAGTTTAAAACAACCACAGTTTAATAGGTGGATAGCGGAATTAATGTAAATATAATGACTTTTCTAATTAATGAATACATCTTAAATTGCATAATATGTATAATTTTAATTTTAAATATATAAATAAATATGTGTATTTTGTATGCTATGACTTATTTTTTAAAAGTTACACAAACTAAGAGAATATTACTGAAACAAAGAAAAGGAAAAATAAGCTAGTTCATAACCTAAACACATATCTTTGGTTCTTGATCATGTAGTTGAGAAAGAAATTATGGAACTACAAGGTTGACCAGCAACGAAGAAAATAGCTAAAAACTTAAACAACATTAGTGCTATAGAAAAAGGGATTGGTGTCTTTGGAAAGACAATAGGAGGTGTTTTTAATTGACTAAACAGACAGAGGAAAATATATATGAAAATCTACGAAAGCCAGGAACGCAAGCGATAAGCTTAATCACTTTATTTTTTGTGTTATTTACAGGATTGATATTTGCTTTTGGACTCAAATTGGAAAATGCACCCAATTATTTATTAGCATCCACTGCTTTTCAGATAATTATAGCTTTGATTGGTTTTATACCATTATTGTATAAAACTAAGCCTAATAATTATGGAAAGTTCGTTAAAAGGCTGACTGGTTTTTCTGCTTTATGTATTATATCAGTGTATAATCTTACATTTACTGTGTATAACATTTATTTTTATTTAGCAGCACAACATGGCGTCTATCTATTTAAATTTTGGATTATAGGGACGTTAACGATGATAATTTGTTACGGTTTCCAATTAATGCAGCAATTCACACTTTTGAGAGAACCTGAAAAGTTCAAAGGTGAAAGTGAAAATGATAAATTTTTAAGAAAAATGATTTTTTTATTCATGTTCAAAGTATTAAGTTATATAGTATTTATACAAAAAATTATTGAATACTTTACTATACCTAATATTGCAGAATCACGTTTTACGATAATTGTTGTTGGTGTGTTGATATACGCGGCAATGGTTTTTTGTTCTAATGTGTTATACCAATCTGTGTTAGCATATATTGAATTTAAGGAGGAGGGAAAATCCAACGAAGCTGGACATGCTAATTACGCCTAACTTGGCAAAAGTAGTATTTTATGTTGAAACCGAACATTAGCAAGATGAGATGTTGGAAGTTAAGCATATCTTTATTGATAAAGATATTTATACCACTGGTCCTATTGTTTTTACTAAAGAAATAATGGGTTGGGTGAAGATTTAGGATTCAGAACTTATCTCTATATTGAACTGATGCTAGAAGGTGGATTGAAGACAAATCAATATGAAACAAAAGATATAGAAGTCTTAAATGAAATCGAATATTTGGAGAAGCAACATCAACTTCAACGCATATCGCCTTATTATCATATTATTCATGAAGTCGATGAAATGAATTGCGTTGATACAAAGGTAAAAGTTAGAAATATTGGAGAGCGTATATGACATATTTACTATTATTTTTAATGGCAGGTTTGTATTATGTAGTATATATTACATCGGTAATATATACAGAAGGTATTAAGTTATTGCAGTGGATTGCCTATGGTATATGTGCAATAGTCTTTTTGATTACATTTCTCTTTGTGGATTCTAGTTTTAGTACATTACAAAATTACATATTTGTACTCACTATAGGCTTTGTTGTATACGGATGGTTGGCTATTAAGTCGTTTTGTACACGTCCGTATCAAGTGAAAATTGAAAGTATGGAATCTAATCCAAACCATCCTTTGATAAAAGAAAAATATGAAGAAGTTGAAAGTTTGCAAATCAACTTAGCTTCTGCGAAATATAAAGGGGTTATTTCAGGAATTATCTCAGTAATATGTATGATTGCGATTAAATTAAAGTTAACGCCTATTTTAAAAGAAGATTTAGCAGGTGGTTTATTTACAATAGGACTAATCCTTTTTTAATGATTATTATTTATTTCATTATAGATATTATATTAGTAATTAGACGACGAAGATTTTCGTTTATCACTCTCAGACCTTTAGGAACGCTGCTTTTGTTAATATTCTTTGCAATGATTATTTAACAATTAAAAATGAAGGAGTCAACTATGAAAAAGATAAGTTTGTTGAGTTTATGTTTGTTGATGATTATCGTAATGGGTTGTACGAAGGGAGATCGTCTTCCTGGTTCGGTAAAAAACGATTTGCATAAAGCCGATAGAAAGTTAGAAGCTGTGAAAATATTTGAAATTGATCATAAGAAGGTTATTTATGAAAAGGAAGATCGAAAATTAATCATGCCGCTTCACTTCAAAGAAGACGTAGAACTGCCTCCTAAACTTGTCGGCAGCATGGCCACAACACCTTTATCTGGAAATGAAGATGTTGATGATGTAGTGGTTAAATATGAATTGAAAAATCATAAGCATGAACTTCATTATAAAAGAGATAAACACGGAATGCTTAAACGAGTAAATTAACTGCTGCATAGGAATGAGCATACATGTTTATTCCCCGAATAGATATGTGTGTCCTGTTTCTATATAGCAATTCGAATAACTAAAGATTAAGACAAATATTAACAAGCAATAGAGCAAAATAACAATAATATGTATCATTTAAAATAAAGAAAGAAGTCAATTGTACCTTGATTTATAGCTTATTCATCTTCAAGTACATAGAAATAAATGAGGAGTGGTGATAATGTCTAGATTTGCAATAAAATTAAAAAACGTAAGCAAACGATTTGGAAAGCAATGGATTTTTCAGGACATTAACTTGGATATTCCGCTTCACTCTATTATGATTATCACTGGTTCAAATGGTTCTGGAAAAGTGTGCTGCTAAAACTTATTGCGGGTCTTTATCAACCAACCTTAGGAACGCGAACAGCAAATATTTCTTCACTAAGCTTTGCGCCTGATTATTTACCAGAAGAACTTTCACTTACTGTACAAGAATATATTGATACTATATATTTGATGAATAAAAAATCAATAACGTTAAAAGAAATGAACTTGCAAATACAATATTTAGATTTGAAACCTTATCTTTTATATAAGATAAAGGATTGTTCAAAGGGAACTCGCCAAAAGCTCAATATTCTTCAAGCATTGGTAAAACCTTGTGATGTACTAATATTAGACGAGCCGTTTTCGGGATTAGACAAAAATACAAAATCTTATTTAGCAAATAAGTTAAGTGAACTTGCTGAAACTAAAACGATTATTTTAACAAATCATGAGGCAGATGTGACATTTAAACAAACGCTTCAAACTTATAATATAGAAACTCAACACGAAGAATATCAGAATATTGATAACCCTTTATATAAAACAATTATCTTTGAGTCTCAAACTATACCGAGATTTAAAGAAGGGAAATTAACCACTCTTCCTGATAACCGGTACTCTATTCAAACAGAAGCAGCACAACTTAATAAAATATTATTTTATCTTATACAGCAAAATTCAACTATTATTGAGGTGAAGTGAGGTGGAAACATGCTTGCATTCTTAAAGTATCAACGATATAAAGCTAAGCACAAACCACAATTTTTAATACCTTATTTCTTTTATATACTATTCATCGTATTCGTTTACAGCTACAGTGGTGCAGAATCATTATCTAGTTACACCCTCACAAGTATAGGGCTATTTGCGATATCAGTATGGTTAGGAATACAAAATAGTAAAAGTGAGCTTTTGAATGAAAAATATATTGTACTTATACAACTGACACGAGCATCTACATATGTAATCGGTAAATTAATTTTTATTATAACGCTCAATTTACCTTTAATATTCATTGCTCTAATTTATCCATTAATATTCAATAAGTTTATTCCCACTGCCTCACTTAATGAAGTGTTACTTGGCTTATATGCACATATAAGCGCAATAATTTTAGGAACATTAATTGGAAGTTTTGCTCTTGTGCCTAAGATTAAGCACCTTAAATATTTATACCTTATGGCATTTCTTCTAATTGTGCTTACAATATTAAAACCAGTATTTATAAATTTATATCCATTCACAAAGTATGTATTGTGGATTTTACCAACTCTTCCTGATTTAGAAGGATCTGCTGTGCAGCTTTTATTCAGCGCAGTTACGATAAGTTTTTATAGTTTTATAATTTTTTTGATACTTGTTTATCTTTTCAAACATTCAGAGGAATAGAATCGTTTCGGTTTTCCGCAAGATTCTATTCCTTTTCATATGCACCACACTCTAGAATTGTTACAATTAAACTGTATGACTTAATAATACAAGATACATTGCAGTAAAATGTATAAATGATTCTTTTTGAGCTGAAAAAAGCAGAGACCTAACAATACAAGAAGTGTCTAAATACTTAAAGTACGTGTAGGTTCAAACGGTACTCTGCATTGAAATAAAGGCGAAATTTAGATATATTAAATAAGTAAGATACAAGGAGGAGCAAGGAATGGCGAAAGATACATTTTATATAACAACACCTATTTATTACCCGAGCGGTAAATTACACATTGGGCATGCATATTCAACCGTAGCAGGCGACGTAATTGCGCGCTACAAACGCATGCAAGGCTATGATGTACGCTATTTGACAGGTACAGATGAACATGGTCAAAAAATTCAAGAAAAAGCGCATAAAGCAGGCGTAAGCGAATTAGAGTATCTGGACGAAATGATTTCAGGTATTAAATCATTATGGGAAAAACTAGAAATCTCAAATGATGATTTTATCAGAACAACTGAAAAACGCCATGAAGAAGTAGTGGCTAAAGTGTTCGAACGTTTGCTTGAACAAGGTGACATCTACCTTGGCGAATATGAAGGATGGTACTCAGTACCAGATGAAACTTACTATACAGAATCTCAATTAGAAGAACCGGTGTATGATGACAACGGTAAAATTATCGGCGGTAAAAGTCCGGATTCTGGACATGAAGTTGAACTTGTTAAAGAAGAAAGCTATTTCTTTAATATTTCTAAATATGCAGATCGTTTATTAGCATTCTATGATGAGCATCCTGAGTTCATTCAACCTCCTTCTCGAAAAAATGAAATGATTAATAACTTTATCAAACCAGGCTTAACTGACTTAGCAGTATCACGTACAACATTTGACTGGGGCGTACAAGTTCCATCTAATCCAAAACACGTGGTATATGTATGGATTGATGCCTTGGTAAACTATATTTCAGCATTAGGTTATTTATCAGAAGACGATAGTCTGTTCAAAAAATATTGGCCGGCTGATTTACATTTAATGGCAAAAGAAATCGTACGTTTCCACTCTATCGTATGGCCGATTTTATTAATGGCATTAGACTTGCCGCTTCCAAAACGCGTCTTCGCACACGGCTGGATTTTAATGAAAGACGGCAAAATGAGTAAATCTAAAGGCAACGTCGTAGATCCTAACGTTTTAATCGATCGCTACGGTTTAGATGCAACACGTTACTACTTAATGCGTGAATTGCCATTCGGTTCAGACGGCGTCTTCACACCAGAAGCATTCGTCGATCGTACAAACTTTGACCTTGCTAACGATTTAGGCAACTTAGTGAACCGTACTATTGCGATGATTAATAAATACTTTGACGGTGAATTACCAGCATACGAAGGACCAAAACATGAGTTAGATGCTGAAATGGAACAATTCGCATTAGATACTGTCAAAGAATACCATGAAAACATGGAAAACTTGCAGTTCTCAGTGGCACTTTCAACAGTGTGGAAATTCATTAGCCGTACGAACAAATACATTGATGAAACAACACCTTGGGTACTTGCTAAAGACGATAGCCAAAAAGAAATGCTTGGTAATGTGATGGCGCACTTAGTGGAAAATATCCGCTTCGCAACGGTATTATTACGCCCATTTATCACACACGCACCACGCCAAATTTTCGAGCAATTGAATATCAACAGCCCAGAGCTCTTTGGATTCGACAGCTTGAACGAATACGGCGCATTAAAAGCACCAATTTCAGTGACTGAAAAGCCGCAACCGATTTTCCCGCGATTAGACACAGAAAAAGAAGTGGCATTCATTAAAGACTCAATGCAAGGTTCAGCACCAAAACCTGAAGCACAAGCAGAGTCAGCTGAAGAAGAGAAAGAAGAAGTGCCAGCTAAAGCACAAATCACAATTAAAGATTTCGATAAAGTAGAAATCAAAGCAGCAACAATTATTGATGCTGAAAACATGAAAAAATCTGACAAACTTCTAAAAATCCAAGTAGATTTAGGCGAAGAACAACGTCAAATCGTTTCAGGTATCGCAAAATTCTACGAACCAGACGATATTATCGGCAAAAAAGTAGCGGTTGTAACGAATTTAAAACCAGCTAAACTTATGGGGCGTAAATCGGAAGGTATGATTTTATCTGCTGAAAAAGACGGTGTTTTAACATTAGTCAGCTTGCCGAATGCAATTCCGAACGGTGCAGTTATCAAATAAACATTAGCATAAGTATGTAATAGAAATTCCCTATAAAATAGAAAAAGATTTTGGCGGCGCTGCAGGCACAACTGTATACGCCGCCGTCTTATTATGTCATCTAATCCTTTGAAAAAGGGTAGGAGAATACTATAGATGAGAAAGAAACAGACCATCTTTCACACAGCATTTTAAAATAGCGCAACAGAACTGAAAGGAGTAATTTCGATGTTAATAGATACACATGTACATTTAAATGATGAACAATATGATGAAGATTTAGAAGAGGTCATTGATCGTGCACGTGAAGCAAGGGTAGATCGCATGTTTGTTGTAGGATTCGATACACCTACCATTGAACGTGCAATGAAATTAATTGATCAATATGATTTTTTATATGCCATTATCGGCTGGCATCCTGTTGATGCGATTGATTATACAGAAGAATGCGAGCAGTGGATTGAGGAATTATCCAAACATCCGAAAGTTATCGGTATTGGAGAAATGGGCTTAGATTATCATTGGGATAAATCACCTAAAGATATTCAAAAAGAAGTTTTCCGTAAACAGATTGCTTTAGCCAAACGTGTCAACTTGCCGATCGTGATTCATAACCGTGAAGCGACACAAGATTGTATAGATATTTTAATGGAAGAACATGCAGAAGAAGTAGGCGGCATTATGCACAGTTTCAGCGGATCGCCTGAAATTGCGGATGTAGTCATTAATAAACTCGGTTTCTATATTTCATTAGGCGGACCTGTGACGTTTAAGAATGCGAAACAACCGAAAGAAGTTGCGAAACACGTACCATTAGACCGCTTGTTAGTAGAAACAGATGCACCTTATTTATCACCGCATCCTTATCGCGGTAAACGTAATGAACCGATGCGTGTGACATTGGTTGCTGAACAAATCGCAGAATTACGTGGTATCAGTTATGAAGAAGTTGCTGAACAGACAACTGAAAACGCAGAACGTTTGTTTAATTTAAAAAAATAAACATGAAAAAAGAACCATTCTGAAAAGAGTGGTTCTTTTTAATGAGTAGTGAAATTTTATTTTTTTAAAATATTATGGCTTCGACTAGGAACGTACGTTCTATTTATGGTATACTAATTTCAAGCAAGTTGGATAGATGGTGGCTAACCTATTTAAAGGGGTGATGCCTATGATGCGCAACTCCAGAGAGGACACATAATGAGTGATTATGAAATACTTATGATCGTACTAACGATAATAGGTTTAATCCTTATTAGCGAAAATCGTAAGAATTAAGCATCAAAAAATAACCATCCAACTTTGGTTGAATGGTTATAAACAAATGAACCAAAAGCCACCGTCTTTTTAACGGGCCTAGAGGGATAACATGTTCACAGCATGTTATCCCTTGTTTAATTTAAATATAGCAGTATTCGGTGTAAGAGTCAAAGCAAAATACCTTAGTAATAGTATTGATTATTGCCGATGCATTAAATGCATACCAGAACTACTATATTGTGTTAGGTTTAATCCTTATTAGCGAAAATCGTAAGGATTAAGCATCAAAAAAATAACCATCCAACTTTGGTTGAATGGTTATAAATAAAGAACTAAAAGCCACCGTCTTTTTAACGGGCCTAGAGGGATAACATGTTCACAGCATGTTATCCCTTGTTTACTTAAAATATAGCAAATCTAAAGATAATAGTTTAACTATTCTGATAAAATAATCAGAACCTAGCTTTTCAAGGTTTTATTTTTCAAGAAAGCAGATATGGTATAGTATTAAAGTTAACACTGTGAAAGGTGACGAGAATATGAAAATCAATGAATTTATCGTGGTTGAAGGCCGAGATGATACAGAACGTGTACAACGTGCGGTAGAATGCGATACGATTGAGACAAATGGCAGTGCAATCAATCAAGAAATATTAGAAGTCATTCGTAACGCACAAGCAACGCGCGGCGTGATTGTATTGACAGATCCTGATTTCCCGGGTGATAAGATTCGCAATACCATTCGTGAACATGTTTCAGGTGTAAAACATGCGTATATCGACCGTGAAAAAGCTAAAAATAAACGTGGTAAAATCGGAGTAGAACATGCGGCTTTAGAAGATATCCGTGATGCTTTACTGCATGTTTCTTCTCCATTTGAAGAAGGCATGGAATCAATCAGCAAAGATACATTAATCAACTTAGGTCTTATTGTGGGTCCTGGTGCGAGACATAAACGTGAGGTATTAGGCCGAAAATTACATATCGGACATTCTAACGGCAAACAATTGCTGAAGAAGTTGAATGCTTTCGGTTATACAGAAGCAGATGTGCGTGATGCATTAAATGAAGATAAAGGAAGTGAAGGATAAAGTGAATAAGAAAGATATCGCTACACCTACGCGTACGAGAGCGTTATTAGACAAGTATCAATTTGATTTCAAAAAGAGTCTGGGTCAGAATTTCTTAATTGATGTCAATATTATCCAGAAGATTATTGATGCGAGTAATATTGACGAACGTACGGGTGTGATTGAAGTAGGTCCTGGTATGGGCTCTTTGACAGAACAGTTAGCGAAACATGCGAAAAAAGTGGTTGCATTTGAAATCGACCAACGTTTAATCCCGGTGTTAGAGGATACTTTATCAGATTATGACAATGTAACGGTGATTAATGAAGATATCTTAAAAGCTGATGTAGTTGAAGCAGTACAAACGCATCTTTCAGATTGCGATAAAATTATGGTTGTCGCAAATCTTCCATATTACATTACGACGCCGATTTTATTAAATCTGATGTCGAAATCATTGCCGATTGATGGTTATGTAGTCATGATGCAAAAAGAAGTCGGTGAACGATTAAATGCTGAAATCGGCACAAAAGCATATGGTTCTTTGTCGATTGTTGCACAATATTACACTGAGACATCTAAAGTACTGACGGTGCCGAAGACGGTCTTTATGCCGCCTCCGAATGTAGATTCTATTGTAGTGAAATTGATGAAACGTCAAGCGCCGATTGTTGCAGTAGATGATGAAGATCAGTTTTTCAAAATGACGAAAGCTGCTTTCAGTCAGCGTCGTAAAACAATCGCAAATAACTATCAAAGTCTATTTTTCGATGGCAAACAAAAGAAATATATCATCAAAACATGGTTAGAAGATGGCGGTATTGATCCGAGACGCCGCGGTGAGACGCTATCTATTAAAGAATTTGCGAATTTGTTCAATAACTTGAAAAAATTCCCGGAATTAGAATTTTAAAATATTGACATGGCGCACGTACATTGTTAAAATTTAAATTTTATTTGACTTAATCGCTAGAAATGTGTTATAATACAATTTGTAGCGAGGTGGAGCAATATGCCAAAATCAATTTGGGACATCAAAAATGCACTTGATGGTCATTTAGGAAACCGTATCGTACTTAAAGCAAATGGTGGTCGTAAAAAAACAATTGAACGTTGCGGAGTTTTAGCTGAAACTTACCCAGCAGTTTTCATTGTTGAATTAGACCAAGATAAACACAATTTTGAGCGTGTATCGTATACATACACAGATGTGTTAACTGAGAACGTACAAGTTTCTTTTGTAGACGATAATCACCATGAAGCAGTTGCACACTAGTTAGATGAGTAATAAATTGAATAATTGAAGCATTGAGTGCTTCGTCTAAAAAAGGAATCCTGTGGGCAGGATTCCTTTTTTAATGCAAAAAATCGTAATTATAGATAGTAGGTAAGAAGTGCTTATTTTTAAGCATAATCCCCGCTTTTAGAGTTATATCAGTCTATTATATCCGTACTTACAAATCATTCTAACTTTTTTCAATATCACAACATTAACCATTATGAATACAGTCAATGTTCGTGTTATAATGTCGATAATGCATATTTTGCACATCATTTTCTGTGCGAATGTTCTATAAGCAGGTAACAATACACTACTTCAGCACAGATATTCCAATCTCGAATGATTTTATATGTAAAGGAGGGCGGTAATACGATATACGAAAAGGCACCTGCTAAAATTAATCTCACCTTAGATGCACTATATAAACGAAATGACGGTTTTCATGAAGTAGAAATGGTCATGACGACGGTGGACTTAAATGATCGTGTTACCGTCGAAAAACGACAGGACCAGCGTATTGTGGTTCAAGTTGATTATAACTTTGTACCTGAAAATGCTAAAAATTTAGCATCGCAAGCGGCGCTATTAATGCAGGAAACGTATGACCTCAAAGAAGGTGTCACGATTACATTGGAAAAGGAAATTCCGGTGTCTGCCGGTTTAGGCGGGGGTTCAGCGGATGCTGCGGCGACGATGCGTGCGATGAATAAACTCTTTGATCTGCAACTTAGTTTGGATGAATTAAGTGCACTTGGTGCTGATGTGGGTTCAGATGTACCGTTTTGTATTTACAGCAAGACAGCAATTTGTACAGGACATGGCGAAAAGGTACATCTTTTAAATGAAATGCCGAAAGCTTGGGTTGTGATTGCAAAGCCGAATGTCGGTATTTCTACGGCTTGTGTTTTTCAAGAACTGGAAATCGGAGAAGAATGTAATCAACAAGAAAATACGCAAAAGTGTATTGAAGCGATTGAAAATGGAGACTATGAAACGATTTGTGCGACCCTTTCGAATTGTTTAGAATCAATTTCGATGGAGATGCATCCGAATATCCGGAAGTTAAAGCAGAATATGCTTAATAGCGGTGCAGATGCTGCATTAATGAGCGGCAGCGGTCCTACAGTCTACAGCTTAGCGAAACACTATAAGCAAGCGCAAAATATTTATAATGCAGTGCATGGGTGCTGCAATGAGGTCTATTTAGTCAGATTACTAGGATAAGAAAGGAAGGATTCTTGTGCGTTATAAACGAAGTGAGCGTATTGTGTACATGACTCATTATTTAATGAGTCATCCTAATAAGTTGATACCGCTTACGCATTTTGTGAAAAAGTTCAAACAAGCAAAATCTTCAATCAGTGAAGATATTCATATTGTGCGTGAAACCTTGCAAAAAGAAAAATTAGGGACAGTGATTACAACAGCTGGTGCCAGCGGCGGTGTCACTTATCGTCCTACCATGAGTAAAGAGGAAGCAGAGGAAGTTATCGATGAAGTCATCGGCCTCTTACAGGAAAAAGAACGCTTGCTGCCGGGAGGCTACCTCTTCTTATCCGATCTTATGGGCAATCCTGAATTGTTGAATAAAGTCGGGCGCTTGATTGCGACAATTTATATGGATGAAGACTTAGATGCAATCGTAACGATTGCGACTAAAGGTATATCTCTTGCCAATTCAGTAGCAAATATATTAAATTTACCAGTAGTTGTTATTCGTAAGGATAATAAAGTAACAGAAGGTTCTACAGTATCGATAAACTACGTTTCGGGATCATCTCGCAAGATTGAAACGATGGTGCTTTCAAAACGTACACTTCAGGAAAATTCGAATGTGCTTATCGTTGATGATTTCATGCGTGCTGGAGGCTCTATTAATGGCGTTATGAATTTGATGAATGAGTTTAAAGCGCATGTCAAAGGGGTATCAGTACTTGTAGAATCTAAAGAAGTTAAACAAAGATTGATTGAAGATTATACTTCCTTGGTCAGACTGTCTGATGTCGATGAATACAATCAAGACTTTAAAGTTGAACAAGGGAATGTGTTATCTAAATTCTCATAAAAGGAGCGAGTATACAACATGAAAACAATTCACACAAATAAAGCACCAGAGGCATTAGGACCTTATTCACAAGCAATTGTTTTAAATGACATGGTTTATGCTTCTGGCCAAATTCCATTAAATGAATTCGGCGAGTTAGTCAGCGAAGAAATTGCAGTTCAAACTAAACAAGTGCTTAATAACTTAAGTCATGTTTTAGAAGAAGCAGGTTCAGACTTAGACTCAGTAGTGAAAACAACGATTTTCATTGCAGATATGAATGATTTCCAATATATCAATGAAGTCTATGGTCAATTTTTCAACGCGCACAGACCAGCTAGAAGTTGTGTTGAGGTGGCGCGCTTGCCGAAAGATGTTAAAATTGAAATAGAAGCAATCGCTCAAGTAAAAGGTAAATAATTTTTAATTAAATATTGTAAAGCTTCTAGAAGACAAAAGAGAGAGATACTAGGGGGGCTCACTACATGAAAGTGACAGATGTAAGACTTAGAAAAATACAAACTGATGGAAGAATGAAGGCGCTTGTGTCTATTACACTTGACGATGCATTCGTAGTCCATGATTTGCGTGTGATTGAAGGCAACTCAGGTCTATTCGTCGCAATGCCAAGTAAACGTACACCAGATGGTGAATTCCGCGACATCGCGCATCCAATCAACTCAGACATGAGACAAGAAATTCAAGATGCAGTGATGAAAGTATATGATGAAACTGATGAAGTCATTCCAGATAAGAATGCACAACCATCATCAGATTCAGAAGATAACGGTAGTGAAGAAGAAGCTTAATAGTATTTGATATTTGAAATGAAGAGGCTCTCGGTCAAAAGATCGGGAGCCTTTTTCTTTAAAATAAAGACTGGAAATTAATTTGTAAGTGCAGTAGGAGAACATAATAATTTTCAAGAGTGAATGATGACAAGAGGATGCTGATTGTATGGAGACAAAAGCCGACTTTTGGGGTTCAGTCTTGAAAGTGCAAGCAGCGTTAAATTATAATAATGTAGAAGTGTAAAATTATTGGAGGGTTAGCAGTCATGCAGAGATATGCGGTGGTATTAGCGGCTGGTAAAGGCACAAGAATGAAATCGAAACTTTACAAAGTGCTGCATAAAGTAGCAGATAAGACGATGATTGAACATGTAGTAAATAGTGTTCAGCAATCTGGTGCAGACCAAATTGTAACGATTGTTGGTCATGGTGCAGAGCGTGTAAAAGACACACTTGGAGATCAGTCTGCTTATGGTTTTCAAGAAGAGCAATTAGGAACTGCGCATGCGGTCAAAATGGCGGCAGATGAGTTGAAGGATAGAGAAGGTACAACATTAGTAGTGTGCGGCGACACACCATTGATTACAGCAGATACATTGAATGCTTTGGTTAAACACCATGAAGACAATCAAGCAGACGCAACAGTTTTATCAGCCACAGCACCAAATCCATTCGGATACGGAAGAATTGTAAGAGATGAAGAAGGACGTTTGTCTAATATTGTTGAACAAAAAGATGCTTCAGAAGCAGAACAGCAGATTGATGAAATCAGTTCTGGCATTTTTGCGTTTGATAACCAAACATTGTTCCGTTTGTTGGATAAAGTGAAAAACGATAATGCGCAAGGTGAATATTATTTGCCGGATGTTTTATCTTTAATTTTAGAAGAAGGCGGCAAGGCTGAAGTTTACCATACTAATGATTTTGATGAAATTATGGGTGTGAATGACAGAGTTGCTTTAAGTAAAGCGGAACAAGCAATGCGTCAACGTATTAATGAGTATCATATGCGTAATGGTGTCACTTTAATTGATCCATCATCTACTTATATTGCATCAGATGTTATAATAGGTATGGATACTGTTATCGAACCAGGTGTACATATTGGAAGTGGTACGCAAATCGGAGAAGATACAGTCATTGGCCAATATTCAGATATTAATCGCAGTACAATCGGCGATCGTACTACTGTAAAACAATCTGTTATTAATGATGCGACAGTCGGTGACGACACGACGGTTGGACCGTTTGCACAATTAAGACCGAATGCACATTTAGGTAATGAAGTTAAAGTCGGCAACTTTGTTGAAGTGAAAAAAGCAGATATTAAAGATGGCGCGAAAGTTTCACATCTTAGTTATATCGGCGATGCAGAAATCGGTGAACGTACAAATATCGGTTGCGGTTCTATTACTGTTAATTATGACGGTAAAAATAAATTTAAAACAATTATCGGAAAAGATTCATTTATCGGCTGTAATACCAACTTAGTTGCACCTGTTATATTGGGTGATGATGTCCTTATTGCTGCAGGATCAACGATTACAGACGATGTGCCAAATGACAGTTTAGCCTTAGCGCGTTCTAGACAAACAACGAAACCTGGTTATTTAAATAAAAATAAAGAATAGCAAGTATTGAAGTCAGAGAGCCAATTCAGTAAAATTAAATAGAATGTAATGTAACAGTTCGACTTGAACAACGCATGAATGCAAATAAATGGAGGACTATAAATGTTAGCTAATGAATATAAAAATTCATCTTTAAAGATTTTCTCGTTGAAAGGAAATGAGCCGCTTGCACATGAGGTAGCCGATGATATCGGTATTGAATTAGGGAAATGTTCAGTAAAACGTTTCAGTGACGGCGAAATTCAAATCAATATTGAAGAAAGCATCAGAGGTTGCGACGTATTTATTATTCAACCGACATCTTATCCGGTTAACGTACATTTAATGGAATTACTCATCATGATCGACGCATGTAAACGTGCTTCTGCGGCTACAATTAACATTGTGGTTCCTTACTATGGTTACGCACGTCAAGACAGAAAAGCGCGCAGCCGTGAACCAATCACTGCTAAACTTGTTGCTAACTTAATCCAAGTAGCAGGTGCAGACCGTATGATCGCTTTAGACTTGCATGCACCGCAAATCCAAGGATTCTTTGATATTCCAATCGACCACTTAATGGGTGTACCGATCTTAGCGAAATACTTCAAAGAAAATCCAGATATCGACCCAGAAGAAACAGTCGTTGTTTCACCTGACCATGGTGGTGTAACACGTGCACGTAAATTAGCAGACATTTTAAAAACACCGATTGCAATTATCGATAAACGACGTCCGAAACCGAATGTTGCCGAAGTTATGAACATTGTAGGCGAAATCGATGGACGCACTGCCATTATTATTGATGACATTATCGATACTGCAGGTACAATCACTTTAGCAGCACAAGCGTTGAAAGATAAAGGTGCCAAAGAAGTTTACGCTTGTTGTACGCACCCAGTACTTTCTGGTCCAGCTAAAGAACGTATTGAAAACTCAGCAATTAAAGAATTAATCGTAACAAATTCAATCCGCTTAGATGAGGAACGTAAACCTGAAAATACAACTGAATTATCAGTTGCAGGACTTATAGCGCAAGCAATTGTACGCGTTTACGAAAGAGAATCTGTCAGCGTATTATTCGACTAATACATTATCAAAACTGCCGTTCAGCTGAACGGCAGTTTTTTTATGGCTGTTTTGAATTTTTTTCTGCGTAATTTTTTAGGAAGTTGACGTAATTCTGAAAAATGTGTATAATAACTCCGTTCGCGACTTTAATTGTTCGAACATATTAAACACTTGCAAGCGATGATATATCGATGGGTAAGTGCGGAGAGATTAATTATATTTTGCTTATATAAAGCGCAGTATCTAATCTCAAATACGAAAGGTGGAAAAAGGAAATGGCTTCATTAAAGTCTATTATCCGTCAAGGTAAACAAAGACGTTCTGATTTAACAGCAATCAGAAACTCAGGTAAAGTACCAGCAGTTATGTATGGTTACGGTCAAAAAAACGTATCAGTTAAAGTTGATGAAGTAGAATTCATCAAAGTTATCCGTGAAGTTGGACGTAACGGTGTTATCGATTTAGGCGTAGGTTCTAAAACAATCAAAGTAATGGTTGCAGACTACCAATTCGATCCACTTAAAAACCAAATCACTCACATCGACTTCTTAGCAATCAACATGAGTGAAGAACGTACTGTTGAAGTACCTGTACACTTAGTTGGTGAAGCAGTAGGCGCTAAAGAAGGCGGCGTAGTTGACCAACCATTATTCAACCTTGAAGTAACAGCTACTCCAGAAAACATTCCTGAATATCTTGAAGTAGAAATTTCTGGATTAGAAATCGGCGACAGCTTATCAGTTGCTGATTTAAACACTACTGGTGACTTCACTATTGAAAACGAACCAGAAGCTACAGTTGTAACTGTAGTACCTCCAACTCAAGGACCAAGCGAAGCTGAAATTGAAGAAGTTGAAGCTGGCGATGCAGATACTCCTGAACCAGAAGTTGTTGGAGAAAAAGAAGAAGACGAAGAATAATCTTATTCTCGCTTTATTTGAAAATACCGTTTGTGCTAAATGGCGCAAATGGTATTTTTTTTATGGACGATAATATGTAATAATACGCCGCAAATTTATAGAAATCGCGGTTGGAAGCGTTAACAACAACGCGTTTTTGTTCTTTTCAGCAAAGGATTCTTTGCGTAATTAAGAATATAATATTAATGTAGAGTGTTATTCACAATAAGAATACAACGCAGATATAATACAAGAACATAAACTTTCGGAATAACACTTTACTGTTATCTGCTATTTTTGAAATATGCGATAACAACGGTATTTTTCTTTCTTTACTTTTAATTTTAAAAATAACAAATGGCCTCTCATGCTTAACTCGTTAAGCTGAGAGATTTTTGTGTTAAGATAGGGTGTGAAACCATACTACATAGACATTGAATAACCATCATCCACACCGAGATCAATGTCATTTTAACGCTTTAATTTATAGAGATGGAGGAAAAAAGCATGAAGTGTATTGTCGGATTAGGCAATATCGGTAAACGATTCGAACAAACAAAACATAATATCGGCTTCGAAGTGATAGATTATCTATTGGAGTCTAATCAATTTAAATTAGATAAACAAAAATTCCGCGGTGCATATACAATTGAACGACTTGGCGGAGAGAAGGTATTACTCATTGAACCGATGACAATGATGAACTTATCAGGAGAAGCTGTAGGTCCATTAATGGATTATTATAATGTAGATCCAGAAGACTTATTAGTTCTTTATGATGATTTAGATTTACCGCAAGGGCAAGTGCGTTTGCGTCAAAAAGGAAGTGCCGGGGGTCATAATGGAATGAAATCGATTATCCAGCATCTTGGTACAGATAACTTTAAACGTATTCGTATCGGGATCGGCAGACCGACGAACGGCATGTCAGTTCCTGATTATGTATTACAGAAATTTTCGAAACAAGAAATGGAAACAATGAATAAAGTAATAGAACATTCTGCACATGCGGTTGAAGATTATGTTTCTAATTCTCGATTTGATCATGTGATGAATGAATATAATGGTGAGGTCTCGTGAAATCAATAATTACAGATTATATAAATAAAGATAAACGATATGAAGAGTTAAACGATGCATTTGGTCAAGAGAATGTTTTAGTAACTGGCCTTTCAGGTGCTGTCAAAGCAACGATGATGGCAGAGAAGTATCTCTCATCTGATCGTCCGCTTGTAGTAGTCACAAATAACCTCTATCAAGCAGATAAGTTAGAGGCAGACATACAACAATATATTAATGATGATGAAATTTACAAGTATCCGCTTCAAGACATCATGACTGAAGAGTTTTCTACCCAAAGTCCTCAATTGATGAGTGAACGTGTACGTACCCTTACTGGTTTAGCCGAAGGACAGCGAGGGTTCTTTATCATACCTTTAAACGGGCTGAAAAAATTACAAACACCTGTCGATATCTGGCAGTCACACCAACTTAAATTATCAGTAGGTGACGATATTGATGTTGATGATTTCCTTAATAAATTAGTCGATATGGGTTATCGTCGAGAAACTGCTGTTTCGCATATCGGAGAATTCTCATTACGCGGAGGTATCATTGATATTTATCCGTTAATCGGCGCACCTGTACGTATTGAGCTATTTGATACAGAAGTGGATTCAATCCGTCAATTCGATATAGAATCACAACGTTCTGAAGAAAATCAAGAGACAGTAGAAATTACCTCAGCCAGTGATTATATTATTACGGATGATGTGCTTAAGCGTATCAAAACACAATTAAAAGAAGCATATGAAAATACACGCCCTAAAATTGATAAGTCAGTACGCAATGACGTTAAAGATACGTACGAAAGCTTTTTACAATTCGACAGCAACTTTGTTGATCACCAAGTCATCCGTCGATTAGTTACTTTTATGTATGAACAGCCTGCAACACTTGTAGACTATATCAGCAACAATGCGATTATCGCTGTAGATGAATACAATAGAGTAAAAGATACAGAAGAAACTTTAACAACAGAAGTCAATGACTTTATGACGCAATTAATCGAAAGCGGAAAAGGTTTTATCGGCCAGCAGTTTATGAATGATAAAGCTTTTGAAGAACTTATCAACACGAGAAATATTACGTACTTCACACTTTTCACTACGAGTATGCCGGTCAAATTAAATAACATTATTAAATTCTCAAGTAAACCTGTTCAACAATTTTATGGACAATATGATATTATGCGTTCGGAATTTCAACGTTATGTCAACAACGGCTATACAGTAGTCGTCTTAGTTGAAACAGAAACGAAAAAAGAACGCGTTAAATCAATGATGAATGAGATGCATATTCCAGTTGTAGAAGGTACAGCAGGAGAACATATGGAAGGCGGCCACGCAGTCATTGTCGAAGGCAGTCTTTCAGAAGGTTTTGAACTGCCGTATATGCAATTAGCTGTTGTGACAGAACGTGAATTATTCAAGTCTAAACAGAAAAAAGCTAAAAAACGCACACAGACAATGAGCAATGCAGAACGTATTAAATCTTATCAAGATTTAAAAATCGGAGACTATGTAGTCCATGTCCATCATGGTGTCGGTCGTTATTTAGGTGTAGAAACACTTGAAGTCGGAGATGTACATCGCGATTACATCAAAATCCAATACAAAGGGACAGACCAACTATTTGTACCTGTCGATCAAATGGATCAAGTGCAGAAGTACGTTGCTTCTGAAGATAAAACACCGAGACTTAATAAACTTGGCGGTACGGAATGGAAGAAAACGAAAGCTAAAGTTCAACAAAGTGTTGAAGATATCGCAGATGAATTGATTGAGCTGTATCGTGAACGTGAAATGGCACAAGGTTATCAATATGGCGCAGATTCTGAACAACAACATGAATTTGAAATGGACTTCCCATATGATTTAACAGCAGACCAAAGTAAATCTATAGTAGAAATCAAAGATGACATGGAAAAAGAACGTCCTATGGATCGTCTGCTTTGCGGTGATGTGGGTTATGGTAAAACAGAAGTTGCCCTGCGTGCTGCTTTTAAAGCTGTAATGGAAGGCAAACAAGTGGCTTTCTTGGTTCCGACAACTATCTTAGCACAGCAACACTATGAAACATTAATCGAACGTATGCAAGATTTCCCGGTAAATATTGAGTTGATGAGTCGTTTTCGTACACCGAAAGAAGTTAAAGAAACTAAAAAAGGTTTGGAAGACGGTACAGTCGACATTGTCGTAGGGACACATAAACTCTTAGCTAAAGATGTGAAGTATAAAGATTTAGGATTGCTTGTAGTCGATGAAGAACAACGTTTTGGCGTAAGACATAAAGAACGTATTAAATCATTGAAAACAAACGTTGATGTTTTGACATTGACAGCAACACCGATTCCGCGTACGTTGCATATGAGTATGCTTGGAGTACGTGATTTATCTGTTATTGAAACACCGCCGGAAAACCGCTTCCCAGTCCAAACTTATGTCCTAGAACAAAATTCGAATTTCATCAAAGAAGCACTTGAACGCGAATTATCACGCGGCGGCCAAGCGTTCTATTTATACAACAAAGTACAATCTATCTATGAGAAGAAAGAACAATTGCAAATGCTGATGCCTGAAGCCAATATCGGTGTGGCACATGGTCGTATGACAGAACGTGAACTAGAAGATACGATGATTGGATTCGTCGACGGAGAATACGATATTTTAGTCACTACAACAATTATTGAAACCGGCGTAGACGTGCCGAATGCGAATACTTTGATTATTGAAGATGCAGACCGTTTCGGTTTGAGCCAATTGTATCAATTGCGCGGACGTGTCGGCCGTTCATCTCGTGTCGGTTATGCTTACTTCTTGCATCCGACAAACAAAGTGTTGTCTGAAACAGCAGAAGAACGTCTGCAAGCTATCAAAGAGTTTACAGAACTCGGCAGCGGCTTCAAAATTGCGATGCGTGATTTGAATATTCGCGGTGCCGGCAACTTGCTTGGTAAACAGCAGCACGGCTTTATTGATTCAGTCGGTTTCGACTTGTACTCACAAATGTTAGAAGAAGCAGTTAACGAAAAACGCGGCATCAAAGAAGAAACAACCACACCAGAAATCGAAATTGACTTGAACATGGATGTATATCTGCCGACAGAATATATCCCGAATGAACAATCTAAAATTGAAATCTATAAAAAACTCCGTCAAATTGAAAATGAAGAGCAGTTAATGGATATTAAAGATGAATTGATTGATCGTTTCAATGAATATCCAATTCAAGTTGAACGTTTGCTGGATATTGTTGAAATGCGTATTCATGCATTGAATGTCGGTGTACTGCATATTAAAGACACTGGTAAAGCAGTTGAAGTCCAACTGTCTGAAAAAGGTACAGAAGATATTAACGGCGAAGCATTATTCAAACAAACCTTGCCTTTAGGACGCGACATGAAAGTCGGTGTTGAAGATGGTGCAATGAAAGTCACATTGGCTAAAAATAAACGCGCCGGTGCATGGTTCGATCGTCTGAAATTCTTAATGAAATCATTGGAAGAAAGTATGGTTATACCGGATGAAGCGTAAATCAGCCTTTAATGGCGTGGTCATTCTGACACTCGCTTTAATTGCGGTTAAAATACTGAGTGCAATTTATCGAGTGCCTTATCAAAATGTATTAGGTGATGCGGGACTGTATGCGTACCAGCAAGTGTATCCATTTTTATCGCTGGCTACGATTTTGTCTATGAATGCGATTCCGAGTGCGGTGACACAAAACTTCGGTGCACATTGGACAGACAAACGTATCAGCCAAGTTGCAATCGGCATACAGACGGCTTGTTTTGCGATATTTTTAATCGTCTTTTCAGGTGCTTCTGTGATTGCGCGTATTATGGGCGATATGCATTTGACACCGATGATACAAATGGCGAGCTGCAGTTTCTTGGTGGTCGGTGTACTTGGCGTTTTGCGGGGCAGTTATCAATCGCGTCAACAAATGGAATTGCCGGCTTACTCACAAGTGATTGAACAAATTGTGCGTGTCGGTATCATTTTAGCGATGATCGTCGTTTTTGCGGTCGGTCACGGCACGATTTATCAAATTGGTAAATGGTCGATACTTGCTTCAGCGCTCGGTTTCTTAGCTGCATCGTTGTTCCTGATATGGAAAAGACCGTTTCGCTTTCAATGGCAGTGGCGTGAAAATGATATAGAAAGCCAAGTTTGGAAACGTTTGACTGCAGCAATTATCATTTTCTCAGCCTCTCATTTAATTGTGACAACATGGCAATTGATGGATAGTTTCAGTGTCATACGTGAATTGCAGCATTATGGACTTTCATTTAAAGAATCTATTGTACAAAAAGGGATTTATGACCGCGGTGCTTCTTTTATTCAAATCGGTCTGATTGTGACGACAACTTTTTGTTTTGTCTTAATTCCTTTATTGACGAATGCATTCAGAGAAGGGCGCTTTGAGCGTATGAATCGTTATGCGAATGCTTCTTTGAAGATCACAGTAACCATTAGTGTAGCAGCAGGTGTCGGATTAATGAATCTGCTGCCGTTGATGAATCGTGTGTTCTTTAAAAATGATGTGTTGACGGCTACTTTAGTCATTTATATGCTAACGGTTATTTGTGTATCGCTGATTATGGTCAATATTGCGCTGCTTGAGGTACGTCGTCAGTCACGTTTAATTTTAATTACCTTTGCGGCAGGAGCGTTATTGAAATTAGTGCTGAATGTCTTGTTGATTCCGCGTATCGGTATTATCGGCGCGAGTATCAGTACGGTTTTATCGTTATGTTTATTTGCGGGTGTCTTGCAATGGCGTGCATTTCGCTTCTACCGCTTCAGACATTTGCGTACGTTTGTGATGAAATTAATCATTTCGATGGTCGGTATGACGCTCACGGTACAGGTGGTGATGTGGCTGCTTCCGACAACTGAACGTTTATCAGGTATGTTGGAATTGCTTGTTGCAGCTATAGCTGGTGTAGCAGTGGTGGTTGCTGCCATTATAGGATTGAACTTGCTGACTTATAAAGAACTGCAGCATATGCCGTTTGGAGATAAATTGTATCACTTTAAGAAAGGACGAAAACGATGACACATACGATTACAATTGCAGGTTTAGGCAATTATGGACTTGATGAACTGCCTTTAGGTGTATACCGCTATTTAATCAATACACCTAAGGTTTATGCGCGTACACTGGACCACCCGGTGATTCAAGAATTGCGTGATACAGAACAAGCTGAAATAGAATGGATGAGTTTTGATGATGTTTACGAAGCACATGATGAATTTTCTGAGGTATATGAAGAAATTGTAGCGCGGTTAGTGGAAGCTGCACAATCAGAAGATATCGTCTATGCAGTGCCTGGGCATCCGAGAGTGGCTGAAACTACGACTGCACTCTTAACAGCATATGCAGCGAGCCATGATGATGTAAAAGTGCGAGTATTAGGCGGTAAAAGTTTCATTGATGACGTGTTTGAAGCGGTACAAGCAGATCCGAATGACGGCTTTACATTGTTGGACGGTACAGCTTTAGAAGCATCGCAATTGAATATTCGTACGCATACCTTGATTACACAAGTCTATAGTGCGATGACAGCGGGTGATTTAAAACTGACATTAATGGAACGCTATCCTGATGATTATACGGTATGGATTGTAGATGGCGCACGTAGTACAGGTGCAGCACTAATTGAAACGCCATTATTCGAACTAGATCATCATGATATTTTCAGTAATTTGACCAGCGTATTTGTGCCGCGTATTGAAGATACAGATTTAATGCATCGTGATTTTGATTTTGCGGAATCAGTCATTGATACTTTGGTAGATGATGAAAAAGGGTGTCCATGGGATAAAGAACAAACCCATGATTCATTGAAACGTTATTTACTAGAAGAAACTTTTGAATTGTTTGAAGCAATTGATAATGAAGATGATTGGCATATGATTGAAGAACTCGGAGATATTCTGCTTCAGGTAATGCTGCATACGAGTATCGGCAAAAAAGAAGGATACATGGATGTCCATGAAGTAATTGAAAGCATGAATGATAAAATGATCCGCCGTCATCCTCATGTTTTTGGAGAAGCGCACGCTGAAAATGTAGAGGATTTAAAAGCAATATGGTCAGAGGCAAAAGCTGAAGAAGGCAAACAAGAACGTGTTAAATTTGAGAAAGTATTTGCAGACCATTTTATGGCGTTGTATGATGATATCAAAAATAAAGACTATAATGAGGCAGAACTAAGCGCCTTTTTAGAAAAGAAAGAGGGAAAATAGAGTGAGATTAGACAAGTATTTAAAAGTTTCACGTTTAATCAAACGACGCACCTTGGCTAAAGAAGTCAGTGACCAAGGCCGTGTACAAGTCAACGGCAATACAGCTAAAGCCGGTACGGACGTGAAAGTCGGAGATGAGATTGTGATCCGCTTCGGCCAACGTGTGGTTACGATTAAAGTAACAGGATTAAATGAGCATGCTTCTAAAGAAAACGCTAAAGGCATGTATGAACTCGTCAAAGAAGAACGTATTAACGAAAATGATTAAGGAGGTGAATTGCCATGAATAGAAAAGTTGAACATATGGAGAATCGGTACATTGAAAATGAAAACCGCAAGAAAAAACGGCATGAGATGAGAAAACGTGTCGTGAAACGGCGTATTATGCTGTTTGCGGGTATTTTACTGGCGATTATCTTAATTCTTTCTATTATGGTGTTCACCCAAATCAGAAGCAATGCAGATGATGCTAAAGAACGAAAAGCGAAAGAAGAAAAATTTCAGAAGCAGCAAGATGAAGAAATTGCTTTAAAAGAACAGCTTAACAATTTGAATAATAAAGACTATATCGAGAAAATTGCACGTGATGATTATTATCTAAGTAATGACGGCGAAGTGATTTTCAAATTACCGAAAGATAAAGGTAAAAAGTAGAGGCATAAATCTTTTTAGTAGAGGGAAATGAAATATCTAATTGAATTAACTGATATAGCATTGTTAAATTGTGACAACAAGCATATAATAGAGTTAAATTAAAATTGAAAGAAATCGGAGGATTTATTTAGGATATGTCAATCGAAGTAGGAAGCAAGCTTAAAGGGAAAGTCACTGGTATCAAGAAATTTGGTGCGTTTGTAGAATTACCTGAAGGGAAAAGTGGCTTAGTTCACATCAGTGAAGTTGCAGACAAGTACGTTGAAAATGTTGAAGAACATTTGTCTGTGGGAGATGAAGTAGAAGTTAAGGTACTATCTATTGCTGACGACGGCAAAATTAGTCTTTCAATTAAAAAAGCAAAAGATCGTCCAAAAAGACAACACCATAGAGGTGGCAATAACCACCACGGTAAACCAGCACAAAGTAAACCAGAGGACTTTGAAAAGAAATTAAGCAACTTCTTAAAAGATAGCGAAGAAAAAATGACTTCTATCAAACGTCAAACTGAATCAAGAAGAGGCGGCAGAGGTTCTAGACGCTAATCTCATCTTATATATAATCTAGACTGTTTCTTAGGGAACAGTCTATTTTATTTTGAAAAAATAAAATACGTATCTCTTTGTAATGAAGTATGAAACAGGTATAATATAGGGGCTGATTAGAAACAACTACGACTATTGCCGCAATGATCGAGAGAGACAGCTTTCTTCATCCATAAGTCCCTTTTTTAAACCGATAAAGTTTGAGCATCAACCATTTCTTTTTTAGATACCATGTGAACGAGGTGAAGGCAATGAATATTTATACACAAGGTTGGACTGAAAACGACCATCTCGCTATAGCTGTTTCAACTGGTGTAGACAGTATGGTGCTGCTTGATGTATTAACAACAGAATTTGCACATACATATCAAAAACTGACCGTGCTGCATGTCAATCATGGTATTCGTGAAGCCTCAAAAGAAGAAGAACAATTTATTCGCGATTATTGTGAAAAGCATCAAATTCCTTTGGCTGTCCATCATTTGGATTTATCTGAACTGACAGCACAAGGAAAAAGTATTCAACATACAGCACGTGAACAACGTTATGATTGGTTCGAAACACACATGAAAACAATTGGTGCGAATGTATTAGTAACTGCACATCACCAAGATGATCAATTAGAAACTATTTTTTACCGGATCATGACAGGCAGATCGACAAGAAGTCCGTTAGGGATGTCTGTACAAGAAACACGTCCTGGTTTTAAATTGGTTCGTCCGTTGCTGAATGTCACTAAAAGGGTTATCAGACAGTATCAAGTGACCAATGAAGTGCCTTATTATGAAGATGCATCTAATACAGATAACCATTATGTCAGAAATGATATCCGTAATCGTATTTTGCCGGAGATTGATGAAAATCCGCAGCTGGATGTTTCGCAATTATTGAAATTAAAACAATGGCATGATGCACAATTTCAGCAGCTGCAAGATACTGCAGATCGATTTATTCAAGAAAATACAGAAACTGAACAAGAGCGTATCAATATAGACCGCAATGCATTCAACCAGCTGATGCATTCACAAAAAACTACAGTTATGGATAAGTTGTTGAATAAGTGGACAAAAAACCAACCTATTTCTGAACATGCTTATCATGAATGGTTTGCACAACTGGAGAGTTCAGCTGCTCAAGCTGTAATTTATGCGACAGATAAATGGAATATTCAAATTGTGTATGATAAATTTATAATAATGGGTTATACAGATACAGATTTAACACCGAAGCGGATTACACAATCAGGACATTATCAGTTTGGTACATATCAAATTATAATCGATGAAACAATTGAGGATGCGGATTTGCCGATAGTGGTTCGTGTACGCCAAGCAGGTGACCGTTTTGTTTTACCTCAAAACAGAGGCCATCAGAAAGTCAACCGCTTGATGATCAATCGCAAAGTTCCAGGCTACGAACGCGATCGATTGCCCATATTGCTGAATAAACAAGGGGAGATAGTCGCAGTCGGCACACTTTTTACTGCGCCGAATTATGAAAAAAAATTAGAGATCACAAATTTAGGAGTGTAATCATGATGAAAGATGATTTAAAGGAAATATTACTGACTGAAGATGAAATTCAGCAGATTTGCCGCCAACTCGGCGCAGAAATCACAAAGGACTATAGAGGTAAGGACCTTGTTTGTATTGGTATTTTAAAAGGATCTGCTATGTTTATGTCAGATTTGATTAAACGTATCGATACACATCTATCTATCGATTTTATGGATGTTTCAAGCTATCATGGCGGAACTGAATCAACAGGAGAAGTTAAAATCCTGAAAGATTTAGGCAGCTCAATCGAAAATAAAGATGTTTTGATTATTGAAGATATTTTGGAAACAGGTACAACTTTGAAGTCTATTACTGAATTATTGAAATCACGTCGCGTGAATTCTTTAGAAATCGTGACACTATTAGATAAACCTAATCGTCGCAAAGCAGATATTGAAGCAAAATATGTAGGACGTAAAATTCCAGATGAATTTGTTGTAGGCTATGGTTTAGATTACGCAGAATTTTATCGTAATTTACCGTACGTCGGTACATTAAAACCTGAAGTTTACCAAAATAAATAAACATTTTAATCATGTGTATGGTTAAGTTTTTCTTAAAGTTGAAATACTAGCCATAAAAAGTTATATTGTGTTACAATTTTTGTTAGTTTTATTATTGGAGTAGGAGGAAAAAACGCATGCAGAAAGCTTTTCGCAATGTGCTTGTAATCGCAATCATTGGCGTTTTTATATTCGGTTTATTTTCTTGGCTGAATGGTAATGGCAATATGCCAAAGCAACTTTCTTATACACAGTTCACGAATAAACTCGAAAAAGGCGATCTGAAAACTTTAGAGATCCAGCCTGAACAGAATGTATATTTAGTAAGCGGAAAAACCAAGAGCGGTGAAGATTATTCTTCAACGATGCTATATAATAACGAAAAAGACTTGCAAAAAGTCACAGATGAAGCACACAAACAAAAAGATTTGAAGTTTACAGTTAAAGAAGAAGAAAAACAAAGCGTATTTGTAAGTATTCTTTCAACATTGATTCCAGTATTGGTTATTGCTTTATTATTTATTTTCTTCCTTAGTCAAGCACAAGGCGGCGGTGGTGGCGGCCGTATGATGAACTTTGGTAAATCCAAAGCGAAAATGTACGATAACCAAAAACGCCGTGTACGTTTCTCTGACGTAGCGGGTGCAGATGAGGAAAAACAAGAATTAATCGAAATTGTAGATTTCTTGAAAGACAATAAGAAATTTAAAGATATGGGCTCTAGAATTCCTAAAGGTGTACTTCTAGTAGGTCCTCCGGGTACAGGTAAAACGTTACTTGCACGTGCTGTTGCAGGTGAAGCGGGTGTACCATTCTTCTCAATCAGTGGTTCTGATTTCGTTGAAATGTTCGTCGGTGTCGGTGCGAGCCGTGTCCGCGACTTATTCGAAAATGCTAAGAAGAATGCACCTTGTATCATTTTCATCGATGAAATTGATGCTGTTGGACGCCAACGTGGTGCTGGTGTCGGCGGCGGTCACGATGAACGTGAACAAACGTTGAACCAATTATTAGTAGAAATGGATGGCTTCGGTGAAAATGAAGGTATCATCATGATTGCCGCTACAAACCGTCCAGATATCTTAGACCCTGCGTTATTACGTCCAGGTCGTTTTGACAGACAAATTCAAGTCGGCCGTCCAGATGTTAAAGGACGTGAAGCAATTCTATATGTACATGCTAGAAACAAACCTCTAGATGAAACAGTAGACTTGAAAGCAATTGCGCAAAGAACACCAGGTTTCTCTGGTGCCGATTTAGAAAACTTGCTGAACGAAGCATCATTAATTGCGGTTCGTGACGGTAAGAAGAAAATCGATATGCGTGATATTGAAGAAGCAACAGACCGTGTTATTGCAGGTCCAGCTAAGAAATCACGTGTTATTTCTGAAAAAGAACGTAATATTGTGGCACACCATGAAGCGGGTCATACAATTATCGGTATGGTCTTGGATGAAGCAGAAGTGGTACATAAAGTTACCATCGTACCGCGTGGTCAAGCCGGCGGTTATGCAATGATGCTTCCTAAACAAGATCGCTTCTTAATGACAGAGCCTGAATTGCTTGATAAGATTTGCGGCTTGTTAGGTGGTCGTGTATCAGAAGATATCAACTTTAATGAAGTTTCTACGGGTGCTTCTAACGACTTTGAACGTGCAACACAAATTGCGCGCTCTATGGTAACTGAATATGGTATGAGTAAAAAACTTGGACCAATGCAGTTTACGAAAGGAAGCGGCCAAGTCTTCTTAGGTAAAGATATGCAAGGCGATCCAGAATACTCTGGACAAATTGCTTATGAAATCGACAAAGAAGTACAACGCATTATTAAAGAACAATATGAACGTTGTAAGCAAATCTTGTTAGAACACCAAGAACAACTTCGATTGATTGCGAAAACATTGTTAACTGAAGAAACTTTAGTACGCGAACAAATCCATTCATTATTCTACGACGGCAAATTGCCTGAAGTGAATTATGATGACGCTAAAGTTGTAAATCATGGCGATGAAGACTTCGCAGAGGGTAAATTCGGTAAATCTTATGATGAAATTCTTGATGAAGTTCAAGATGAAGATAAAAAATATCAAGAAGAAGAAGCCGAAGTAGACAAAGAAGAAGAAAACCAAAAAGAATATGAAGCACGTAAACGTGAAGATGCACAACGTGATAATGATTCTTCTTCTGATGACCATGATAACAATCAATCAGATCGTAACAATGACCGTCGCAACGATTAATAAAATAACATTGTTGTTTGAAATCAAATAATGTAGATTAAAATCTCTTTCTGCTATCATGAGAATACGCAGGAAGAGATTTTTTAGACCAAAATAATTATAAAAATGACTAAACGTATTAAATATAAAAACTAAGTAAGAGGAGTAATAAGGATGACACAAGATTATATCGTAAAAGCATTAGCATTTGACGGTGATATCCGTGCATATGCAGCTGTTACAACAAATGCAGTACAAGAAGCACAAACAAGACATTACACTTGGCCAACAGCTTCAGCAGCATTAGGCAGAACAATGACTGCTACAGCAATGATGGGGGCTATGTTGAAAGGGGACCAAAAATTAACAGTGACGGTTGACGGCCATGGTCCTATCGGACGAATCGTAGCAGATGCGGATGCTAAAGGAGATATCCGCGGTTATGTTACTAATCCGCAAACGCATTTCCCATTAAATGACCAAGGTAAATTAGACGTACGTCGTGCAGTGGGTACAGATGGCACTTTGACTGTTGTTAAAGATGTCGGCTTAAAAGATTATTTCTCAGGTTCAAGTCCGATTGTTTCTGGTGAACTTGGAGATGACTTTACGTATTATTATGCAACAAGTGAACAAGTACCTTCTTCAGTAGGACTTGGTGTTTTAGTGAACCCGGACAACTCTATTAAAGCTGCAGGCGGTTTTATTATTCAAGTAATGCCGAATGCGAAAGAAGAAACAATTGATAAAGTCGAAAAAGCAATCGGTAATATGACACCTGTTTCAAAATTGATTGATCAAGGATTGTCTCCAGAAGAATTGTTAACAGAAATCCTCGGTAAAGAGAATGTGAAATTCTTAGAAACAGTACCTGTTAAATTTGAATGTAATTGCAGCCACGAAAAATTCTTGAATGCGATTAAAGGATTAGGTGAAGCTGAAATTCAAGCTATGATAGATGAAGATCATGGTGCAGAAGCAGAATGTCATTTCTGCCGTGCTAAATACCAATACAGTGAAGCAGAACTTAAAGGTTTAATTGAAGAATTAAATGCATAATTATTAAATTCAGAGCGGATTCGATGCGGATTTTAAAGCATTGAATCCGCTTTTTTTCACGTTTTCTTTTCGAAAAACAGGAAATATAAAAGAATAGAGACAATCAACTTGTGATTTGTCATACAAGTCTGATAAAATAATGATATCCGATGAAATAGCTAAGATATATTTGAAATAGAATTAAATATGAATTGAGATGTAAAGATAGGGCTTTAAACATATTGGATAATGCATCTCGTTATCTTATTTTCAATATCGTTTTAATTAAAAAGGAGTGTTTTTTTATGGCAAAGAAACCTGTAGATAATATTGTTCAAATTATTGGAGATACACCTGTAGTTAAACTACGCAATGTAGTACCTGAAGACGCAGCTGATGTTTATGTTAAATTAGAATATCAAAACCCAGGCGGCTCAGTTAAAGACCGTATTGCTTTAGCAATGATTGAAAAAGCTGAACGAGAAGGCAAAATCAAACCAGGCGACACAATTGTAGAACCGACAAGCGGTAACACAGGTATCGGTTTAGCATTTGTTGCAGCTGCTAAAGGTTATAAAGCAGTATTCACAATGCCTGAAACAATGAGTATTGAACGTCGTAATTTATTAAAAGCATACGGCGCAGAAGTGGTATTAACACCTGGATCTGAAGCGATGAAAGGTGCAATTAAAAAAGCTAAAGAATTAAAAGAAGAGTACGGTTATTATGAACCACAACAATTCGAAAACCCTGCCAATCCACTTGTTCATGAATTGACAACTGGTCCAGAATTAATTGAACAGTTTGAAGACAGAACAATTGATGCATTCTTAGCAGGTGTTGGTACAGGCGGTACGTTGACAGGTGTCGGCAAAGTCTTGAAAAAACAATACCCTGATATCGATATTGTAGCGATTGAACCAGAAGATTCTCCTGTATTAAGCGGTGGAGAACCAGGTCCTCATAAATTACAAGGTTTAGGTGCAGGCTTTGTTCCTGATACTTTAGATACTAAAATTTATGATGAAGTGATTAAAGTCGGCAACGAAATTGCGATGGAAACTTCACGTCGTGTGGCTAAAGAAGAAGGTATCTTAGCAGGTATTTCTTCAGGTGCTGCAATTCATGCTGCGATTCAAAAAGCAAAACAATTAGGAAAAGGTAAAACAGTTGTAACTGTATTGCCAAGTAACGGTGAACGTTACCTTTCAACTCCGCTTTATTCTTTCGAAGATAAATAAGAATGAGGTAATACAGCTGTCTGCAGAATGCTCTTATCAGAGTATTCTGCGGCAGCTTTTTTGTTTTTGAGCACTTATACATTCGGTCATTTAATGAAGTTTGATATAATAAGAAGCAGTTATTTTGAAAGGAAGATCATCATGGCACATACAAAGATTATGGGTATATTAAACGTAACGCCTGATTCGTTTTCAGATGGCGGAAAATATAATTCAGTGGAAACAGCTGTAGCACGTGGGAAAGAAATGATGGATGAAGGTGTTGATATTATAGATATCGGCGGCGTGTCTACACGTCCGGGACATCAAGAAGTTGCTTTAGAAGACGAGCTTGAGCGTGTGATTCCAGTAGTACGTGCACTGTCTGAATTTAATGTACAGCTTTCAATCGATACTTTCAGAAGTGAAGTTGCAGAACAGGCTTTAGAAGCTGGTGCAACTATGATTAATGATCAATGGGCAGGCTTATATGACCCTAAAATGTTTGAAACTGTAGCACGCTATGACGCAGAGATTGTGCTGATGCATAATGGCGATGGCGAACGTGATGAGCCGATTATGGATGAAATGCTGCTCTATTTATTAAAACAAGCTAATCGCGCAGAAGAAGCAGGTATCAAACATGATAATATTTGGATTGATCCGGGGATTGGCTTCGCTAAAAGCAGAGCGGAAGAACGCATTGTTATGGACCGTTTAGATGAACTTGTAGCAACAGAGTATCCTGTTTTATTAGCAACAAGCCGCAAACGTTTTATCAAAGAAATGATTGGAACGGACTCTCGTCCAGAAGACAGAGATGAAGCAACAGCAGCTACGACAGCTTATGGCATTATGAAAGGTGTTAAAGCAGTCAGAGTACATAACGTTGAATTGAATGCGCGTATTGCACACGGCATAGACTACTTGAAGGAGAATGAACGATGACAGATACAATTTTTCTCAATGGAATGCGCTTTTATGGTTTTCATGGTGTGCTTGAAGCAGAAAATGACATTGGGCAGATATTTGTTGTGGATGTCGTTTTGAAAGTAGATTTATCTGCAGCAGGGAAATCAGATTCTGTAGATGACACTGTGAATTATGCAGAAGTTTATGCAGATGTAAAAGAAATTATGGAAGGCGAGCCTAAGAATTTACTTGAACATTTGGCTACGCTTATTGCAAAACGTATAAATTCACACTATAATCGGGTATTGGAAACTAAAGTGAGAATTACAAAAGAAACACCACCTATTCCAGGACATTACGATGGGGTAGGAATTGAGATATCGAGGGTGAATTCAGAGCATGACTAAAGTTTATTTAGGCTTAGGCAGTAATGTCGGAGATAGAGAACATCAATTAAAAGAGGCGCTTCGTTTATTAGATGCGCAACAAAGTATAAAAGTAACCCGAGTGTCTTCACTTTATGAAACAGCACCAGTTGGATATGTTGACCAACCTGATTTTTTGAATTTATGCGCAGAGATTGAAACAGATTTAACACCGCAAGCAGTATTGAAAAACGGTTTGGATATAGAACAACAATTGCACCGTGTTCGTAAAGAACGATGGGGACCGCGCACATTAGATATAGATATTTTACTTTATGGTAATAAAATCATTGAAGATCAGGATTTAAGCATTCCGCATCCGCGAATGGCAGAACGTGCTTTTGTATTGATTCCTTTACAAGAAATTGCACCTGAGGCAATCAATCCGCGCACTCAGACAAAAATTAAAGATATTGAAGTCCCTGATGAAACTGTGAATAAATATCATAAACGTTAGAGAAAGATTGAGAGGTAATTATTATGTGGAAGATTGGAGATGTAGAAATCGACAATAGAGTCGTACTTGCTCCGATGGCTGGAGTTTGCAACTCTGCCTTCAGATTAACAGTCAAAGAATTCGGTGCAGGCTTAGTATGTGCTGAAATGGTTAGTGATAAGGCAATTTTATTCAACAATCCTAAAACAATGAATATGTTGTATATTGATGAGAATGAACGCCCGCTTTCATTACAGATTTTCGGCGGGGAGAAAGAAAGTCTTGTAGAAGCGGCAGTTTATGTAGATCAAAATACTACTGCAGATATCATTGATATTAATATGGGATGTCCTGTGAATAAGATTATTCGTTGTGAAGCAGGTGCCCGCTGGTTATTGGACCCTAATAAAATATATGAAATGGTTTCAGCTGTAACTGAAAAAGTGAGCAAACCTGTGACATGCAAAATGCGTATCGGCTGGGATGAAGATCATATTTATGCAGTAGAAAATGCTAAAGCAGCTGAACGTGCTGGTGCAGCAGCGATTTCATTGCACGGACGTACACGTGTTCAAATGTATGAAGGCCATGCAGATTGGGATATTATTAGACAAGTGAAGGAAGCGGTCAATATTCCTGTTATCGGCAATGGCGATGTAACAAGTCCTGAACTTGCACAAAAAATGTTAGATGAAACAGGCGTAGATGCTGTGATGATCGGTCGTGAAGCGTTAGGAAATCCATGGATGATTTATCGTACAGTTCATTATTTAGAGACTGGCGAATTAATGGATGAACCTACTGTAAAAGAAAAAGTAGAAATTGCTTTATTACATCTGCGCCGACTAGTAGAATTAAAAGGTGAGAAGATTGGTGTTATGGAAATGCGTAAACACGCTTCTTGGTATTTAAAAGGTGTAAAAGGGAACGGAAAAGCCCGTAAAGCATTAAACCAAGCAAACACTGAACAAGAAATGATTGATATACTGCAGAATTTCCAGGCAGAATCAACTGCAGCAACAGCAACCCAACAAGCTTAAAGGAGAGGTAACATGTCAGAAGAAATGAATGACCAAATGCAGGTCCGCCGTCAAAAATTACAAGAATTAATCGATTTAGGAATTGATCCATTCGGTAAACGTTTTGATCGTACAGCAAGTGCTGAAGAATTAAAAGAAGAATGGGATCAATATTCTAAAGAAGAGTTGCACGAAAAAGAAGATGAAGAAGCAGCGCATGTAGCAATTGCAGGCCGTTTAATGACTAAACGCGGTAAAGGTAAAGCTGGATTTGCGCATATTCAAGATTTATCTGGACAAATTCAAATTTATGTACGTAAAGACCAAGTCGGCGAAGAACAATTTGCAATTTGGAAAATGGCTGACTTAGGAGACATCGTAGGTATTGAAGGCGTTATGTTTAAAACAAACACAGGTGAGTTAAGTGTCAAAGCTAAATCATTTACTTTGTTATCAAAATCATTACGTCCATTACCAGACAAATTCCATGGTTTGCAAGATGTTGAACAACGTTATCGTCAACGTTATTTAGATTTAATTACAAATCAAGAAAGTACACAAACATTCATTAACCGCAGTAAAATCATTCAAGAAATGCGTAACTATTTAAATAGTAAAGGTTTCTTAGAAGTTGAAACACCTATGATGCACCAAATCGCAGGTGGTGCTGCTGCACGCCCATTCGTAACACATCACAATGCATTAGATGCAACGTTATATATGCGTATTGCGATTGAACTACACTTGAAACGTTTGATTGTAGGCGGATTAGAAAAAGTATATGAAATTGGACGTGTATTCCGTAACGAAGGTGTATCAACACGCCATAACCCTGAATTTACTATGATCGAATTATATGAAGCTTATGCTGATTTCCATGACATCATGGATTTAACAGAAGGCACAATTCGCCATATTTCTAAAAAAGTACTAGGCACTGCAGTAGTTCCTTATGGTGAATACGAAGTAGATTTAGATTCACCTTGGAAACGAGTTCATATTGTAGATGCTGTTAAAGAAGCAACTGGTGTAAACTTCTTTGATGTTAAATCTGATGAAGAAGCACGTGAACTTGCTAAGGAACATGGTATTGAAATTACAGATCATATGACATATGGTCATATTTTGAATGAATTCTTTGAACAAAAAGTAGAAGAAACACTTATTCAACCTACATTTGTATATGGACATCCAATTGAAATTTCACCACTTGCTAAGAAAAATCCGGAAGATCCGAGATTTACAGATCGTTTCGAATTGTTTATTGTGGGTCGTGAACATGCGAATGCATTTACAGAATTAAATGATCCTATTGATCAACGCGAAAGATTCGAAGCGCAATTGAAAGAAAAAGAACAAGGCAACGATGAAGCGCATGAAATGGATGAAGATTATATTGAAGCATTAGAATACGGTATGCCTCCTACAGGCGGTCTAGGAATTGGTATTGATAGACTTGTAATGCTATTAACTAATTCTCCATCTATCAGAGATGTATTGTTATTCCCATACATGCGCCAAAAATAATAGGCTATATAGAAGAAATAGAAAGAAGGGTGCTGGTAATCAGCACTCTTTTTTATGGGTTTTAATGTGAAGAAACATGCGGTATCTAGGTTCTCAAAGCTTTTTATCAACATATATTACAAAAACTTTAAAGAAATCAAAAAAACTTATGAAAAACCCTTGCAATAATTTTTAATGCGTGTATAATAGTTAAATGTTCTGAAGAAATAAAGTAACATTTTATGAGCGATTTTGTATGAATATAAGTTATTCAGAAAAATAACTCGAAAGTGTTGACAAGACTTAGAAAATGTAGTAACATATAAAAGTCGTCAAAAAGAACACGTCATACATTTGTAAAAAAGATTTTAACTGAGTGTAAAATTGACCATTGCAAATGTTAACAAAAACACTTAATATAGTTTAAGTGGAAAACACAAACAACTTATTAATTACATTGTCTGGTGACAATGGCAAAGAGGTCACACCTGTTCCCATGCCGAACACAGTAGTTAAGCTCTTTAGCGCCGATGGTAGTCGGACTTACGTTCCGCAAGAGTAGGACGTTGCCAGGCAATATAATTCGGAGAATTAGCTCAGCTGGGAGAGCATCTGCCTTACAAGCAGAGGGTCGGCGGTTCGAACCCGTCATTCTCCACCATTTAATAGCCGGCCTAGCTCAACTGGTAGAGCAACTGACTTGTAATCAGTAGGTTGGGGGTTCAAGTCCTCTGGCCGGCACCATCTTAAATCTTTTGAGCCATTAGCTCAGTTGGTAGAGCATCTGACTTTTAATCAGAGGGTCAGAGGTTCGAATCCTCTATGGCTCATCAGTTTTCCATTATACATTGCAGAAGTAGTTCAGCGGTAGAATACAACCTTGCCAAGGTTGGGGTCGCGGGTTCGAATCCCGTCTTCTGCTCCATTATTTTTGCCGGGGTGGCGGAACTGGCAGACGCACAGGACTTAAAATCCTGCGGTAAGTGATTACCGTACCGGTTCGATTCCGGTCCTCGGCACCATATAAATATTAGCGCCCGTAGCTCAACTGGATAGAGCGTTTGACTACGGATCAAGAGGTTATGGGTTCGACTCCTATCGGGCGCGCCATTTATAATTTTCACTACATAATAATTGAATGACGGGAAGTAGCTCAGCTTGGTAGAGCACTTGGTTTGGGACCAAGGGGTCGCAGGTTCGAATCCTGTCTTCCCGACTCTTATTTAATTATTCATAATGGGGGCTTAGCTCAGATGGGAGAGCGCCTGCTTTGCACGCAGGAGGTCAGCGGTTCGATCCCGCTAGTCTCCACCATTATTATTAAAATGAACATTGAAAACTGAATGACAATATGTCAACGTTAATTCCAAATTAACAAACGTCTTAGGACGTTTTAAAACAAATTAGTTTTTATGAGCTAGTCAAACAAATCATAACTTTTATGGAGAGTTTGATCCTGGCTCAGGATGAACGCTGGCGGCGTGCCTAATACATGCAAGTCGAGCGAACAGATGAGGAGCTTGCTCCTCTGATGTTAGCGGCGGACGGGTGAGTAACACGTGGGTAACCTACCTATAAGACTGGAATAACTCCGGGAAACCGGGGCTAATGCCGGATAATATGCAGAACCGCATGGTTCTGCAATGAAAGACGGTTTTGCTGTCACTTATAGATGGACCCGCGCCGTATTAGCTAGTTGGTAAGGTAACGGCTTACCAAGGCAACGATACGTAGCCGACCTGAGAGGGTGATCGGCCACACTGGAACTGAGACACGGTCCAGACTCCTACGGGAGGCAGCAGTAGGGAATCTTCCGCAATGGGCGAAAGCCTGACGGAGCAACGCCGCGTGAGTGATGAAGGTCTTCGGATCGTAAAACTCTGTTATTAGGGAAGAACAAGTGCGTAGGTAACTATGCGCACCTTGACGGTACCTAATCAGAAAGCCACGGCTAACTACGTGCCAGCAGCCGCGGTAATACGTAGGTGGCAAGCGTTATCCGGAATTATTGGGCGTAAAGCGCGCGTAGGCGGTTTTTTAAGTCTGATGTGAAAGCCCACGGCTCAACCGTGGAGGGTCATTGGAAACTGGAAAACTTGAGTGCAGAAGAGGAAAGTGGAATTCCATGTGTAGCGGTGAAATGCGCAGAGATATGGAGGAACACCAGTGGCGAAGGCGACTTTCTGGTCTGCAACTGACGCTGATGTGCGAAAGCGTGGGGATCAAACAGGATTAGATACCCTGGTAGTCCACGCCGTAAACGATGAGTGCTAAGTGTTAGGGGGTTTCCGCCCCTTAGTGCTGCAGCTAACGCATTAAGCACTCCGCCTGGGGAGTACGGCCGCAAGGCTGAAACTCAAAGGAATTGACGGGGACCCGCACAAGCGGTGGAGCATGTGGTTTAATTCGAAGCAACGCGAAGAACCTTACCAAATCTTGACATCCTTTGACCGCTCTAGAGATAGAGTCTTCCCCTTCGGGGGACAAAGTGACAGGTGGTGCATGGTTGTCGTCAGCTCGTGTCGTGAGATGTTGGGTTAAGTCCCGCAACGAGCGCAACCCTTAAGCTTAGTTGCCAGCATTAAGTTGGGCACTCTAAGTTGACTGCCGGTGACAAACCGGAGGAAGGTGGGGATGACGTCAAATCATCATGCCCCTTATGATTTGGGCTACACACGTGCTACAATGGACAGTACAAAGGGCAGCGAAACCGCGAGGTCAAGCAAATCCCATAAAGCTGTTCTCAGTTCGGATTGTAGTCTGCAACTCGACTACATGAAGCTGGAATCGCTAGTAATCGTAGATCAGCATGCTACGGTGAATACGTTCCCGGGTCTTGTACACACCGCCCGTCACACCACGAGAGTTCGTAACACCCGAAGCCGGTGGAGTAACCTTTTAGGAGCTAGCCGTCGAAGGTGGGACGAATGATTGGGGTGAAGTCGTAACAAGGTAGCCGTATCGGAAGGTGCGGCTGGATCACCTCCTTTCTAAGGATATATACGGAACAGTTTCAACAGAAACTGACGGATTAACGTGACATATTGTATTCAGTTTTGAATGCTCATTCGAGTATTCATGATTGTACATTGAAAACTAGATAAGTAAGTAATAAATAGATTTTACCAAGCAAAACCGAGTGAATTAGAGTTTTAAAAGCTTTATTCATTTAAATGAATCGCTAGTAATCGATTTGCCGATGGCAAAGAAGATTACTCACATAATTAATAACGTGATTAAGTTATTAAGGGCGCACGGTGGATGCCTTGGCACTAGAAGCTGATGAAGGACGTTACTAACGACGATATGCTTTGGGTAGCTGTAAGTAAGCGTTGATCCAGAGATTTCCGAATGGGGGAACCCAGCACAAGTTATGTTGTGTTATCGACATGTGAATACATAGCATGTCTGAAGGCAGACGCGGAGAACTGAAACATCTTAGTACCCGCAGGAAGAGAAAGAAAACTCGATTCCCTGAGTAGCGGCGAGCGAAACGGGAAGAGCCCAAACCAATGAGCTTGCTCATTGGGGTTGTAGGACACTCTATATGGAGTTACAAAAGAATCGATTAGACAAACCGTACTGGAAAGTTGGACCAGAGAAGGTAAAAGTCCTGTAGTCGAAAATCGATTCTCTCCTGAGTGGATCCTGAGTACGACGGAGCACGTGGAATTCCGTCGGAATCCGGGAGGACCATCTCCCAAGGCTAAATACTCTCTAGTGACCGATAGTGAACCAGTACCGTGAGGGAAAGGTGAAAAGTACCCCGGAAGGGGAGTGAAAGAGAACTTGAAACCGTGTGCTTACAAGTAGTCAGAGCCCGTTAATGGGTGATGGCGTGCCTTTTGTAGAATGAACCGGCGAGTTACGATCTGATGCAAGGTTAAGCAGCGAATGCGGAGCCGCAGCGAAAGCGAGTCTGAATAGGGCGTTGAGTATTTGGTCGTAGACCCGAAACCAGGTGATCTACCCTTGGTCAGGTTGAAGTTCAGGTAACACTGAATGGAGGACCGAACCGACTTACGTTGAAAAGTGAGCGGATGAACTGAGGGTAGCGGAGAAATTCCAATCGAACCTGGAGATAGCTGGTTCTCTCCGAAATAGCTTTAGGGCTAGCCTCAAGTGATGATTGTTGGAGGTAGAGCACTGTTTGGACGAGGGGCCCTTCTCGGGTTACCGAATTCAGACAAACTCCGAATGCCAATCAATTTAACTTGGGAGTCAGAACGTGGGTGATAAGGTCCATGTTCGAAAGGGAAACAGCCCAGACCACCAGCTAAGGTCCCAAAATATATGTTAAGTGGCAAAGGATGTGGTATTGCCCAGACAACTAGGATGTTGGCTTAGAAGCAGCCATCATTTAAAGAGTGCGTAATAGCTCACTAGTCGAGTGACACTGCGCCGAAAATGTACCGGGGCTAAACATATTACCGAAGCTGTGGACTGTCCTTCGGACAGTGGTAGGAGAGCGTTCTAAGGGCGTCGAAGCATGATCGCAAGGACATGTGGAGCGCTTAGAAGTGAGAATGCCGGTGTGAGTAGCGAAAGATGGGTGAGAATCCCATCCACCGATTGACTAAGGTTTCCAGAGGAAGGCTCGTCCGCTCTGGGTTAGTCGGGTCCTAAGCCGAGGCCGACAGGCGTAGGCGATGGATAACAGGTTGATATTCCTGTACCGCCAAGGATCGTTTTAAGCGATGGGGGGACACAGTAGGATAGGCGAAGCGTGCTGTTGGAGTGCACGTCCAAGCAGTGAGACTGAATAGTAGGCAAATCCGCTATTCTCAAGGTCAAGCTGTGATGGGGAGAGGAAACATGTTTTCCTCGAGTCGTTGATTTCACACTGTCGAGAAAAGCCTCTAGCTAGTGATTTGGCGCCCGTACCGCAAACCGACACAGGTAGTCAAGATGAGAATTCTAAGGTGAGCGAGAGAACTCTCGTTAAGGAACTCGGCAAAATGACCCCGTAACTTCGGGAGAAGGGGTGCTCTTTAGGGTTCACGCTCTGAAGAGCCGCAGTGAATAGGCCCAAGCGACTGTTTATCAAAAACACAGGTCTCTGCTAAACCGTAAGGTGATGTATAGGGGCTGACGCCTGCCCGGTGCTGGAAGGTTAAGAGGAGTGGTTAGCTTCTGCGAAGCTACGAATCGAAGCCCCAGTAAACGGCGGCCGTAACTATAACGGTCCTAAGGTAGCGAAATTCCTTGTCGGGTAAGTTCCGACCCGCACGAAAGGCGTAACGATTTGGGCACTGTCTCAACGAGAGACTCGGTGAAATCATAGTACCTGTGAAGATGCAGGTTACCCGCGACAGGACGGAAAGACCCCGTGGAGCTTTACTGTAGCCTGATATTGAAATTCGGCACAGCTTGTACAGGATAGGTAGGAGCCTTAGAAACGTGAGCGCCAGCTTACGTGGAGGCGTTGGTGGGATACTACCCTAGCTGTGTTGGATTTCTAACCCGCGCCATTTATCATGGCGGGAGACAGTGTCAGGCGGGCAGTTTGACTGGGGCGGTCGCCTCCTAAAGTGTAACGGAGGCGCTCAAAGGTTCCCTCAGAATGGTTGGAAATCATTCATAGAGTGTAAAGGCATAAGGGAGCTTGACTGCGAGACTTACAAGTCGAGCAGGGTCGAAAGACGGACTTAGTGATCCGGTGGTTCCGCATGGAAGGGCCATCGCTCAACGGATAAAAGCTACCCCGGGGATAACAGGCTTATCTCCCCCAAGAGTTCACATCGACGGGGAGGTTTGGCACCTCGATGTCGGCTCATCGCATCCTGGGGCTGTAGTCGGTCCCAAGGGTTGGGCTGTTCGCCCATTAAAGCGGTACGCGAGCTGGGTTCAGAACGTCGTGAGACAGTTCGGTCCCTATCCGTCGTGGGCGCAGGAAGTTTGAGAGGAGCTGTCCTTAGTACGAGAGGACCGGGATGGACATACCTCTGGTGTACCAGTTGTCGTGCCAACGGCATAGCTGGGTAGCTATGTATGGACGGGATAAGTGCTGAAAGCATCTAAGCATGAAGCCCCCCTCAAGATGAGACTTCCCAACTTCGGTTATAAGATCCCTCAAAGATGATGAGGTTAATAGGTTCGGGGTGGAAGCATAGCGATATGTGGAGCTGACGAATACTAATCGATCGAAGACTTAATCCAATTTCAAGTTTTGATTGGTTGAATTGATAATTACTTACTATCTAGTTTTGAATGTATAATCATTCTATTGTCTGGTGACAATGGCAAAGAGGTCACACCTGTTCCCATGCCGAACACAGTAGTTAAGCTCTTTAGCGCCGATGGTAGTCGGACTTACGTTCCGCAAGAGTAGGACGTTGCCAGGCAATTTCACTTTTTGACCGACAGGTCATTTTTTTGTGAAAGAAACCTCACTAATTAAAAAACTTTTAAAAAAGTGTTGACTTCTCTTTCAAAAGAGAGTATAATTAATTCTTGTGAGTCAGAAAAAATGAACATTGAAAACTGAATGACAATATGTCAACGTTAATTCCAAATTAACAAACGTCTTATGACGTTTTAAAACAAATTAGTTTTTATGAGCTAGTCAAACAAATCATAACTTTTATGGAGAGTTTGATCCTGGCTCAGGATGAACGCTGGCGGCGTGCCTAATACATGCAAGTCGAGCGAACAGATGAGGAGCTTGCTCCTCTGATGTTAGCGGCGGACGGGTGAGTAACACGTGGGTAACCTACCTATAAGACTGGAATAACTCCGGGAAACCGGGGCTAATGCCGGATAATATGCAGAACCGCATGGTTCTGCAATGAAAGACGGTTTTGCTGTCACTTATAGATGGACCCGCGCCGTATTAGCTAGTTGGTAAGGTAACGGCTTACCAAGGCAACGATACGTAGCCGACCTGAGAGGGTGATTGGCCACACTGGAACTGAGACACGGTCCAGACTCCTACGGGAGGCAGCAGTAGGGAATCTTCCGCAATGGGCGAAAGCCTGACGGAGCAACGCCGCGTGAGTGATGAAGGTCTTCGGATCGTAAAACTCTGTTATTAGGGAAGAACAAGTGCGTAGGTAACTATGCGCACCTTGACGGTACCTAATCAGAAAGCCACGGCTAACTACGTGCCAGCAGCCGCGGTAATACGTAGGTGGCAAGCGTTATCCGGAATTATTGGGCGTAAAGCGCGCGTAGGCGGTTTTTTAAGTCTGATGTGAAAGCCCACGGCTCAACCGTGGAGGGTCATTGGAAACTGGAAAACTTGAGTGCAGAAGAGGAAAGTGGAATTCCATGTGTAGCGGTGAAATGCGCAGAGATATGGAGGAACACCAGTGGCGAAGGCGACTTTCTGGTCTGCAACTGACGCTGATGTGCGAAAGCGTGGGGATCAAACAGGATTAGATACCCTGGTAGTCCACGCCGTAAACGATGAGTGCTAAGTGTTAGGGGGTTTCCGCCCCTTAGTGCTGCAGCTAACGCATTAAGCACTCCGCCTGGGGAGTACGGCCGCAAGGCTGAAACTCAAAGGAATTGACGGGGACCCGCACAAGCGGTGGAGCATGTGGTTTAATTCGAAGCAACGCGAAGAACCTTACCAAATCTTGACATCCTTTGACCGCTCTAGAGATAGAGTCTTCCCCTTCGGGGGACAAAGTGACAGGTGGTGCATGGTTGTCGTCAGCTCGTGTCGTGAGATGTTGGGTTAAGTCCCGCAACGAGCGCAACCCTTAAGCTTAGTTGCCAGCATTAAGTTGGGCACTCTAAGTTGACTGCCGGTGACAAACCGGAGGAAGGTGGGGATGACGTCAAATCATCATGCCCCTTATGATTTGGGCTACACACGTGCTACAATGGACAGTACAAAGGGCAGCGAAACCGCGAGGTCAAGCAAATCCCATAAAGCTGTTCTCAGTTCGGATTGTAGTCTGCAACTCGACTACATGAAGCTGGAATCGCTAGTAATCGTAGATCAGCATGCTACGGTGAATACGTTCCCGGGTCTTGTACACACCGCCCGTCACACCACGAGAGTTCGTAACACCCGAAGCCGGTGGAGTAACCTTTTAGGAGCTAGCCGTCGAAGGTGGGACGAATGATTGGGGTGAAGTCGTAACAAGGTAGCCGTATCGGAAGGTGCGGCTGGATCACCTCCTTTCTAAGGATATATACGGAACAGTTTCAATAGAAACTGACGGATTAACGTGACATATTGTATTCAGTTTTGAATGTTTATTTTAAAACATTCATCGTGGAATGGGCCTATAGCTCAGCTGGTTAGAGCGCACGCCTGATAAGCGTGAGGTCGGTGGTTCGAGTCCACTTAGGCCCACCATTAAATTTGTACATTGAAAACTAGATAAGTAAGTAATAAATAGATTTTACCAAGCAAAACCGAGTGAATTAGAGTTTTAAAAGCTTTATTCATTTAAATGAATCGCTAGTAATCGATTTGCCGATGGCAAAGAAGATTACTCACATAATTAATAACGTGATTAAGTTATTAAGGGCGCACGGTGGATGCCTTGGCACTAGAAGCTGATGAAGGACGTTACTAACGACGATATGCTTTGGGTAGCTGTAAGTAAGCGTTGATCCAGAGATTTCCGAATGGGGGAACCCAGCACAAGTTATGTTGTGTTATCGACATGTGAATACATAGCATGTCTGAAGGCAGACGTGGAGAACTGAAACATCTTAGTACCCGCAGGAAGAGAAAGAAAACTCGATTCCCTGAGTAGCGGCGAGCGAAACGGGAAGAGCCCAAACCAATGAGCTTGCTCATTGGGGTTGTAGGACACTCTATATGGAGTTACAAAAGAATCGATTAGACAAACCGTACTGGAAAGTTGGACCAGAGAAGGTAAAAGTCCTGTAGTCGAAAATCGATTCTCTCCTGAGTGGATCCTGAGTACGACGGAGCACGTGGAATTCCGTCGGAATCCGGGAGGACCATCTCCCAAGGCTAAATACTCTCTAGTGACCGATAGTGAACCAGTACCGTGAGGGAAAGGTGAAAAGTACCCCGGAAGGGGAGTGAAAGAGAACTTGAAACCGTGTGCTTACAAGTAGTCAGAGCCCGTTAATGGGTGATGGCGTGCCTTTTGTAGAATGAACCGGCGAGTTACGATCTGATGCAAGGTTAAGCAGCGAATGCGGAGCCGCAGCGAAAGCGAGTCTGAATAGGGCGTTGAGTATTTGGTCGTAGACCCGAAACCAGGTGATCTACCCTTGGTCAGGTTGAAGTTCAGGTAACACTGAATGGAGGACCGAACCGACTTACGTTGAAAAGTGAGCGGATGAACTGAGGGTAGCGGAGAAATTCCAATCGAACCTGGAGATAGCTGGTTCTCTCCGAAATAGCTTTAGGGCTAGCCTCAAGTGATGATTGTTGGAGGTAGAGCACTGTTTGGACGAGGGGCCCTTCTCGGGTTACCGAATTCAGACAAACTCCGAATGCCAATCAATTTAACTTGGGAGTCAGAACGTGGGTGATAAGGTCCATGTTCGAAAGGGAAACAGCCCAGACCACCAGCTAAGGTCCCAAAATATATGTTAAGTGGCAAAGGATGTGGTATTGCCCAGACAACTAGGATGTTGGCTTAGAAGCAGCCATCATTTAAAGAGTGCGTAATAGCTCACTAGTCGAGTGACACTGCGCCGAAAATGTACCGGGGCTAAACATATTACCGAAGCTGTGGACTGTCCTTCGGACAGTGGTAGGAGAGCGTTCTAAGGGCGTCGAAGCATGATCGCAAGGACATGTGGAGCGCTTAGAAGTGAGAATGCCGGTGTGAGTAGCGAAAGATGGGTGAGAATCCCATCCACCGATTGACTAAGGTTTCCAGAGGAAGGCTCGTCCGCTCTGGGTTAGTCGGGTCCTAAGCCGAGGCCGACAGGCGTAGGCGATGGATAACAGGTTGATATTCCTGTACCGCCAAGGATCGTTTTAAGCGATGGGGGGACACAGTAGGATAGGCGAAGCGTGCTGTTGGAGTGCACGTCCAAGCAGTGAGACTGAATAGTAGGCAAATCCGCTATTCTCAAGGTCAAGCTGTGATGGGGAGAGGAAACATGTTTTCCTCGAGTCGTTGATTTCACACTGTCGAGAAAAGCCTCTAGCTAGTGATTTGGCGCCCGTACCGCAAACCGACACAGGTAGTCAAGATGAGAATTCTAAGGTGAGCGAGAGAACTCTCGTTAAGGAACTCGGCAAAATGACCCCGTAACTTCGGGAGAAGGGGTGCTCTTTAGGGTTCACGCTCTGAAGAGCCGCAGTGAATAGGCCCAAGCGACTGTTTATCAAAAACACAGGTCTCTGCTAAACCGTAAGGTGATGTATAGGGGCTGACGCCTGCCCGGTGCTGGAAGGTTAAGAGGAGTGGTTAGCTTCTGCGAAGCTACGAATCGAAGCCCCAGTAAACGGCGGCCGTAACTATAACGGTCCTAAGGTAGCGAAATTCCTTGTCGGGTAAGTTCCGACCCGCACGAAAGGCGTAACGATTTGGGCACTGTCTCAACGAGAGACTCGGTGAAATCATAGTACCTGTGAAGATGCAGGTTACCCGCGACAGGACGGAAAGACCCCGTGGAGCTTTACTGTAGCCTGATATTGAAATTCGGCACAGCTTGTACAGGATAGGTAGGAGCCTTAGAAACGTGAGCGCCAGCTTACGTGGAGGCGTTGGTGGGATACTACCCTAGCTGTGTTGGATTTCTAACCCGCGCCATTTATCATGGTGGGAGACAGTGTCAGGCGGGCAGTTTGACTGGGGCGGTCGCCTCCTAAAGTGTAACGGAGGCGCTCAAAGGTTCCCTCAGAATGGTTGGAAATCATTCATAGAGTGTAAAGGCATAAGGGAGCTTGACTGCGAGACTTACAAGTCGAGCAGGGTCGAAAGACGGACTTAGTGATCCGGTGGTTCCGCATGGAAGGGCCATCGCTCAACGGATAAAAGCTACCCCGGGGATAACAGGCTTATCTCCCCCAAGAGTTCACATCGACGGGGAGGTTTGGCACCTCGATGTCGGCTCATCGCATCCTGGGGCTGTAGTCGGTCCCAAGGGTTGGGCTGTTCGCCCATTAAAGCGGTACGCGAGCTGGGTTCAGAACGTCGTGAGACAGTTCGGTCCCTATCCGTCGTGGGCGCAGGAAGTTTGAGAGGAGCTGTCCTTAGTACGAGAGGACCGGGATGGACATACCTCTGGTGTACCAGTTGTCGTGCCAACGGCATAGCTGGGTAGCTATGTATGGACGGGATAAGTGCTGAAAGCATCTAAGCATGAAGCCCCCCTCAAGATGAGACTTCCCAACTTCGGTTATAAGATCCCTCAAAGATGATGAGGTTAATAGGTTCGGGGTGGAAGCATAGCGATATGTGGAGCTGACGAATACTAATCGATCGAAGACTTAATCCAATTTCAAGTTTTGATTGGTTGAATTGATAATTACTTACTATCTAGTTTTGAATGTATAATCATTCTATTGTCTGGTGACAATGGCAAAGAGGTCACACCTGTTCCCATGCCGAACACAGTAGTTAAGCTCTTTAGCGCCGATGGTAGTCGGACTTACGTTCCGCAAGAGTAGGACGTTGCCAGGCAATTATGTGACCCGTATGGCTCTCTTTTTTTGTCCTTTTTTAATATATCAAGTTTTAACAAACAATAAAATAAGCATTAGAACCGTTTGAATTAAGCGGTTCTAATGCTTATTTTTAGTTATACACTGTTTTGTTTCTTTTATCTATATAAATAGAGACAAGTAAAAAGACGAGGCCGATAAGTGTGAGTAATGGAGCCACTAAACTTAATGAAGCTAATGGTAAATTTGTTACGACTAATCCACCTACAAAAGCACCTAATGCGTTACCAAGATTAAATGCAGATTGATTTAAAGTACTGGCTAGTGTAGGTGCATCTTGCGAAATAAGTGTACTTTTGAATTGCAGCGATGGGCTCATGCTGAATCCTATTACACCGAATAAAAAGATACCGCCTACCATTAATATGCCATTCATTTGTATGAAATAAAGTAACACGAAATAAATAATAAACGTTGTAAAGATAATTTTCAGTGCTTTATTGAGATTCCAGTCAGCTAACTTGCCGCCAATTACATTACCTAATGTCACGCCAATTCCAAAGATGATCAACATATAAGAAATCAAATTTTCTTTGATATGTGAAACATCTACTAATATAGAAGAAATATAAGTGAAATAAGCAAATACACTGCTGAAGCCAAAAAGTGTTATAGCTAAAGTCAGCCATAATTGCTTTTCTTTTAAAATCTTCAATTCATTCATTACTGAAGATTTATGAGTTTCTTTTCTATTAGGAACAAAAATAATAATACCAATTAAGGCAAGACCGCCGATAATTGCGATAATAACAAATGTCATTGACCAACCAAAATTTTGTCCGATTAATGTACCGAATGGAACACCTAAGATATTGCTTAAAGATAGTCCCATGAACATCAATGCCATTGCACTAGCTCTATAAGCTGGTTGAACCATGCTAGCAGCTAATATTGATCCGATTCCAAAGAAAGAACCATGTGCGAGTGAGGTGATAATTCTGCTTGTCATCATAAAACCATAAGTAGGACTTAATGATGCAGCAATGTTGCCTATCATAAAAATAATCATTAAGAGTATTAATAGATATTTTCTGTTTAACTTGATTGTAAGCATAACAAGAATAGGACCGCCTATGGCTACCCCTAATGCATAACCTGTGATTAACTGTCCTGCTTGGCTCACAGAAACATGAAAATCTCGTGCAATATTAGGAAGCAATCCCATGATTACAAATTCTGTCATGCCAATTGCGAATGCGCCGATTGCTAACATCCATATAGCGATAGGGTATTTCTTCATAATAACACCTCCAAATTTTGCAAACATGAGGAAAAGTATATTAAATATTAAATCTTGAGTCAATGCTTTCTCTATATTTCTTCAAAATACATACATAATCAATTTCTTATGAAGGCATTTCATAAAAAAATTCAATTCAGAGGTGTGGTATTAATCTTCTGAATTGAATCATGTGTTGTACATTCCTCTTGAAATGAGGAAACTAATTAAGCTGGTGTTAATTTATAATTAAGCCTGTTGAATTTTTAGAGACATAACATGTTGATTGCCTGCAGGACCTCCAATTACTCGATTTGTATCAATAAACCCGCATTTTTCATAAACGTAAATAGCTTTTGAGTTTTTAAAGTTAACCGAAAGTATGATTTCATCAATATTTGAATAATGACAACTAATATAATTCGGAAGTTCAAATAAAGCTTTTTGAGCAATCTTATTACCTTGCATCTGTTCAGTAACTGAAAAAGATTTTACTAACACTGAATGCTCGTTATCCGTAAGACCAAAACGTTCATCATTAAAATTTAAACGAAGAAACCCAGCAAGATTATCATCTGAGAAAATAAGGACAGGGTCTTCTGTATCCGCTAAATCTTTCAATGCATTTAAAGGTGTTAATGCATAGTCGCTGTCTTTATCTGCAATGGATAATTTTTCAATTTCAGCGTCATATTTAGAATGGTAAGGCTTAAGCGTAATCGTAGACATTAAGTATTTCACCTCTATATTGTAAGTGTTTTGATTAAAGCATCAGTATGTGATTTAAGAGCTTCATCTTTAATACCGCCAAAACCGATAATAAACTTAGGAATATCTTTATTCTGGCTATTTTTTTTCATATATTTATTTAAAGGTGTCAATTTCACATGATTTGAATTAGCACGTTCTAATATTTCATTTAAGGTTAATCCATTTTGTACTGTAATCGTAAAGTGCATGCCTGTTGTTGCACCTTCAATTAGAAGTTGATCTTTATAAGACGATAGAGCATCTATTATATATGTTAGTTTATAACGATATACTTTACGCATTTTATTCAGATGTCTTTCAAAAGACCCGTTTTCCATAAATTCAGCAACCATATACTGCATAGGTGCCGGCACAGTGGTGCCTTCTTTATCTGGTAAATGATGATAACGCTGCATTAGATTTTGCGGTAAAACCATAAAAGCAATACGGCAACTTGGGAAAAGAGATTTTGAAAACGTACTTATATAAATAACCTTTCCTGTTGTATCCAAACTTTGCAGAGCTGGAATAGGTTTACTGAAATAACGGAATTCTGAATCATAATCATCTTCGATAATATAACGTTCTGGATGCTGCTGTGCCCAGTTGATAAGCTGGGTTCTGGTTTTTAAATTCATAACATAACCAGTAGGAAACTGGTGAGACGGTGTTACATAGACCACTTGATGCTTAGACTTTTGGACTTTTTGCATATCGATACCATTTTTCTTAACAGCCACTCTTTTATAATTCAAACCTTTTTTATCTAATACTTGCTTAATTGGAGGATAACTTGGATATTCGATGATGTAAGAACGCTCAGTCAATATATCAGTTACTTGATTAATCAATTGCTCTGTAGAAGAACCGATAATAATTTGATCTGGATGACAGTTAACGCCTCTGCTGTTAAATAAGTAATGCGCTATAGCTTGACGTAATTTATATTCACCTTGTTGAGCACCAGGCTGCAGTATATCTGGTAATGATTTGTCAAATACATCTCTAGAATACTTGCGGAATTGCTGCCAGGGGAAGTGTTCTGTATCAATACGGGCCAGATCAAAATGAAAACGTGCTTGATGGTCTTTATTTTTTTTATTTTCTGGAAATGAAGAGGCAGTCTCTTTTGTTACGATAGGGAGCGATTCAATATCTGAGACATAATAACCTGAACGCGGTTTAGAATATATATAGCCTTCATCCAGTAAGTACTGATAAGCATGTTCAATGGTTGTGTTGCTGAGTGAATGATGTTCAGCGAGACGGCGTTTAGAAGGAAAGCGGTCTCCAGATTTATATTGACCTTCGATAATTTGTTCCTTTAATGTTTGGTAAAGCTGCATATATAAAGGTTGCGACATTTAAACTGACCTCCTGTTTTTTATTGAAATTGACTCTTTAACACTATCAGTTTATCCTTTAAACTGAATTTAATCAATTAGAAAAGGGGTATTTAGTATGTCTAAACAAGTAGGTTCAGATCGAGTAAAACGTGGAATGGCTGAAATGCAAAAAGGCGGCGTTATCATGGACGTTGTCAATGCAGAACAAGCTAAAATCGCAGAAGAAGCAGGAGCAGTAGCTGTTATGGCTTTAGAACGTGTGCCTTCTGATATCAGAGCAGCTGGTGGAGTGGCACGTGCATGTAATCCTAAAATCGTTCAAGAAGTAATGGATGCTGTTTCAATTCCAGTTATGGCAAAATGCCGTATTGGTCATATTACTGAAGCACGTGTACTTGAATCAATGGGTGTTGACTACATTGATGAATCTGAAGTGTTAACTCCAGCAGATGAAGAATATCATTTATTGAAAAGCGATTATACTGTACCATTCGTATGCGGATGCCGTAATTTAGGTGAAGCTGCACGCCGTATTGGTGAAGGTGCTGCGATGTTGCGTACAAAAGGGGAACCTGGAACAGGTAATATCGTAGAAGCAGTTCGTCATATGCGTCAAGTTAACTCAGAAGTTGCGAAATTAACTGTAATGCCAGACGATGAAATTATGACATTTGCTAAAGAAATCGGTGCACCATACGAAGTATTGAAATCAATTAAAGATAACGGACGTTTGCCTGTTGTTAACTTTGCAGCTGGCGGTGTTGCAACACCTCAAGATGCTGCGTTAATGATGCAATTAGGCGCAGACGGCGTATTTGTCGGTTCAGGTATCTTCAAATCTGAAGACCCTGAAAAATTTGCGAAAGCAATTGTTCAAGCAACAACACATTACACAGATTACGAATTAATCGGTAAACTTGCTCAAGAATTAGGCGAAGCAATGAGAGGCTTAGATGTTAATCAATTATCTCTAGAAGAACGTATGCAAGAGCGTGGCTGGTAAGATGAAAATCGGCGTACTCGCTTTGCAAGGCGCAGTGAGAGAACACTTGCGCCATATTGAATTGAGCGGACACGAAGGTGTCAGTGTAAAACGTGTTGAACAATTAGAAGAAATTGACGGCCTTATTCTGCCTGGCGGTGAATCAACGACATTACGCCGCTTGATGAACCTATACGGCTTTAAAGAAGCATTGGTTAATTCAGATTTACCAATGTTCGGTACTTGTGCAGGTTTGATTGTATTAGCCCAAGACATCGTAGGTGAAGAGGGTTATTTACAAAAACTAGACATTACTGTTGAACGTAATTCATTTGGCCGCCAAGTTGACAGCTTTGAAGCAGAATTAGATATTAAAGGCATTGCAAATGATATTGAAGCAGTCTTTATCAGAGCGCCACATATCGAAAAAGTAAATAGCGATAATGTGGAAATCTTAAGTACTGTAGATGATAAAATTGTAGCGGTGAAAGAAGGCAATTATTTAGGCGTTTCTTTCCATCCTGAATTAACAGATGATTACCGTGTGACACAATACTTCATTGATCATATCGTTGCAGAACATAAACATGCTGCAGTTTAATTTGCAGATAATAAAAGCGAGGACTCTTTTTATAGAGTGCTCGCTTTTTTAAACTTTTCTAGAAAAATCAAACCTTCATTATCAGGTTCTTTAATACCGTTCTTATAGTCATAGCCGCGTTTACGATAGAAATTAACACCAGTGATAGAAGCGGGGATTTCTAAACGTTCAGCACGATGGTAATAGTAATCATCTTCTAGTGTATCCATAATTAATGTACCGATACCATGTTCTTGATAATCTGGTGAGACGAAGATGGAGAAAAAACAAGATTCAGTTTTGCTTCCATAATAAGGGCCGATTGCACCTGTCGCAATCAGTTCATTATTGAATTTGAAAACATAGAAATTGAGGTTTTCAGCTTTGTATTGGATGCTCTCCGGTGTAATATCTTTAACGTAACTCTCAATGTCTTCTGCAGGTTCATCTTGGATGTTAGTGGTTCTGAGGGTATGAATAATAAGTTCTACGACTGTTTGTGTATCTGATTCTTGAAACTTATTGATTTGAATCTGGTTTATGTCCATTTAATCACCTCATTTTTAATTTAAAACGTATGTATACATTCAAATTCTTCACAAACCATTATTTCTTCTTCAGAAAAAGATTGGTTGATTGAGTTGAATTCTTTCATGAAAAAGTCCGTATGAACAGTTCTCCAATAGTTTAATGTGCGATCTCCTTCGCCTTCTTTGTAGGCATGCATTTCTGATACTTCAGAGAAAGGTGTTTGATATACTTTGGTATTTTTAATAATACAGATAGGATTGTTTTGTGCATCTAGAACCATGCTCAAATCACCAACTTTTGGCAAGGGCTCTTGATCGGCAATGTAGAAAGCTAAACCGCTTGTTGTTGCAGTTTTAATACCACGTTTTACTAAATCTGCAAGCTTGTTTGGATCCACTCCGAATTGCCATGCTGTATAGGGTTTGTTTTGATACTTAGGGTAGTGGGATACAAATGTTTTCCAGTAGTCTTCAATAGCCATTTGGTTGTTCCTTTCTCTTCTATATTAGTGAGATTTTACATTAAATAATGGTAGAAAGCAACTTAGTATAGATTATATTGTTATGAAAGTGCTGATTAATTAATCAATTGAAACGAATAAAAAAAGATGACTCCCTTAAATGAGGAAGTCATCTTATGAGCTGCTTACACTTACATGAAGAAACCTGTAATTGCAGCAGAAATGAATGATACTAATGTTGCACCGAATAATAATTTAAGTCCGAAACGTGCAACAACGTCACCTTTTTCATTGTTTAATGATTTGATTGCACCTGAGATAATACCGATTGAACTGAAGTTTGCAAATGATACTAAGAATACTGAAGTAATACCAACAGCACGATCTGATAAGCCGTGCATTTTTCCTAGACCTTGCATAGCTACGAATTCATTTGACAATAATTTAGTTGCCATTAATGAACCGGATTTTACTGCTTCATGCCATGGTACACCTGTTAAGAATGCAAATGGTGCGAATACAAAACCAATTAATGTTTGGAAGTCCCATTTGATGTGTCCGCCAGAAACCATCGTGAAGATTCCGCTGACAATGCCGTTTAATAAGGCGATGATTGCGATATAACCGATTAACATTGCGCCTACAATTACTGCAACTTTAAATCCATCTAAGATATATTCTCCCAACATTTCAAAGAAAGATTGTTTGTTTTCAGTTTCTTCCACTAATAATTTATCGTCTTTTTCATCCACTGTATATGGATTGATAATCGAAGCGATAATGAAACCGCCAAATAAGTTTAATACGATAGCTGTTACGACGTACTTAGGTTCAAGCAATGTGAAGTAAGCACCGACAATAGAAGCGGATACTGTAGACATTGCTGAAGCTGTTAGTGTATATAAACGTTGCTTAGGTATGTAAGGAAGTTGTTTTTTTAATGAGATAAACACTTCAGATTGTCCTAAAATAGCCGCAGCAACTGCGTTATATGATTCTAATCGTCCCATACCGTTAATTTTTGAAATTAAAAATCCTAAAACATTGATAATCCACGGTAAGATTTTTGTATATTGTAAAATCCCGATAATTGCTGAGATGAATACAATCGGTAATAATACACTGAAGAAGAATGGTGGATTCTTAGGATCAACATATTTAAATCCTCCGAATACGAAATTCACTCCATCAGCTGCTTTTGCTAGCAAATAAGAGAAACCATTTGCAATCCCGCCAATAACTGTAATTCCCACGTTTGTTTTTAAAAGTAAGAACGCGAAGATGAATTGGATTACAAGTAAAATGCCGACATATTTCCATTTGACATTTTTCTTATCTGAGCTAAAAACAAATGCAAGTGCTAAAAAGAAGATGATGCCTATTAAGGCAATAATGATATGCATGTTTTTTCTTCACCCTTTATTTTTATTTTCATACCATATCATACATTAAAATGGTAGTAAGTAACATCCTAATTTTTCAAGAAAATCAAATTTTTTATAAACATATTGGTTGAAAAAGGTCAAAGTTGGTCATATAATATAGTCAAAGAAGGTCAAAAAAGGGGTGATATCCATGCATAATATGTCCGACATCATAGAACAGTACATTAAACATTTATTTGAGGAATCAAATAAAGATGTTGTTGAGATTCAAAGAGCAAATATTGCTCAACGCTTTGACTGTGTACCTTCTCAGCTTAATTATGTGATTAAGACAAGATTCACCAATGAACACGGTTATGAAATAGAAAGTAAACGTGGCGGCGGTGGTTATATACGAATCACCAAAGTTGAAACAAAAGATACAAAAGGTTATATTGACCATCTCTTACAAATTATTGGAGATTCTATTTCTCAACAACAAGCACATTATGTGATTGAAGGCTTGCTTGATAATCAATATATTACAATTCGTGAAGCTAAAATGATACTTGCAGTGGTTGACAGAGACACACTTAGAATGGATGTTGCGGCAAGAGACATTGTCCGCGCTAATATATTGAAACAGCTATTGCCGGTCATTAATTACTATTAATAGACAAGGAGGCTGCACATGCCTGACGATAAATTAGATGCAAAAGCGTCCGAAAAGTATAATGGGATGTTAAAGGAAGCACATCCCGAACGTGTTGAACCTATCAAAGCAGAACATCAAGAGGAACCCTCTTGGGAAAACAATCAAGAAGATATGGAAGGTTCGTTTGTAATTAAACAAATTTTACAGCACTTAGCGTCTAAACACGGTATCCATTTAGAAGAGTTGAATGTAAGAGAAGAAAAGCGTTGTCCGAACTGCCATATGACAATTAAAGATATTGCATATAAAGGTAAATTTGGATGTGCGCAATGTTACACTACTTTTAAAGAGGATATTGTGGATATTGTGAGACGTGTGCAGGGCGGACAGTTTGAACATGTCGGTAAAACGCCTGCTTCCTCTACACACAAAATTGCATTAAAGAAATTGATTGAATCTAAAAATAAATATTTGCAACAATTAGTAGATAAACAATTGTTTGAAGAAGCTGCTGTGGTTCGTGATGAAATTAAAGCACTTCAAGAAGAAAGTGAGGGATAGCATCATGAATGAACATTCAATGTATATGAGTGAATGGATGGAACATGGTGAAGAGACACCAGTAGTCATGTCTTCACGTATTCGACTCGCAAGAAACTTGGATAATCATGTGCACCCCTTAATGTTTACTTCTGATATTGAAGGACAAAAAGTCATTAATGAAGTACAAGATGCATTACCAGATATGCAGACTTTACAATTGAGTAATATGGAACAAAGAGACAAACTCAAATTAGTCGCAAAGCATTTAATCAGTTCTGAGTTGATTAAACAACCTGCTTCAGCAGTATTGTTGAATGAAGATGAATCATTAAGCATAATGGTAAATGAAGAAGATCATATTAGAATTCAAGCTATGAGTACAGATATGAATCTTGCATCTTTATTTGAAAAAGCTTCAGAAGTAGATGATGAATTAGATCGGAAACTCAGCATCAGCTTTGATGAAACACTCGGTTATCTTACAACGTGTCCAACGAATATTGGGACAGGAATGCGTGCAAGCGTCATGCTGCATCTGCCAGGACTGTCTATTACGAAACGTATGAATCGAATCGCACAAACCATTAACCGATTCGGATTTACAATTAGAGGTATATATGGTGAAGGCTCGCAAGTTTATGGCCATGTATTCCAAGTTTCGAACCAATTGACGTTGGGAAGAACAGAAGAACAAATTATAGAAATATTGATAGAGATTGTACAACAAATTATTACCGAAGAATTGAATGTCAGAAAACAATTGGATCAGCATAGTTCGGTTGAAATGGAAGACCGTATCTACCGTTCTTTAGGATTATTACGCTATAGTCGCTTAATGTCAGTTGAAGAAGCGGCAATGCGATTAAGTGAAGTGAAATTAGGAGTAGATTTAGGGTATATTGAACTATCAGATTTCAATTTTAATGAAATGATGGTAGCGATACAATCTCCATTTTTAATAAATGAAACAGATGAAATATCGATAAATGAACAAAGAGCGAACGTAATTAGAGAACATATAAATTAGGAGGTTATGCTATGTTATTCGGCAGACTTACAGAACGTGCACAACGTGTATTAGCACATGCACAAGAAGAAGCGATTCGTTTGAATCATTCAAATATCGGAACTGAACACTTACTTCTTGGTTTAATGAAAGAACCAGAAGGTATTGCAGCAAAAGTATTAGAAAGTTTCGGTATTACAGAAGACCTTGTAGTAGCAGAAGTAGAAAAATTAATTGGACAAGGCCAAGAACAAGTCGGCACATTGCACTATACGCCAAGAGCTAAGAAAGTTATTGAACTTTCAATGGATGAAGCACGTAAACTTCACCATAATTTCGTTGGAACAGAGCATATCTTGCTCGGTTTAATCCGTGAAAATGAAGGCGTAGCAGCACGTGTATTTGCTAACTTGGATTTAAATATTACAAAAGCACGCGCACAAGTAGTAAAAGCACTTGGCAGCCCTGAAATGAGCAACAAAAATGCGCAAGCAACAAAATCAAATAATACACCAACATTAGATGGTTTAGCACGTGACTTAACAGTAATCGCAAAAGACGGCACATTAGATCCGGTTGTCGGACGCGATACAGAAATCACACGTGTGATTGAAGTTTTAAGTCGTCGTACTAAAAACAACCCAGTATTAATTGGTGAACCTGGTGTTGGTAAAACAGCAATTGCAGAAGGCTTAGCACAAGCAATTGTAAATAATGAAGTACCTGAAACATTAAAAGATAAACGTGTAATGTCATTAGACATGGGTACTGTAGTCGCTGGTACAAAATACCGCGGTGAATTTGAAGAAAGACTTAAAAAAGTGATGGAAGAAATTCACCAAGTTGGCGACGTTATCTTATTCATCGATGAATTGCATACTTTAATCGGTGCAGGTGGCGCAGAAGGTGCAATTGATGCATCTAATATCTTGAAACCAGCATTAGCACGTGGTGAATTGCAAGCAATCGGTGCTACAACATTAGACGAATATCGTAAACACATTGAAAAAGATGCAGCGTTAGAACGTCGTTTCCAACCTGTTCAAGTAGATGAACCAACTGTTGAAGATACAGTTTCTATCTTAAAAGGTTTACGTGATCGTTATGAAGCACATCACCGTATTAATATCTCTGATGAAGCAATCGAAGCAGCAGCACGTTTAAGTGACCGTTATGTTTCAGATCGTTTCTTACCAGACAAAGCAATCGACTTAATCGATGAAGCAAGTTCAAAAGTAAGACTAAAAAGTCATACAACACCAACAAACTTGAAAGAAATCGAACAAGAAATTGAAAAAGTTAAAAACGAAAAAGATGCAGCTGTACATTCTCAAGAATTCGAAAATGCTGCAAACCTTCGTGATAAACAAACTAAATTAGAAAAACAATATGAAGACGCTAAAAACGAATGGAAAAATGCACAAGGCGGTTCTAACACAACATTAAGCGAAAATGATATCGCTGAAGTGATTGCTGGATGGACTGGTATTCCATTGACTCGTCTAAATGAAACTGAATCTGAACGTCTATTGAACTTAGAAGACACATTGCATGAACGTGTTATCGGTCAAAAAGACGCAGTTACTTCAATCAGTAAAGCTGTAAGACGTGCGCGTGCTGGATTGAAAGATCCTAAACGTCCAATCGGAAGCTTTATCTTCTTAGGACCAACTGGTGTAGGTAAAACTGAATTAGCACGTGCTTTAGCAGAATCAATGTTCGGAGACGAAGATGCAATGATTCGTGTTGATATGAGTGAGTTCATGGAAAAACACGCAGTCAGTCGTTTAGTAGGTGCCCCTCCAGGCTATGTAGGTCATGATGATGGTGGTCAATTAACTGAAAAAGTAAGACGTAAACCTTACTCAGTTATTCTTTTCGATGAAATCGAAAAAGCACACCCAGATGTATTCAACATCTTGCTTCAAGTGCTTGATGATGGTTTCTTAACTGATACTAAAGGACGCAGAGTAGATTTCCGTAACACAGTAATTGTTATGACTTCTAACGTCGGTGCACAAGAATTACAAGACCAACGCTTTACTGGCTTTGGCGGCGGTTCTTCAGAAGGACAAGACTACGAAACAATTCGCAGTACAATGTTGAAAGAATTGAAAAATGCTTTCCGTCCTGAATTCTTGAACCGTGTAGATGACATTATTGTCTTCCACAAACTTAATAAAGATGAATTGAAAGAAATTGTAACTAAAATGGTTAATAAACTTACAGACCGCTTATCAGAACAAGATATTAATATCAGCGTAACTGAAAAAGCGAAAGAAAAAATTGCTGAAGAAGGCTATGACCCTCAATATGGTGCACGTCCACTTATCAGAGCAATTCAAAAAACAGTTGAAGACAACTTGAGTGAATTAATCTTAGACGGTAACCAATTAGAAGGTAAAGATGTAGTCGTTGACCATAATGGTGAAAAATTCGAATACAACATCAATGATCGTGAAACTGAAGAAACAGTTGAAACTGCTACAAAAGCATAAGAGTAGTTATCATTAATTGAATGAATAAAAAGAAGAGCATGCGCTGCTTTAAAAAGCAGTGTGTGCTCTTTCTTTATGCTTTTGAAATACTGTAAAAAATTAAAATCTGATATGATGTAATATAGCATTAAAATAAAAGATTGTATTTTGGAAGCAGTTCTTGAAAGTGCAGTTATATTTCAGTCAATTATTATAGATGGAATTTAGTATAGTAAAGGTGTAAAATAATTATGCTTTTCACATAAAAACAGGAGGTGTCAATTTGGCAAAAAAGAAAGTTATTTTTGAATGTATGGCATGTGGCTATCAATCCCCTAAATGGATGGGAAAATGTCCTAATTGTGGTGCTTGGAACCAAATGGAAGAAATTATTGAGAAAAAAGAAGCGCCAAGTGGAAGAGGCATGCGTACACGAGAACAAACAGCAAAAGTTACCAAGCTTAACCAAGTACAAAATGAAACTACACCTCGTATCAAAACGAGTTCCCCTGAATTCGATAGAGTATTAGGTGGCGGTATTGTACAAGGTTCGCTTGTCTTAATTGGCGGTGATCCTGGTATTGGTAAATCAACATTGCTGTTGCAAATCTGTTCAGCATTATCACAAAATAAAAAAGTTTTATATATAACAGGTGAGGAATCACTGAACCAAACTAAATTACGAGCAGACCGTTTAGATGAAGATTCAAGTAATTTGAATGTGTTTGCAGAAACGGATTTAGAAGTGATTAAAGAAGCGGTCAAACAGACTGAACCTGATTTAGTCGTAGTAGATTCTATTCAAACAATTTATCATCCGGATATCAACTCTGCGCCAGGTTCTGTATCGCAAGTACGAGAAAGTACGCAAATTTTAATGGGTATTGCTAAACAAATGAATATTGCGACTTTCATTGTCGGTCACGTGACTAAAGAAGGTCAGATTGCAGGTCCGAGATTACTAGAGCACATGGTAGATACTGTATTGTATTTCGAAGGTGACGAACATCATGCGTACCGTATTTTACGTGCAGTTAAAAACCGTTTTGGTTCTACCAATGAAATGGGTATTTTCGAAATGAAACATAGCGGTTTGAAAGGTGTTAAAAACCCATCGGAAATGTTTTTAGAAGAACGGTCTACTAATGTGGCAGGTTCTACAATTGTGCCGACCATGGAAGGTACACGTCCGTTATTGATTGAAGTACAAGCATTAGTAACACCTACAACTTTCAATAACCCGAGACGAATGGCAACGGGTATTGATCATAACCGTTTAAATTTATTGATGGCTGTACTTGAGAAAAAAGAAAGTTACTTACTGCAGCAGCAAGATGCTTATATCAAAGTAGCAGGCGGAGTGAGACTGACTGAACCAGCTGTTGACTTAGCCCTGATTGCAGCAATCGCTTCCAGCTTTAAAGACCAACCCGTAAATGGCATGGATTGTTATGTGGGTGAGGTTGGTTTAACAGGTGAAGTGCGTCGCGTTTCACGTATCGAACAGCGTGTACAAGAAGCCGCAAAACTTGGATTTAAACGTGTGATTATCCCTAAAACCAATAGCGGTGGTTGGGATTTTCCTGAGGGTATTCAAGTAATTGGTGTAACGAGCGTGCACGAAGCGCTGGATTTCGCATTAATGAAACGCTGAAACAAGTAAGGAAAGAGAGGGGGCATCAGCGTGAATATTATTAAAATGATTGTAGTGGCGAGCTATGCTATTTTGGGCGCTGCATTAGGTGTAGTCATTATTCCGTCAGTAGCGAGAGATACAGGGGTACTCAATGCATACCCTTGGCTGACAAATAAATATATTATCAGTTTAATTGGTATCGTATTATTCTTTATCATTTTCGGGGTGTTTATTCCGCGTGTTATTAAAAGTTTGCGCAAACTTGAATATTTTATTATGCGCCATAGTGCAATCGAAATTTTATTTGCTGCAATTGGCTTGATTATGGGCTTATTAATCTCTGTAATGATTTCTTTTATTTTAAATTTAATCGGTTCTTCATTATTTCTTCATGTTTTACCTATTATCATTACAGTATTCTTGAGTTATTTAGGTTTCCAATTCGGCTTGAAAAAACGAGACGAGATGTTGATGTTTTTACCTGAAAAGATGGCGCGTTCTGCACACTTGAATACTTATAGTGCCGCACCTAAAATTATAGACACAAGTGCAGTAATTGACGGCAGAATTTTAGATGTGATTAAATGCGGATTTTTAGACGGAGAAATATTGATTCCGCAAGGTGTGATTAATGAGCTGCAAATCGTTGCAGATTCTACAGATAGCGTGAAGAGAGATAAAGGGCAACACGGTTTAGATATATTGAATCAAATACACGATGCTTCATATCCCACACGAATCATACATCCTCAAAAATCTTATAATGATATCGATGCTTTGTTAATTAAACTTGCACATAAATATAAAGCCGATGTCATTACAACTGACTTCAATTTAAATAAAATTTGTCATGTCCAAGGCGTAAAAGTATTGAATGTCAATGATTTATCAGAAGCTGTGAAACCGACTGTCCGTCAAGGGGACCAGTTGAATCTGCTGCTTACCAAAATGGGTAAAGAACCTGGACAAGGCGTGGGTTATTTAGAAGACGGTACAATGGTGGTCATTGATGATGCGAAAGCATACGTCGGTAAACATGTTGATATTGAAATCACAAGTATTTTACAAACTTCATCAGGACGTATCATATTTGCGAAATTAATCTAAGCAAGATGTATTTTATCGTATCAATTTTTTAGTCATAGCAACGAGATTTTTGCAAGCATTAGGCTTACCAAATACTGTTTGTAATGCTACAATAAGTAAGAATGGGTACAGAATTGCCTGATGATTTTTGTGCACCGAGTAGATTATAACTATAATAAAATGATGTAATGATACGGCACTGAATACACAAGCATTCTATATAAATATGGATGAATTGAAAAACGTAGGGAGGCAGATTGCTTTCCCAGTTTTCTTTTTTCCTAAAAACAATAAAAACAGGAGTGAACTATATAATGAGTGAACGCGTAAGAGTAAGATATGCACCAAGTCCAACTGGTTATTTGCATATCGGAAACGCCAGAACAGCACTATTCAACTACTTATATGCTAAACATTATGATGGAGATTTTATCGTACGTATTGAAGATACTGATAAAAAACGTAATCTAGATGATGGTGAATCTTCTCAATTCAGCAATTTGGAATGGTTAGGTCTTGAGTGGGATGAATCTGTAGATAAAGACAAAGGTTATGGTCCTTACCGCCAATCAGAACGTGCGAAATTCTATGATCCTTTAGTTGAACAATTATTAGCAGAAGACAAAGCTTATAAATGTTATATGACAGAAGAAGAATTAGAACAAGAACGTGAAGAACAAATTACACGTGGTGAAACACCGCGTTACGCTGGAAAACACGCTCATTTAACAGCTGAAGAACAAGCGGCATTTGAAGCAGAAGGACGTCAGCCTTCAATTCGTTTCCGTGTGCCTAAAGGCAAAGTATACAAATTTGATGATATGGTTAAAGGCGAAGTATCATTTGAATCAGATAATATCGGTGACTGGGTTATCGTGAAAAAAGACGGCGTACCGACTTATAACTTTGCGGTAGCAGCAGATGACCATTACATGGAAATTTCTGATGTTATTCGTGGTGATGACCATGTGTCAAATACACCTAAACAATTAATGATTTATGAAGCATTCGGTTGGGAACCGCCACGTTTTGGTCATATCTCACTTATTGTAAACGAACAACGCAAAAAATTAAGTAAACGTGATGGCCAAATCTTGCAATTCATCGAACAATACCGCGACTTAGGTTACTTGCCTGAAGCATTGTTCAACTTTATTACATTGCTTGGCTGGTCTCCAGAAGGCGAAGAAGAAATCTTCTCTAAAGAAGAATTCATTAAAATCTTCGATGAAAACCGTTTGCAAAAATCACCAGCTTTCTTCGATAAGAAAAAATTAGCTTGGGTTAACAACCAATATATGAAACAAAAAGACTCTGAAAAAGTATTTGAATTGGCATTGCCTCACTTGATCAATGCTGGCTTAATTCCTGAATCTCCTTCTGAAGCAGATTTAGAATGGGGTCGTAAATTGATTGGTTTATACCAAAAAGAAATGAGCTATGCAGGTGAAATTGTACCGTTATCTGAAATGTTCTTCCGTGACGAAATCGAATTAGATGAAGAAGAAAAAGAAGTTATCAACGGAGAACAAGTACCTGAATTGATGAATCATTTATATGGTAAATTAGAAGCATTAGAACCGTTTGAAGCGGCTGAAATCAAAAAAACAATTAAAGAAGTTCAAAAAGAAACTGGTATTAAAGGTAAACAATTATTTATGCCGATTCGTGTAGCAGTTACTGGTGAAATGCATGGGCCGGAATTACCGAATACAATTGAAGTATTAGGTAAAGAAAAAGTGTTGACACGCTTGAAAAAATATCTTTAATTATCACAAAGTTGCTTGAATTTTTGAAATAAACCACCTATTATTAAAGGTGATTACTAAGGATTAGTAGATGATATTTTATGTCCAGAGAGTGTGCGGGGGCTGTGAGCACATCATAAATATGATTGAATGCACCTTGGTGTACTTAAATAGTAAATACGGGATTATTGAGAGTATGTGCAAGACGATTAATTGTCATTGGAACATGCTGAAGAAGAGTGGAACCGTGCGATGGCACCTCTGACATTAAGTTGTTAGAGGTGCTTTTTTTATAATTAGGAGGGAACAACGTGTTTAAAAGAATGAGAGACGATATAAAAATGGTATTTGAACAAGACCCTGCTGCGAGAACATCATTTGAAGTTGCAACAACATATGCAGGTCTACATGCAGTTTGGAGTCACTTGGTGGCACATAAATTATATAATAAGCAACATTACGTAGCTGCACGAATTATTTCACAAGTATCACGTTTTTTTACAGGTATTGAAATTCATCCAGGGGCTAAAATTGGAAAGAGATTGTTTATTGACCATGGTATGGGTGTGGTTATCGGGGAGACTTGTACAATAGGCGATAACGTTACCATTTATCAAGGCGTGACACTAGGCGGTACTGGTAAAGAAAAAGGTAAACGCCATCCTGATATCGGAGACAACGTACTCATTGCAGCAGGTTCTAAAATTTTAGGTAACATCAAAGTAGATTCTAATGTTAATATCGGAGCAAACTCTGTCGTATTGCAAAATGTACCAAGTTATACAACGGTTGTTGGTATTCCAGGTCATATTGTAAAACAACATGGTAAACGAATCGGTAAAAACTTTGATCACCTCAATCTGCCAGATCCAATTTACGAACAAATGAAACAGTTAGAAAAGCAACTAGAGCAAGTTAAGAATGGAGAGATTCAAGATGATTACATTATATAATACACTGACACGACAAAAAGAACCTTTCGAACCATTAGAACCAGGCAAGGTTAAAATGTATGTTTGCGGACCGACTGTCTACAACTATATTCATATCGGTAATGCACGTCCTGCTATTAACTATGATGTGGTGCGCCGTTATTTCGAATATAAAGGTTATGATGTCAACTATGTTTCTAACTTTACAGATGTAGATGACAAATTAATCAAACGTTCAAAAGAGTTGAATGAAAGTGTACCTGAAATTGCAGATCGCTATATCCAAGCTTTCTATGAAGATACAGGTGCTTTAAATGTTAAAAAAGCAACTTCAAATCCACGTGTTATGAACCATATGGATGACATTATCGAATTCATTAAAGATTTAGTGGATAAAGGATACGCTTATGAAAGTGGCGGCGATGTTTATTTCCGTACACGTAAATTTGAAGGTTACGGTAAATTAAGTCACCAATCTATTGATGATTTAAAAGTCGGAGCGCGTATTGAATCTGGTGAACAAAAAGAAGATGCATTAGATTTCACATTATGGAAAAAAGCAAAACCGGGCGAAATCAGCTGGGATAGCCCATTTGGCAAAGGCCGTCCGGGCTGGCATATCGAATGCTCTGTAATGGCTTATAATGAACTTGGTGAAACAATTGATATTCATGCAGGCGGCAGTGATTTGCAATTCCCGCATCATGAAAATGAAATTGCACAATCAGAAGCACATAACCATGCACCGTTTGCAAACTATTGGATGCATAATGGATTCATTAATATCGACAATGAAAAAATGAGTAAATCATTAGGGAACTTTGTATTGGTACACGATATTATTAAAGAAGTAGATCCAGATGTATTACGTTTCTTCATGATCAGCGTACATTACCGCAGCCCAATCAACTACAATATGGAATTAGTAGAATCTGCGAAAAGCGGTTTAGAACGTATCCGTAATAGTTATCAAGCAATTGAAGAACGCGAAGCGATTGCAACTGACATTGAAGATCAATCTGAATATATTGAGCAAATCGATCAATTACTTGCACAATTTGAAAAGGTAATGGACGACGATTTCAATACAGCTAACGCGATTACTACTTGGTATGATTTGGCTAAATTAGCAAATAAATATGTACTAGAAAACACAACTTCTAAAAAAGTAATCGAACGCTTTAAAGAGGTCTTCCAAATTTTCAGTGATGTTTTAGGTATACCATTGAAAGGCAAACAACAAGATGAATTGTTGGATGAAGATATTGAAGCATTGATTGAAGAACGTAATGAAGCTAGAAAAAATAAAGATTTCGCACGTGCTGATGAAATTCGTGATCAATTAAAAGCGCAAAATATTATTCTTGAAGACACAGCACAAGGCGTGAGATTTAAACGTGGATAATACTAATCAGGTAAAACTGCTGAACCCATTATCATTAGCATATATGGGTGATGCGGTTTTAGATCAATTTGTCCGAAAGCATATTATTTTAAAATTACGTGCCAAACCGAATCGATTGCATCAGCAAGCAAAACGCTATGTTTCAGCTAAAAGCCAAGCGGCTACTTTAGACCAATTGAACGATGAAGACTGGTTTACAGAAGAAGAACAAGAAATTGTGCGACGCGGGCGTAATGCGAAAAGTCATACTAAAGCTAAAAATACAGATGTACAAACTTACCGTAAGAGTTCTGGATTAGAAGCGGTTTTAGGCTTTTTATATTTAGAAAACAGGGAAGACAGACTGCAAGCACTATTAGAAGCAATTGTTGCTGCAGTAGAAGAAAGGGAGTGATGGATGTGGAAGATTCAGTAATTGTCGGACGTCATGCTGTTAAAGAAGCAATCACAACAGGACATCCTATTAATAAAATTTTGATTCAAGACGGTGTGAAAAAGCAACAACTTGAAGAAATTTTAAAACATGCAAAAAATCAAAAAATCGTTGTACAAACTGTCCCAAAATCAAAATTAGACCATTTAGCTGAAGCACCCCACCAAGGTGTGGCAGCACTCGTAGCACCATATGAATATGCTGATTTAGATAAACTTCTTGCTCAATTGAAAGATAAAGATGGATTACCGACTCTAGTGATATTGGATGGATTAGAAGATCCGCATAACTTAGGTTCTATCTTACGTACTGCAGATGCTGCAGGAGTAGATGGTGTGATTATTCCTAAAAGACGTTCAGTTGCCTTAACACAAACGGTTGCCAAAGCTTCCGCAGGTGCTATCCAGCATGTGCCGGTTGTACGTGTTACAAACTTATCACAGACGATGGATCAACTGAAAGATGAAGGCTACTGGATAGCTGGAACGGCTGCAGATAATGCTACGGATTATCGACAAATGGCAGCAGACATGCCACTTGCTATTGTAATTGGCAATGAAGGCCACGGTATGAGCCGACTTGTCAAAGAAAAGTGTGATTTTTATATTAAAATTCCAATGGTGGGACATATTAACAGCTTAAACGCATCAGTAGCTGCCAGCTTGATGATGTATGAGATTTATCGCAAACGCCATCCGGCAGGTGAATAAATCATGAAAGACCGATATTTGATTATTGATGGTTATAATATGATAGGCCAAAGCGACTATCTTACACATTTGGCTAAGGATAGTTTAGAAGAAGCCAGAGAGAAATTATTGCTGTCGATTGGAAATTATAATGCCGCAGTAGCTGATGAAATCATTTGTGTGTTCGATGCTTATGAACAAGAAGGTAATGAAAGTGTAAGTTACTATCATGGCATCAAAACGGTGTTTACTAAAGAAAATGAAACAGCCGATAGTTATATAGAACGGCTCGTTTATGATTTATACGATAAGCACACTACGCATATTGCTGTTGTGACAAGCGACTTAAGTGAACAACATGCAATTTTTGGGACAGGTGCTTATCGTATTCCCTCTAGAGAAATGTGGCAAAATATAAAGTTGAATGAAGCTCATGTGAATACATCTATGAAAACCTTTGATAATAATAAGCCGCGAACTCGTATTCAACTTTCAGATGATGTGCTGACAGAATTTGAAAAAATACGTCGCGGAGACCATGAAAAATAAAATTATGCAATTTGATTAATGAAGTAAATGTCAGGTATGATAATCTCACTTTTTTGGAAGGGAGCGACCTCATGCCTCAGCAACAGGATGACATTTCTTCAAAAATCACTCTGTTAATTTCACGTGCACAAGCAGATGATGCAGATGCCATTAATCAACTGCTTATCTTATTACAACCATTAATTCGCCAGCGTATTCAAAATCGCAGCATTGCAGTTTCAGATTGCGATGACTTACTTCAAGATATCTTCCTCAGAATCTGCAGAAGTATAGATAGATATAAACTTTCAGCAAGGATACCCTTTGATCATTTTCTAAACCGATTAATTAAGACCTCAAAATATGATTATTATCGAAAGCAAACAAGATTAGACAAACAACGGCAATGTCTGATAGAAGAAGCTGTAAGTCAATATCATGTTTCTGTTTCAGAACGCAGTATTGAGGAAAAATTGATAATGGAAGAAAAATGTAAGGATATAATGACTTACTGCAAGAAATTAAGCAAATTAGAGCAAGAAGTAGTACAATATACATTGGATGACTATTCCCCAAAGGAAATAGCAAACAAGATAGGTATCAATGAAAAAGCAGTGTATAATGCGTTGCATCGTTGTAAGAAAAAATTGCTTAGACAGTTTGAACACTATAGATGAGAATGCTACTTATTCTACATTTAGGAACAACTTACAATTGACTAGTCGTTTGACATGATGAGGGTTTCTTATGTATAGTAAGTGAGTATTTAATATAGGTAAGGTGAAGGTATTATGAAAAAAGTCCCGCTTAATTGCGAAGTATGCGGAAATAGAAATTATACCGTACCAAAGAATAGCAACCTTGCAGAAAGATTAGTATTGAAGAAGTATTGCAAAACATGCAATGCACATACGATACACAAGGAATCGAAGTAATTGCCTTGCGCCCACGGATGAATTTAATGACTAATTGGAGGTACGACAATGGCTGAAGATAAGAAAAAAGCACCTAAAGATAGTTTCTTTAAAGGCGTTATATCTGAGATGGAGAAGACAAGTTGGCCAACTAAAGAAGAAATATTAAAATATACAACTATTGTAATTGTGACAGTAGTATTCTTCCTGATCTTCTTCTATGCCTTAGATTTGGGAATCGGTAAATTGATAGAATTAATTAGTTAATATGAGGAGTGACAACATACATGTCTGAGGAAGTTGGAGCAAAGCGTTGGTATGCCGTGCATACTTACTCTGGCTATGAAAATAAAGTTAAAAAGAATTTAGAAAAACGTGTTGAATCTATGAATATGACAGAACAAATTTTTAGAGTTGTCATACCAGAAGAAGAAGAAACACAAGTAAAAGATGGTAAAGCGAAGAAATTAACGAAAAAAACATTCCCTGGATACGTTTTAGTAGAGTTAGTCATGACAGACGAATCTTGGTATGTCGTTAGAAATACACCAGGTGTAACTGGATTTGTAGGTTCAGCTGGCGCTGGTTCTAAACCGAACCCGCTGCTTCCTGATGAAGTTCGCTTTATTTTGAAACAAATGGGAATGAAAGAAAAAACAATCGATGTAGAAGTTGAAGTCGGTGAACAAGTACGTATTAAATCAGGACCATTTGCCAACCAAGTCGGCGAAGTGCAAGAAATTGAAGCAGACAAATTCAAGTTGACTGTACTAGTAGATATGTTCGGAAGAGAAACTCCAGTTGAAGTGGAATTTGATCAAATCGAAAAACTATAATGTTTTGCTTTTAGTCAACATACACTAAAAAAGCAAAATAGTATTGATTTTACATTTTTTAAATGATATAATACTGTGGTCGTGCTCGTAAAGGGTAGGCCATTTCGTCACGAAATGTTTTATGAGTGGGAGGGCAAAAATGAGCCCTGTGACCACATCACGATATCAAGGAGGTGCACATCGTGGCTAAAAAAGTAGAAAAAGTAGTTAAATTACAAATTCCTGCAGGTAAAGCGAACCCAGCACCACCAGTTGGTCCAGCATTAGGTCAAGCAGGTGTGAATATCATGGGATTCTGTAAAGAGTTCAATGCAAGAACACAAGAACAAGCAGGTTTAATTATTCCGGTAGAAATCAGTGTATATGAAGACCGTTCATTTACATTCATTACTAAAACTCCACCGGCTCCAGTACTACTTAAAAAAGCAGCTGGCGTTGAAAAAGGTTCTGGTGAACCTAACAAAAACAAAGTTGCTACAGTAACTAAAGATCAAGTACGTGAAATCGCTCAAACAAAAATGCCTGACTTAAATGCGGCTGATGAAGAAGCGGCTATGCGTATTATCGAAGGTACTGCTCGTAGTATGGGTATCACTGTAGAATAATAACGTAGTAAAGAGAGCTTTTCAAAATTGCATCTCTTAAACGAACACAAATAACAATTTGAAACTTGAAACAAAATGGCAGATGACTAAAAGTTAATCCAATATTTATATTGCGAACAGCTGCAAATGTCATCTGCTCTTAACTTGCGATAGCAAGTAATGTGGGAGGACATTCCGCTAAAACCACTAAAGGAGGAAATAATAAATGGCTAAAAAAGGTAAAAAGTATCTAGATGCTGCTAGCAAAGTTGACCGTAACGAACACTATAGTGTTGAAGACGCAATCAGCTTAGCTAAAGAAACAAGTGTTGCAAACTTTGATGCAACTGTTGAAGTAGCATTCCGTTTAGTTATCGATACTCGTAAAAACGACCAGCAAATCCGTGGTGCAGTAGTATTACCGCACGGAACTGGTAAAACTCAACGTGTATTAGTATTCGCAAAAGGTGATAAAGCTTCTGAAGCAGAAGCAGCAGGCGCTGATTACGTAGGTGAATCAGAATACGCTACTAAAATCCAACAAGGCTGGTTCGACTTTGATGTAGTTGTTGCTACACCAGATATGATGGGCGAAGTTGGTAAATTAGGTCGTGTATTGGGACCTAAAGGTTTAATGCCTAACCCTAAAACAGGTACAGTAACTATGGATGTTAAAAAAGCAGTTGAAGAAATCAAAGCAGGTAAAGTTGAATACCGTGCTGAAAAAGCTGGTATCATCCACGCTTCAATTGGTAAAGTATCATTCAGCACTGAAGATTTAGTTGAAAACTTCAACACTCTTCAAGATGTTATTGCTAAAGCTAAACCAGCTTCTGCAAAAGGTACTTACTTCAAATCTGTTGCAGTTACAACTACAATGGGTCCTGGTGTTAAAGTAGATACTTCTAACTTCAAACTATAATAAATAACTGAAATTAATGAACTAGAGAAAATGACAAGTAATAATGTGCCAAACGAATTGATTTGAATCTGAACTTACTTGAAAAATATTTTCTCTAGTTTTTTTAAAACATATTGACATATCACATCCAAACCGTTATATTGGTTAATATGATTATTTTACCTAAGACAGTAGGAGTTAAGAAATAACTTAAAAATTATATCCTACCGAGGCTAAAATTGACTTGAACGTGGTTTGTAAAAAACTTTCAAGCACTTTTTGCCGTGGGGTGAAAGTGCTTTTTTTATTGGATTCAACCAAATGAAAAGCACCGAACAAAATTAATATGGAGGTGTCTAAATGTCTGGAATTATTGAAGCAAAAAAACAATTAGTTGAACAAATTGCTGATCAACTTAAAAATTCTGTTTCAACAGTAATCGTGAATTACCGTGGTTTAACAGTAGCTGAAGTAACTGAATTACGTAAACAATTACGTGAAGCTGGTGTTGAGTATAAAGTATACAAAAACACTATGATGCGTCGTGCTGCAGAACAAGCAGGCCTTGAAGGTCTTGACGAATTCTTAACAGGTCCAACAGCTGTTGCAACATCTACTGAAGATGTAGTTGCTCCTGCAAAAGTTATCGCTGGATTTGCTAAAGAACACGAAGCATTAGAAATTAAAACAGGCGTAATGGACGGTAGCATTATCTCAGCAGAAGAAGTTAAAACTGTTGGTTCTTTACCATCACACGACGGTCTTGTATCTATGTTACTTTCTGTATTACAAGCTCCTGTACGCAACTTCGCTTATGCAGTTAAAGCAGTCGGAGAATCTAAAGAAGAAAGTGCTGAATAATCAGCATCGTAAATATTTATAAAACGGAGGAATATTAAAAATGGCTAATCAAGAACAAATCATTGAAGCAATTAAAGAAATGTCAGTATTAGAATTAAATGACTTAGTAAAAGCAATTGAAGAAGAATTTGGTGTAACTGCAGCAGCTCCAGTAGCAGCAGCAGGTGCAGCAGGTGGCGGCGAAGCTGCTGAAAAAACTGAATTTGATGTTGAATTAACTTCAGCTGGATCATCTAAAATCAAAGTTGTTAAAGCTGTTAAAGATGCAACTGGTTTAGGATTGAAAGATGCTAAAGAATTAGTAGACAACGCTCCTAAAGTAATCAAAGAAGCTTTACCTAAAGAAGAAGCTGAAAAACTTAAAGAACAATTAGAAGAAGTTGGCGCTTCAGTAGAATTGAAATAATTCTAATTTCTAATTGAATTGAATGAAAAGAGAACGAGGCTAATAACCATTGTTAATATCGTGAAAATCTCGATTTTCACAGCCTGAATTCTTTGAGAAATGAAAACCCCGTTATTGAGTTAACGGGGTTTTTCTAATGTAAGAGAGTTGAGGTAACACTTTCACCTTATTGCCTTTTCATAGATTTATGAACTATAAATGTGTATTCTAAAGATGGACAGAAATGCATCTGTAGAGTGTTAAATAAATGAGGTGTAAGCATGAGTCATTATTATGATGAAGATCCAGAAGTTGCGAGTCAGAGAGAAGATTTTAAATATCGTTATCAACAGAACGAATTAAAACTTGCCACTGATTCGGGAGTGTTTTCAAAAGGGAAAATTGATTATGGGTCTGATTTGTTATTAAGAACATTTCTGAAAGAACATCCGCCTGGTCCAAGTAAGACGATTATTGATGTTGGTTGCGGATATGGACCGATTGGTTTAATGATCGCAAAAGTTTCTCCGCATCATAAAGTAATACTTTTAGATGTAAATCATCGGGCTTTAGATTTAGCCAAAGAAAATAGTGAGAAAAACCATATTGATAATGCGGTGATTCAAGAAAGTGATGGATTAGCTGAAATTCCAGATGATTCCGCGGATATGATTGTGACTAATCCCCCTATAAGAGCAGGGAAGTCGGTTGTCCACGGAATATTAGAAGATGCATATTCGAAATTGAAAAAAGATGGCGAACTATATGTAGTGATTCAAAAGAAACAAGGAATGCCATCAGCAAAGAAAAAAATGGAAGCAGTTTTCGGGAATGTAGAAACCCTAGCAAAAGATAAAGGGTATTATATTTTAAAAAGCAAGCATTAACCATTGACATTCATTTTTATTTCTGTTATAGTTATAGAATGTAAAAATTTATGTTCAATAAGTGTGTACTTTTACGTATAAAATAACAAAGTAAATCATTAATAACGCAGAATAGAAAATGGTGTCATCAGGTGTGCTGCCGTTTTCTTTTTGTCTTGTTGGATTTTGAATTATTTGTACGGTAAAAGACATTCGAACAATTTTTGAGGGGTGAATCTGTTTGGCAGGTAAATTTGTCCAATATGGAAGACATCGTAAACGTAGAAATTACGCGAGAATTTCTGAGGTTTTAGAATTACCAAACCTTATTGAAATTCAAACGAAATCGTATGACTGGTTCTTAAAAGAAGGATTACTTGAAATGTTCAGAGATATTTCTCCGATTGAAGATTTCACAGGAAACCTATCTTTAGAATTTGTTGATTACAGATTAGGTGAACCGAAATATGATTTAGAAGAATCTAAGAACCGTGACGCAACTTATGCTGCACCTCTTCGTGTCAAAGTGCGTCTTATTAACAAAGAAACAGGAGAAGTGAAAGACCAAGAAGTATTTATGGGTGATTTCCCATTAATGACTGATACTGGTACTTTCGTAATTAATGGTGCTGAACGTGTAATCGTTTCACAATTAGTTCGTTCTCCATCCGTATATTTCAATGAAAAAATAGATAAAAACGGCCGTGAAAACTATGATGCGACTGTAATTCCTAACCGTGGTGCTTGGTTAGAATTCGAAACTGATGCAAAAGACATCGTTTATGTGCGTATTGATAGAACTAGAAAATTGCCGTTGACTGTATTACTTCGTGCTCTTGGTTATTCAACTGATCAATCAATTATAGATTTATTAGGTGATAATGAGTACTTGCGTAATACGCTTGAAAAAGATAGTACTGAAAATACTGAACAAGCATTATTAGAAATTTATGAACGTTTACGCCCTGGCGAACCACCTACAGTAGAAAACGCAAAAAGCTTGCTCTACTCTCGTTTCTTCGATCCAAAACGTTATGATTTAGCGAGCGTTGGTCGTTATAAAATGAATAAAAAACTTCATTTGAAACATCGTTTATTCAACCAAAAATTGGCTGAACCGATTGTTAATAGTGATACTGGTGAAATCGTTGCTGAAGAAGGTACTGTATTAGATCGTCGTAAATTAGACGAAATTATGGATGTATTAGAATCTAATGCAAACATTGAAGTAGATGAATTAGATGACAGCATTGTAAATGAACCAGTAGAAATCCAATCTATTAAAGTTTATGTACCTAATGATGAAGAAGGCAGAACAACAACTGTTATCGGTAATGCTTTCCCTGACTCTGAAGTTAAATGCATTACTCCAGCAGATATTGTTGCTTCTATGTCATATTTCTTCAACTTGTTACATGGTATCGGACAAACTGATGATATTGACCATTTAGGTAACCGTCGTTTACGTTCAGTAGGCGAATTACTTCAAAACCAATTCAGAATTGGTTTGTCAAGAATGGAACGTGTTGTACGTGAAAGAATGTCAATTCAAGATACTGACTCTATCACACCGCAACAACTTATCAATATCCGTCCGGTTATTGCTTCAATTAAAGAGTTCTTCGGAAGCTCTCAATTGTCTCAATTCATGGACCAAGCAAACCCATTAGCTGAGTTGACACATAAACGTCGTTTATCTGCATTAGGACCTGGTGGTTTAACTCGTGAACGTGCTCAAATGGAAGTACGTGACGTTCACTATTCTCACTATGGCCGTATGTGTCCAATCGAAACTCCTGAGGGTCCAAACATTGGTTTGATCAACTCATTATCAAGTTATGCACGTGTTAACGAGTTCGGTTTTATTGAAACACCATACCGTAAAGTTGACCTTGAAACTAATACTGTAACTGATCAAATCGACTATCTAACAGCTGACGAAGAAGACAGCTATGTTGTAGCCCAAGCGAACTCTCGTTTAGATGATGAAGGTCACTTCATCAGCGAAGAAGTTGTTTGTCGTTTCCGTGGTAACAACACAATGATGGACAGAGACAAAATGGACTACATGGACGTATCACCAAAACAAGTAGTATCAGCTGCGACAGCTTGTATCCCATTCTTAGAAAACGATGACTCTAACCGTGCATTAATGGGTGCGAACATGCAACGTCAAGCGGTACCATTGATGAATCCAGAATCTCCATTTGTTGGAACAGGTATGGAACATGCAACTGCTCGCGACTCAGGTGCTGCAGTTATTAATAAACATTTCGGTCGTGTAGAACACGTTGAATCAAACGAAATTAAAGTTCGTCGTATTATTGAAGAAGATGGACAACAATATGATGGTGAATTAGATACGTACAGATTAGCTAAATTTAAACGTTCTAACTCAGGTACTTGTTATAACCAACGTCCTATCGTAAAAGATGGCGACATTGTAAGCCAAGGTGAAATCTTAGCAGATGGTCCTTCTATGGAACTTGGTGAAATGGCATTAGGCCGTAACGTAGTTGTAGGATTTATGACTTGGGACGGTTATAACTATGAAGATGCTGTAATCATGAGCGAACGTCTCGTAAAAGATGACGTTTATACTTCAATTCATATCGAAGAATATGAATCTGAAGCACGTGATACTAAACTTGGACCTGAAGAAATCACTCGTGATATTCCTAACGTTGCGGAAAGTGCACTTAAAAACTTAGACGAACGCGGAATTGTATACGTTGGTGCTGAAGTTAAAGATGGCGATATCTTAGTTGGTAAAGTAACACCTAAAGGTGTAACTGAATTAACAGCTGAAGAAAGATTATTACATGCTATCTTTGGTGAAAAAGCACGTGAAGTTCGTGATACTTCATTACGTGTACCTCATGGTGCAGGCGGAATCGTACTAGATGTTAAAGTATTCAACCGTGAAGACGGCGATGATTCATTATCTCCTGGTGTAAACCAATTAGTACGTGTTTATATCGTTCAAAAACGTAAAATCCACGTTGGGGATAAAATGTGTGGTCGTCATGGTAACAAAGGGGTTATCTCTAAGATTGTTCCTGAAGAAGATATGCCTTATTTACCAGACGGAACACCAATTGATATCATGTTGAACCCACTTGGTGTACCATCACGTATGAACATCGGACAAGTACTTGAATTACATTTAGGTATGGCTGCTAAAAACTTAGGTATCCATGTTGCTTCACCAGTATTTGATGGTGCTAACGATGACGATGTATGGTCTACAATTGAAGAAGCTGGTATGGCAAGAGATGGTAAAACTGTATTATATGATGGACGTACAGGTGAACCATTTGATAACCGTATTTCAGTCGGTGTAATGTACATGTTGAAACTTGCGCACATGGTTGACGATAAATTACATGCGCGTTCAACTGGTCCTTACTCACTTGTTACACAACAACCATTGGGTGGTAAAGCTCAATTTGGTGGACAACGTTTCGGTGAGATGGAGGTATGGGCACTTGAAGCATATGGTGCTGCGTACACATTACAAGAAATCTTAACTTATAAATCCGATGATACTGTAGGTCGTGTTAAAACATACGAAGCGATCGTTAAAGGTGAAAACATCTCTAAACCAAGTGTTCCTGAATCATTCCGAGTATTGATGAAAGAATTACAAAGTTTAGGTCTTGATGTTAAAGTCATGGATGAAGATGATAAAGAAATCGAAATGGCAGACGTTGATGAAGATGATGTAAATGAACACAAAGTCAACATCCAACAATCTTCAATTCCTGAATCACAAAAGGAAACTACTGACTAATTCATGCAATGTTCAATAAGCAAATAGCGTATTTAAAAATTAAGCAAATATGAAAGGTTAGCATTAGGCAATGTCACTGGAGTTCCAAACATTGTCTATATGCACCTTGAATATTTTTCATTTTATTGATCATTTATCAATCAAATAGCACAGCTAATCTAAATTGAAGGAGGTAGGCTCCTTGATTGATGTAAATAATTTCCATTATATGAAAATCGGCCTTGCTTCACCTGAAAAGATTCGTTCTTGGTCATATGGTGAGGTTAAGAAACCTGAAACTATCAACTATCGTACTTTAAAACCTGAAAAAGATGGTTTGTTCTGTGAAAGAATTTTCGGACCTACAAAAGATTGGGAATGTAGTTGCGGTAAATATAAACGTGTTCGTTATAAAGGCATGGTTTGTGACCGTTGTGGTGTTGAAGTAACTAAATCTAAAGTACGTCGTGAAAGAATGGGGCATATTGAACTTGCAGCTCCTGTTTCACACATTTGGTACTTCAAAGGCATTCCAAGTCGTATGGGACTATTATTAGATATGTCTCCTAGATCATTAGAAGAAGTTATTTATTTTGCTTCTTATGTGGTTGTAGATCCAGGTCCAACAGGACTTGAGAAAAAATCATTGCTTTCTGAAGCAGAATACAGAGAATACTATGATAAATATCCTGGTCAATTCGTTGCTAAAATGGGTGCTGAAGGTATCAAAGATTTACTATCAGAAATCGATTTAGATGAAGAATTGAAAGAATTGCGTACTGAGTTAGAATCAGCTACTGGTCAAAGATTGACACGTGCAATTAAACGTTTAGAAGTAGTTGAATCATTCAGAAACTCAGGTAACGATCCTTCATGGATGATTTTGGATGTACTTCCAATTATTCCTCCAGAAATCCGTCCAATGGTTCAATTAGACGGTGGTCGTTTTGCAACAAGTGACTTGAATGACTTATATCGTCGTGTTATCAACCGTAACAATCGTTTGAAACGTTTATTGGACTTAGGTGCTCCTGGCATCATTGTTCAAAACGAAAAACGTATGTTGCAAGAAGCAGTTGATGCTTTAATCGATAACGGTCGTCGTGGTCGTCCAGTTACTGGTCCAGGTAACCGTCCATTAAAATCACTTTCACATATGTTGAAAGGTAAACAAGGACGTTTCCGTCAAAACTTATTAGGTAAACGTGTTGACTATTCTGGACGTTCAGTTATCGCAGTAGGACCAAGCTTAAAAATGTATCAATGTGGTCTGCCTAAAGAAATGGCGTTAGAATTATTCAAACCTTTCGTTATGAAAGAATTAGTTCAACGCGAAATTGCAACAAATATTAAAAATGCAAAAAGTAAAATTGAACGTATGGAAGATGAAGTATGGGATGTTTTAGAAGATGTTATCAAAGAACACCCAGTTCTATTGAACCGTGCGCCTACATTGCATAGATTAGGTATCCAAGCTTTCGAACCGACATTGGTTGAAGGCCGTGCCATCCGTTTACACCCATTGGTAACAACAGCATATAACGCTGACTTTGATGGTGACCAAATGGCGGTACACGTACCTTTATCTAAAGAAGCACAAGCAGAAGCACGTATGTTGATGCTTGCAGCTCAAAACATCTTGAACCCTAAAGATGGTAAACCAGTAGTTACGCCATCACAAGATATGGTATTAGGTAACTATTACCTTACTTTAGAACGTAAAGATGCAGTGAATACTGGAGCAATCTTTAATAACACAAATGAAGTCTTAAAAGCATACCAAAACGGTTATGTTCACTTACACACTCGTATCGGACTTCATGCTGGTTCATTAAATAACCCAACATTCACTGAAGAACAAAACAATAAAATTCTTACTACTTCAGTTGGTAAAGTAATTTTCAATGAAATCATTCCAGATTCATTTGCTTATATTAACGAACCAACACAATCAAACTTAGAAGATAAAACACCTGATAAATATTTCGTAAGTGCTACTGAACTTGGCGAAGGCGGCTTGAAAGAGTACTTTGCTGAACAAGAATTAGTAGAACCATTTAACAAAAAATTCTTAGGAAATATTATCGCAGAAGTCTTCAACCGCTTTAGCATTACAGATACTTCTATGATGCTTGACCGTATGAAAGACTTAGGTTTCAAATATTCTTCTAAAGCAGGTATTACTGTTGGTGTATCTGACATCATCGTATTACCAGATAAACAAGAAATTTTAGATGAACATGAAAAATTAGTAGAACGTGTTCAAAAACAATATAATCGTGGTTTAATCACTGAAGATGAACGTTATAATGCTGTCATTGAAATTTGGACAGATGCTAAGGATGAAATTCAAAGCAGATTGATGAAATCCCTAGATAAAACTAACCCAATCTTCATGATGAGTGATTCTGGTGCCCGTGGTAACGCATCTAACTTTACTCAGTTAGCCGGTATGCGTGGTTTAATGGCTGCACCATCAGGTAAAATTATCGAAATGCCGATCACATCTTCATTCCGTGAAGGTTTAACAGTATTAGAATACTTTATCTCTACTCACGGTGCGCGTAAAGGTCTTGCCGATACAGCACTTAAAACTGCCGATTCAGGTTACCTTACACGTCGTTTGGTTGACGTTGCTCAAGACGTTATTGTTCGTGAAGAAGATTGCGGAACTGACCGTGGCTTACTTGTTTCTGATATCAAAGAAGGTACAGAAATGATCGAACCATTTATCGAACGTATTGAAGGACGTTATTCTAAAGAAACTGTACGTCATCCTGAAACAGATGAAGTATTAGTTGAACCAGACCAATTAATCACACCAGAAATTGCAAAACGTATTACAGATGCTGGTATTGAGCAAATGTATATCCGTTCAGCATTTACATGTAACACACGTCATGGTGTTTGTGAAAAATGTTATGGTAAAAACCTTGCAACTGGTGAAAAAGTTGAAGTTGGTGAAGCAGTCGGTACAATCGCTGCACAATCAATCGGTGAACCTGGTACACAGCTTACAATGCGTACATTCCATACAGGTGGGGTAGCCGGAAGCGATATTACACAAGGTCTTCCACGTATCCAAGAAATCTTCGAAGCACGTAACCCTAAAGGTCAAGCAGTAATTACTGACATTGAAGGTACTGTTGAAGATATTAAACTTGCGAAAGACCGTCAACAAGAAATCGTGATTAAAGGTGCAAATGAAACAAGATCTTATCTTGCTTCAGGTACTTCACGCTTGAAAGTTGAAAAAGGACAACATGTTGAACGCGGTGAAGTCTTAACTGAAGGTTCAATCGAACCTAAGAACTATTTATCAGTAGCTGGTTTAAATGCAACAGAAAGCTACTTGCTTAAAGAAGTTCAAAAAGTTTACCGTATGCAAGGTGTTGAAATCGATGATAAACACGTTGAGGTAATGGTACGTCAAATGTTACGTAAAGTTCGTATTATCGAAGCTGGTGACACTAAATTATTACCAGGTTCACTTGTGGACATCCACAACTTTACAGATGCGAACCGTGAAGCATTCAAAGAGCGTAAACGCCCAGCAACTGCTAAACCAGTATTGCTTGGTATTACTAAAGCGTCTCTTGAAACAGAAAGCTTCTTGTCTGCTGCATCATTCCAAGAAACAACTCGTGTTCTTACAGATGCTGCAATCAAAGGTAAACGTGATGACTTACTAGGACTTAAAGAAAACGTTATTATCGGTAAATTAATTCCAGCTGGTACAGGCATGAGACGTTATAGCGATGCTAAATACGAAAAACATGTCGATCCTATGGTGGAAGAAGCAATTGAAGAAATTGCTGCAACTGATACACCACAACAATAAAATGATAAATAGATTTTATTAATTTAAGCCAATGCTGCTTCTTGTTTTGAGAAGTATGCATTGGCTTTTTTAATTGGACATAAGAATGTAAATATAATGTTGCTATCAACTGAATGTTAATATATTATTATTCGTATAGTTTATATATGTAACAGTGAAAATAATCAACAGGGGGCAGCATCATGAAAAAACTGTTAGGATTAAGCTTGTTGCTTGTCATACTTTTAGCTGCATGCGGCAATAAAGTAGGCGGCACATACGTAAATAAAAAGGAACATGTAACTTTGGTTGCAAATAATGAGAAAAAACAGCTCGTCTTAGCGTGGCACCTTTTGGGGCGCCACTAGAAATCAATGGAAAAATTGATACAGATAAAAAAACAATCACCTTTAAAGAAGATAGCGAATCTTTAAAATTCAATTATGAATTTGATAAAAAACAACTCATTTTATATGAAGGAAAAGACGGTAAGAAAAAAGGTATCAAATTAGATAAAGAAGAATAGAGAAAATGCAGACCGGTAATCATGCGGTCTGTTTTTGTAACTAAAATTAGGAACAAAAAATTCAACAGAAAAAGTTGACTTGCGGTACAGATTTGTTAATATAAGAAAAGTGAGCAATATGATAACGATAGTGTTGACGAACTCTATGATAAGTGTTATTATAGTTAAGGTTGATGCAAGCAGAGCTTTGGAGGATAGTCAATGTCTAATGAAAAAGTTGCACGCTTTAACAAACACCATAGTGTTGTTGGTTTGAGAGAGACGCTTAAAGCACTCAATAAAAACCAAGTTACATCATTGATTATTGCTCAAGACGTTGAAGTTTATTTGCTTTCAGACGTATTAAGTAAGATCAATCATAGCGAAATTCCTGTTTCTTTTTTCGAAAGTAAGAAAGCTTTAGGAGAATATGCAGGTATAAACGTAGACGCAGCTATCGTTGCTCTATTGAAATGAGAATTAGTAAGTGTATGCTTACTAAATTTTATTTACTCTAAAAATGAACCACCTGGATGTGTGGGATTATAAAACAGGAGAGGAGGACATCTTAAATGCCAACTATTAACCAATTAGTGCGCAAACCTAGAAAAAGCAAAGCGAAGAAATCAGATTCACCTGCTTTGAACAAAGGTTTCAATAGTATGAAAAAACAATTTACTGACTTGAACTCACCACAAAAACGTGGCGTATGTACTCGTGTTGGTACAATGACACCTAAAAAACCTAACTCAGCATTGCGTAAATATGCTCGTGTTCGTTTGTCAAACAACATCGAAATTAACGCATATATCCCTGGTATCGGTCATAACTTACAAGAACACAGTGTTGTACTTGTACGTGGAGGTCGTGTAAAAGACTTACCTGGTGTGCGTTACCATATCGTTCGTGGTGCACTTGATACTTCAGGTGTTGAAGGTCGTATGCAAAGCCGTTCATTATACGGAACAAAACGTCCTAAAAAATAAGTTTAAGATTGCGTAAATTTTCGAGATAAATTGTGAAATTATACTATAATATGAAGGGAGGACTCTGATTATGCCTCGTAAAGGATCAGTACCAAAAAGAGACGTTTTACCAGATCCAATTCACAACTCTAAGTTAGTGACTAAATTGATTAACAAAATCATGTTAGATGGTAAACGCGGAACAGCTCAAAGAATTCTTTATTCAGCATTCGACATCGTTCAAGAACGTAGTGGTCGTGATGCAATTGAAGTTTTCGAAGAAGCTATCAACAACATTATGCCAGTATTAGAAGTTAAAGCTCGCCGTGTAGGTGGCTCTAACTACCAAGTACCAGTAGAAGTTCGTCCAGAACGTCGTACTACTTTAGGTTTACGTTGGTTAGTTAACTATTCACGTCTTCGTGGTGAAAAAACTATGGAAGAACGTTTAGCTAACGAAATCTTAGATGCAGCTAACAACACAGGTGGCGCAGTTAAGAAACGTGAAGATACTCATAAAATGGCTGAAGCTAACAAAGCATTCGCACATTATCGCTGGTAAGATTAACGGTTTAACCCTGAGCTTGTTCCATTTGGTATACATCCAAAGGCTTGCTTAGGGCATCGCCATATCAAAGTATTTACTCAGTAATTACTGGAAGGAGAAACAATACAATGGCTAGAGACTTTTCTTTGGAAAAAACTCGTAACATTGGTATCATGGCTCACATTGACGCTGGTAAAACAACGACTACTGAACGTATCTTGTACTATACTGGCCGTATCCACAAAATTGGTGAAACTCACGAAGGGGCTTCACAAATGGACTGGATGGAACAAGAACAAGACCGTGGTATCACAATCACATCTGCAGCTACAACTGCACAATGGCATGATTATCGTGTAAACATCATCGATACACCAGGACACGTAGACTTCACAGTAGAAGTTGAACGTTCTTTACGTGTACTTGATGGTGCTGTAACAGTACTTGATGCTCAATCAGGTGTTGAACCACAAACTGAAACAGTTTGGCGTCAAGCTACAACTTACGGTGTTCCACGTATCGTATTCGTTAACAAAATGGACAAATTAGGTGCTAACTTCGAATATTCAGTAAGCACTCTACATGACCGTTTACAAGCGAATGCACAACCGATTCAATTACCAATCGGTGCAGAAGACGAATTTGAAGCAATCATTGATTTAGTAACAATGAAATGCTATCAATATAACGGCGACTTCGGTGAAGAAGTTGTTGAAATTGAAATTCCAGATGACTACAAAGACAAAGCAGCAGAAGCTCGTGAATCATTGATCGAAGCTGTTGCTGAAGCTAATGAAGACTTAATGGAAAAATATCTTGAAGGTGAAGAAATCACTATTGATGAATTGAAAGCAGCAATCCGTCAAGCTACTTTGGATATTGAATTCTATCCTGTACTTTGCGGTACTGCATTCAAAAACAAAGGTGTTCAATTAATGTTAGACGCAGTAATTGACTACTTGCCTTCACCATTAGATGTTAAACCAATCGTTGGTCACCATGCTGATAACCCTGATGAAGAAGTTATCGCACCTGCAGATGATGATGCAGATTTCGCTGCATTAGCATTTAAAGTTATGACTGACCCATATGTTGGTAAATTAACATTCTTCCGTGTGTACTCTGGTACTTTAAACTCAGGTTCATACGTTAAAAACTCTACTAAAGACAAACGTGAACGTGTAGGTCGTTTATTACAAATGCACGCAAACACTCGTAAAGAAATCAGCACAGTTTACTCAGGAGATATCGCTGCTGCGGTAGGTCTTAAAGAAACTGGTACTGGTGACACTTTATGCGGTGAGAAAAATGACATTATCTTGGAATCAATGGAATTCCCAGAACCTGTTATTCACTTGTCAGTAGAACCAAAATCTAAAGCTGACCAAGATAAAATGACTCAAGCTTTAGTTAAACTACAAGAAGAAGACCCAACATTCCATGCACATACTGATGAAGAAACTGGACAAGTTATCATCGGCGGTATGGGTGAGCTTCACTTAGATATCCTTGTAGACCGTATGAAAAAAGAATTTAACGTTGAAGCTAACGTTGGTGCGCCAATGGTTTCTTACCGTGAAACATTCAAAACACCAGCTAAAGTTCAAGGTAAATTCTCTCGTCAATCTGGTGGTCGTGGTCAATATGGTGATGTTCATATTGAATTCACACCGAACGAAGTCGGCGCTGGTTTCGAATTCGAAAACGCTATCGTCGGTGGTGTAGTTCCTCGTGAATACATTCCATCAGTTGAAGCTGGTCTTAAAGATGCTATGGAAAACGGTGTAGTAGCTGGTTATCCATTAATCGACGTTAAAGCTAAGCTTTACGATGGTTCTTACCATGATGTCGATTCATCTGAAATGGCCTTCAAAATCGCTGCTTCATTAGCACTTAAAGAAGCTGCTAAAGTAGCAGATCCAGTAATCTTAGAACCAATGATGAAAGTTGAAATCTTAATGCCTGAAGAATACATGGGTGACATCATGGGTGACGTAACATCTCGTCGTGGACGCGTAGATGGTATGGAAGCTCGCGGTAACGCTCAAATGGTTCGTGCATTCGTTCCACTTTCAGAAATGTTCGGTTACGCAACTTCATTACGTTCTAACACTCAAGGTCGCGGAACTTACACTATGTACTTCGATCACTATGAAGAAGTACCTAAATCAATTGCAGAAGACATCATTAAGAAAAATAAAGGTGAATAATTAAATTCATCTTTAGGATCGCAACCAAGAATTTTTTGGTAGGGTTCCTGAATTGATTTTTTCATGCAAATGCTTTATAAAGGAATTAGTCCTTTAAACAACTCAACAATAAAGCTCTCATGATGGTGAGAAACTATCATGAGAGATAAATTAAATTAACTTTTTATTAAGAAGAGGAGAGATTTCATAATGGCTAAAGAAAAATTCGATCGCTCAAAAGAACATGCCAATATTGGTACTATCGGTCACGTTGACCATGGTAAAACAACTTTAACAGCTGCAATTGCAACTGTATTAGCAAAAAATGGTGACACTGTAGCACAATCATACGACATGATTGACAACGCTCCAGAAGAAAAAGAACGTGGTATTACAATCAATACTTCACACATCGAGTATCAAACTGACAAACGTCACTATGCTCACGTTGACTGCCCAGGACACGCTGACTATGTTAAAAACATGATCACTGGTGCTGCTCAAATGGACGGCGGTATCTTAGTAGTATCTGCTGCAGATGGTCCAATGCCACAAACTCGTGAACACATCTTGTTATCACGTAACGTTGGTGTGCCAGCATTAGTTGTATTCTTAAACAAAGCTGACATGGTTGACGATGAAGAATTATTAGAATTAGTTGAAATGGAAGTTCGTGACTTATTATCTGAATATGACTTCCCTGGTGACGATGTACCAGTAATCGTTGGTTCTGCATTGAAAGCTTTAGAAGGCGATGCTGAATACGAACAAAAAATCTTAGACTTAATGCAAGCAGTTGATGACTACATTCCAACTCCAGAACGTGACTCTGATAAACCATTCATGATGCCAGTTGAGGACGTATTCTCAATCACTGGTCGTGGTACTGTAGCTACAGGCCGTGTTGAACGTGGTCAAATCAAAGTCGGTGAAGAAGTTGAAATCATCGGTATCACTGAAGAAAGCATGAAAACAACAGTTACAGGTGTAGAAATGTTCCGTAAATTATTAGACTACGCTGAAGCTGGTGACAACATTGGTGCTTTATTACGTGGTGTTGCACGTGAAGACGTACAACGTGGACAAGTATTAGCAGCTCCTGGCTCTATTACTCCACACACTAAATTTAAAGCTGATGTTTATGTTTTATCTAAAGATGAAGGTGGACGTCATACTCCATTCTTCACTAACTACCGCCCACAATTCTACTTCCGTACTACTGACGTAACTGGTGTTGTTAACTTACCAGAAGGTACTGAAATGGTTATGCCTGGCGATAACGTAGAAATGACTGTTGAATTGATTGCTCCAATCGCAATCGAAGACGGTACTCGTTTCTCTATCCGTGAAGGTGGACGTACTGTAGGATCAGGCGTTGTTACTGAAATCCAACAATAATTTTCGACTAAAATATTAGTTGAATTTTAAATAGAGAGCTCCTCATTGAGGGGCTCTTTTTTTATGTCAAAATTAAAACGGAAACCTTTCTATAAAGGTCTCCGTTTCTTTGCTTTCTATAATCTTTCAGGTTTTAAAACATTTTCTAACTCTAATATTTTTAAAAATTCACTTGCAGCGTACTTAAATGCTGCCTCATCTAAATCAAAATAGGGACTATGGTGTGGATGATCTGTTCCTTTCTGTGCGTTACCAGAACCTGTTAAAAAGAAAGCGCCAGGTCTTACGCGCTGATAAGCTGAGAAATCTTCTCCTACCATCATCATATCTGCTTCGGTAAACCTGAAATTTAAATCATTTGCAGCTTCTTTCACAATTTCATAAGCTTGAGGATTATTATGCACAGGAACATATCCGCGCTCATAATCTAAATCATACTCAATATCATTTGCAACTGCCAGACCCTGTAACAGTTTGTCTAGTTTATTCATAATATGTGTTTGTATATCTGGATCAAAGGTACGAACTGTCCCTTTGCAAATGGCGGAATCAGGAATTACACTATCTGATGCGCCAGCTTGAATCATTCCAAAAGTTACAACGGCTTGTTTAATAGGATCTACAGTACGAGAAACAATTTTTTGAGCACTTAAGATGAATTCAGCCAAGATAACAATTGGGTCGATGGTTTCATGAGGTTTTGCACCGTGACCGCCTTTTCCGGTGATTTTCACTGTGAATTCATCAGGAGAAGCCATCATTGCGCCAGGACGAGAATAGATGATTCCTGTCGGATAACCACTCCACAAATGATTGCCGTAAACTCTATCAACGCCATCTAAACAGCCGTCATCAATCATTTGTTGTGCACCGCCAGGGACAATTTCTTCGCCATATTGAAAAATGAGGACAACATTTCCATTCAAATAAGCAAGGTGTTCATTAATAACTTCAGCAACACCTAACAGAATAGCAGTATGACCATCATGACCACACGCATGCATACATCCTTCATTCTTAGAGCGGTAAGGTTTATCGTTCAGCTCAGTGATAGGCAGTGCATCAAAGTCCGCACGTAACGCAACAGTAGGACCATCACCTTGGCCTTTAAAAGTTGCAACAATCCCATTTTTACCAACTGGACGACGAATTTCACATGAAAGTTGTTCTAACTGATTAACAATATAATCATGTGTATGACTTTCCTCAAAAGATAGTTCGGGGTACTGATGTAGATGTCGTCTGATTTGAATCATCGTTTTTTCTTTATCATGTGCAAGCTGATACCAGTTAATCATTGGTTTCAACCCCTTTATAAAAGTATAGATGTACATATTATAGCACGTTACAAAACCCCTAAACGCTTATCTTTTAAAAGATGGAAAGTTTCTAAAACGTCAATTTAATGGGATTTAGTAATTATCAGCTTTTATATTCTAAAAAAATGGGTTATGATAGATGTGAATTTAATAAACAAGGGGGACCCACTTACAATGGTTCAATCACTACACAGCTTTCTAGATGAAAACATTCAGTATTTGAAAGACAATGGCCTTTACAATGAAATTGATACAGTAGAAGGCGCAAATGGTCCAGAAATTACAATTGCTGGTAAACGTTATATTAACTTATCTTCAAATAACTACTTAGGTCTAGCAACAAATGAAGATTTAAAACAAGTTGCAAAAGACGCAGTAGATAAATACGGTGTCGGTGCAGGCGCTGTTCGTACAATCAATGGTACATTAGATATTCATGATGAATTAGAAGAAACATTAGCAGAATTCAAAGGTACAGAAGCTGCAGTTGCTTATCAATCAGGTTTTAACTGTAATATGGCAGCTATTTCAGCAGTTATGAATAAAAATGATGCGATTTTATCTGATGAATTGAACCATGCTTCTATCATCGATGGTTGCCGTTTATCTAAAGCTAAAATCATTCGAGTTAACCACTCAGATATGGATGACTTACGTCAAAAAGCAAAAGAAGCAGTAGAATCAGGTCAATATAATAAAGTAATGTATATCACTGATGGTGTCTTCAGTATGGATGGTGATGTTGCGAAATTGCCTGAAATCGTTGAAATCGCGGAAGAATACGGTTTGATTACTTATGTTGATGATGCACATGGATCAGGTGTAATGGGTAAAGGTGCAGGTACTGTAAAACATTTTGGCTTACAAGATAAAATCGATTTCCAAATCGGTACACTATCTAAAGCAATAGGGGTAGTAGGCGGTTATGTTGCAGGTACACAAGAATTGATTGATTGGTTGAAAGTACAATCACGTCCATTCTTATTCTCAACGTCATTAACACCAGAATCTTCAGCAGCTATTATTGCAGCGGTAAGAAAATTAATGAACTCTACTGAATTACATGATAAATTGTGGGATAATGCAAATTATCTTAAAGATGGTTTGAAAAAACTAGGCTATGATATCGGTGATTCTGAAACACCAATTACTCCTGTTATTATCGGAGATGAAAAGAAAACACAAGAATTCAGTAAACGTTTGAAAGATGAAGGCGTTTATGTAAAATCTATCGTATTCCCAACTGTACCACGCGGCACAGGACGTGTACGTAACATGCCTACAGCAGCACATACAAAAGAAATGTTAGACGAAGCTTTAGCAGCTTATGAAAAAGTTGGTAAAGAATTAGGCGTAATTTAATAAATTTTTCTAAATAGAAATGTGAAACAGGACCATTCATTTGATTGAACGGTCCTGTTTTGTATTTGATAGCAAAGTTCGCTTAAATATTAACATCAATTTTTATATGGAAATTAGGCATCTGCTTCTTCTTCATTTAAATTTACAAATTGTAAACTAGGTTTTACTGTATAAGATTTAGGTTCTTCGGCAGTAACTAAATCATCAGTAAGTTCTATTGTATATACATCAGAACCATAATAATCACGATAATAATATTTTAAATTACTGCAATTCATGACACATTGGTACTGTGTATAATGAGGCAGACCTTCATCAAGAACGATACCACGCGGCACACTGACTGTATCCAGTAATTTAAACATATTGTTCAAGCGCTTATTTTCATTTTCTGCATCTTCGATATATTGGCGGAAATAAGCAGCACGAACAAAACGAGCAGGTGATGTATAGCCTCCAGGAAGATTTTCTGTGCCTGCTTCTACTCCGATCGGTTCAATATGTTTCATACCAAGTAGTTGTGGTGCAGGTGCTTCCACATTAAACGTTGTATGCTGGCGAAGATTTTGGTAATGCCATTCTAAGCTTGGGTTATTCGTCAATACTTGGACAGGGTTGTCTTGTACAATAAGTTGTCCATCTATGGGTGTGATAACAATACTTTGTCCTGTTTGATCAGTTACTAAAAAATGTAACGGCGGGACTCTGTCTAATGCTGGATTCACTTGTTTAAGTATACGTACTTTATCAATATTTTCTTTTACATCAGCAATCGATTCATTCATTCCAAGGAACCACATAATAAATTCTTCCGGTTCTAAATTAATATTATTTGAGGAAGTAGAAGTTGCATAAGAAGCTTCCCCGCTATAGTATAAAACGGCAATTGATAAACCTTGTTCATTTAAACCGTCTGCAAATACAACGCCATTTGTCGTCATTGCAGTACCTACAAAACCATATTCCAAATTAAATGAACGGCCATTTGAAGTTTCCCATTCATAGCCACGCGGCATTACTTTTGGAAAAGAATTCAATTGAAATGAAAAATCCATTGTACGTCCAAGATAATCAGCATCATATTGTGAAGTAAAGGTAAAACTTGTACACATGATAAAGCCCCCCTTAAAGATATGTATTGGATTAAATAAATTGTTAGAATCATGATAACATAGAGACAAATCAAGAAGCGACTAAATAAGGGGGCGCATGACAGTGGAAATACGTGAATTAGAATTAACAGATGAGTTTATATTTAATGCTTATATCAAGTCTTGGGAAACAGAACAAATCATACCGACTGCAATAAATCCTAAACGTTATACTTCATACAGTGAATTGGTTTCTGAATTGAAGCAGCGTACTTTAAATAAGGAGTGGGTCCCTAATACAACCCTTTTTCTTTTTAATAATGAGAAAATTATAGGTTCAGTCAATATAAGACATCATCTCAATGAACATTTAAAACGTATCGGAGGTCATATCGGTTACGGGGTTCGTCCTGATTATCGAGGACATGGCTATGCGAAGAAATTATTAAAAGCAGGTCTTGAATTTTTAAATCAACGTGATGTTGTTGATGCACTCGTGACGTGCGATAAAAGCAATATTGCGTCTGCTAAAACAATATTAGCATTCCATCCAAAGGAATTAGAAAGTGTTGTCATAGATGGGAAAACATTAAGAAGATTCCTTGTATCAACGGATCAATAAAAGAAGGTGAAACAATGGAAATAAAAGTATGCAGAGATGCCGCTGTTTTAGCAAGATTGAACGAAGCGGTCCATAGTTTGCACGCAAAAGCGTATCCGGATATTTTTAAGCCGTTTAATTATTTAGACAGCTTAGATTTTTTTCAAAAACTACTAGAAAGAGAAGAACAATATTTTTATGCAGTTTATCAAGGGGATGAAGCTGTAGGTTATATTTGGTTTCAAATAATTTCATTAATGGAAACACCATTCCGCTATGGAATGAAGTCGCTTTATATCCATCAATTAAGTATTGAATCAAATCATCGTCAACAAGGCCATGGACACGCATTGATGGCATTTGCAGAACATTTTGCAGAGCAGCATGGATGTGAAACTGTTGAGTTAGATTATTGGGATAAAAATCTTTCAGCTGCTTTCTTTTATGAAAAAGAGGGTTATGAAAATCTTCGGCAATATGCGCGAAAAAAATTATAATTGATGTATTTTATCAACTAAAGTGTCTATGAAGCTTATTAATAAAGGGAAATTTGCACTTTGAAATGTAAGCGCTTTACTTATTTTTGTACATATGGTATATACAATAGTGAGTGATTATTGTAGAATATAGTTAAATAATAATAGAATGTACACCTCAGGAATACAACATGTTTTTACTATGAACTTTAAATGAGGGGATGAAATTCATGGAAAGAATTATGATTACTGGCGCACTAGGCCAAATCGGTACAGAACTTGTTTTGAAATGTCGTGAAATTTATGGAGAAGAGAATGTTTTAGCTACAGATATCAGAGAGCCAGAAGCAGATTCTCCAATTAAAGATGGACCGTTTGCGCTTTTAGATGTTACAGATATTACGCGCATGGAAGAAATCGTATCAGAATTCAAACCCGATGCGCTTATGCATATGGCAGCATTGCTATCAGCAACAGCTGAAAAAAATCCATTATTAGCTTGGAATATTAATATGGGTGGATTAGTGAATGCTTTAGAAGTATCACGTGAATATAACTTGCAATTCTTTACACCAAGTTCAATCGGTGCATTCGGCCCTACAACACCTAAAGATAAAACGCCAGCATTAACAATTCAACGTCCAACTTCAATGTATGGGGTAAATAAAGTTTCTGGGGAATTATTATGTGAGTATTATAATAGTAAATTCGGCGTAGATACACGCAGTGTCCGTTTCCCAGGCTTGATTTCTTATGTGAAAGAACCAGGCGGCGGTACGACTGATTACGCAGTAGAAATTTATTTTGATGCTTTACGTAAAGGTGAATATACAAGCTTTATCGATAAAGGTACGTATATGGATATGATGTTCATGGATGATGCGATAGAGGCTATCATTAAGTTGATGGAAGCGGACGGAGATAAAATCAAACACCGTTGTGCTTATAATTTAAGCGGTATGAGTTTCGAACCAGAAGAAATTGCTGAATCAATCCGTAAACATATTCCTGATTTTGTATTGAAATATGATGTTGATCCTGTCCGTCAAGGCATTGCTGATAGTTGGCCAGACCGTATTGATGTCAGCTGTTCAACAGATGAATGGGGTTTTAGTCCTCAATACGATTTAGATGCTATGACAGTAGCTATGTTAGAAGGGATTAAAGCAAAAGATGCTGCAACACAACATTAAGATTTGAAGAATATGACGATTTTAGAAATTAACAGAATAATTTTCTATAATCAAAATGGAATCTATATAATAAAAAGACAGACGAAGCGATATTTCTTATGAGGGAGAAGAAATAGTTTGCAGTTTGTCTTTTTTGTATATTGGGAACTAATGAGAAAGAACATCATAGTTAGGAGGAATAATAAACGATGAAGAATTTGATTAAACCTAATCACTTACAGTCTGGAGATACTGTTGCGTTTGTTTCTCCATCATCAGGATTAGCAGGAGAAGAGTTTGTATCTCATAGGGTAGAATTAGCCAAGCAAAGAATGGAAAATATATTTGGTTTAAAAGTAAAAGTAATGAAACACGCTTTGGATGGTATTGATACCCTCTATAATCATCCGCAATATAGAGCGGAAGATATTCACGATGCTTTATTAGATGATGAAATTAAAGGGGTTTTTTCATTTATCGGAGGAGAGGAATCAATGAGAATTGTCCCTTATTTAGACGAGAATATTATAAGAGAACATCCAAAAATTTTCATGGGGTATTCTGATGTTACATCAATTCATTTGAAATTTTATAAAGCAGGTGTGATGTCTTATTATGGACCAGCAGTATTGACCGATTTTGCTGAAAATGTTGAAATGGATGATTATACAATAAAAAATATTAAAAAGGTATTATTTACTAATAATACAATTGGAAATATTCCTACTTCAAATTATTATCGGAAATTTGGATTAAAATGGAGTGAAAGCAATAAAAATGTAAGTAGAGAAAAAATAAACAACCAAACTTATGAGGTTCTGAGCGGCAAGGGGAAAGCGACAGGAACATTGATTGGTGGTTGCTTTGAGGTACTCAATAATTTAAGAGGAACAGAGGTTTTTCCAAATGAAGATGCATTTAAAGGAAAAATATTATTTGTAGAAAACTCTGAATCTCAATTACCTATATATTTTTTAAAACAAGCACTTAGATCGTTAGGTTACATGGGTATATTAAAAAATATTGAAGGTATTATTGTAGGAAAACCGCAAAATGATGAAAATATTAAAGAGATAAAAGAAACATGGATACAAGTATTGAAAGAACATCATTTAGAAGATAAGATTCTATTTTTCAATGCTAGCTTCGGTCATAATGAACCTAAATGTATTTTGCCTTATGGAGTTGTTGCAACATTGGATGCTGAGCAATTAAAATTTGAGATAAATGAGAGTGGATGTTCATAACAAAAGAAACATTAATATGACCGCTACTGTTTGCATTTGCACCACTGATATAGAATAATTATAGATATAAGGTAAAATCAAGGTTTTGAAAAGGGCAAAGCAATTTTGATTTAGAAGTGTATTTTTTTAAATTTTCTAAAAACTCATTGAATACAATGAGCGAGATTGCTATAATTTGAGTGTTAACACTTTATTAAGTATTTATTTTAGGAGGCAAAATCATGTCAGAAAAAGTAAAATTTGAAAAACGTGAAGACTTAAAACAAAAACCAGATCCAAAAAATTTAGGGTTTGGTCAATACTTCACAGATTACATGTTAAGTTATGACTACGATAGCGAAAAAGGCGGTTGGCATGATTTGAAGATTACACCTTATGCACCGATCGAACTAGATCCAGCTGCACAAGGACTTCATTATGGTCAACTTGTATTCGAAGGATTAAAAGCTTATAAACATAACGGTGAAGTGGTTTTATTCAGACCAGACCAAAACTTCGCACGTATCAATCAATCACTTGATCGTTTGGAAATGCCTCAGATTGATGAAGAAGAGCTATTAGAAGGCTTGAAACAATTAGTAGATGTAGAACGTGATTGGGTGCCTGAAGGCGAAGGACAATCTTTATATATTCGTCCATTTGTATTTGCAACAGAAGCAGGATTAGGTGTTCACCCTGCACATAACTATAAATTATTAATTATCTTATCTCCTTCTGGTTCTTACTATGGTGGAGATTCATTGAAACCAACACGTATTTATGTTGAAGACGAATACGTTCGTGCTGTACGCGGTGGTGTAGGTTTTGCAAAAGTTGCAGGTAACTATGCAGCTAGTTTACTATCACAATCTAATGCTAATGAACAAGGCTATGACCAAGTATTATGGTTAGATGGTGTAGAACGCAAATATATTGAAGAAGTGGGCAGTATGAATATCTTCTTCGTAGAAAATGGTAAACTTGTAACACCTAAATTAAACGGTAGTATCTTACCAGGTATTACACGTAAGACTGTTATCGCTTTAGCAAAAGAATTAGGATATGAAGTAGAAGAACGTCATATCTCTATCGATGAATTACTAGAGTCTTATGATAAAGGCGAATTAGAAGAAGTATTTGGAACAGGTACTGCTGCGGTTATTTCACCAGTAGGCACTTTAAAATATGAAGATCGTGAAATCACAATCAACAATAATGAAACTGGTCCAATTACACAACGCTTATATGATGAATATACAGGTATTCAAAGCGGTAAATTAGACGATCCACAAGGTTGGAGAGTCGTAGTACCAGAATATTAAAATTGTATACAAACCCTTTTAGTTAAAAGGGATTTGTCTCTTTATGAATATCAAAAACAGGTCAGAACTGCTGCGTGCAGTAGGTGACCTGTTTTTTTATTTCCGAGCAGATATTTGTTATAATTGAAATCAATTATCAATTAGAGGTGCTTGAATGAAATATGTACTCATGACACTTGGTCTTATATTTGCAGGTATAGGATTTGTTGGAATTGTAGTACCTTTATTACCTACTACGCCATTTTTATTATTAGCTGCAATTTGTTTTTCAAGAAGTTCTAAAAAATTTAATCGTTGGTTAGTGAATACAAAAATTCACGATGAATATGTAGAAAGTTTTAAAAGAGACAAAGGCTTTACTTTAAAGAAAAAATTTAAGCTTTTAACAAGTTTATATATATTGATGGGTATCTCAATTTTTATCATAGATAACTTATATATCAGAATAACTTTGCTTATCATGCTTTTTGTTCAAACAGTAGTCTTATTTACTTTTGTTAGAACACTTCCAGATAATACCAAAACAAAGGAACAAGAAGAATGATACAAAGAGAATAACCAATTTAAAAATAAAGTATTTGCGAAATGAATATGCATATAAGAGTGAAGCAATTTATAAAAAATTCCATCTGTATTCGCAAGTTGATAAAATGAGATAAATATACAAAGAAAGAAGCGTGTTAACTGATGGCATTGAAATGGATTTTATTTGATAAAGACGGTACTTTAATCGATTTTGATATGAGTTGGATGAAAGTCGACATTCAAATGGTCGATGAATTTGTGGAAAAGTATATCTCACAAGAAAACGTTGAGCATGCTTATAAAACTTTAGGGGTAGATAAAGAGAAAGACCAAGTGTTGCCTGGCACTCCCATGGCATGTGGTTCGTTAGATGAGATTATTCAGAATTTTAATGCTTTAGCAGGAGAAGATGTATCTGAGTGGACACGTCAAACCAGCCAATATTTAATAGATCATCGTATTCCGGAAATTAAGTGTATTGAAGGTATGACAGATGCACTGGATGCTCTAAAACATGCTGGTTATCAAATCGGTATACTCACAAGCGATACTAAAAAAGGTACAGAACAATTTGTTGAAGCGACAGATACAGAAGCATTTTTTGACTTTATTATTTCTACTGAAGCGAATGCTGCTGAAAAACCTAATCCAGAAGTTTTGTGCCCGTTATTTGAACACGTTTCAGACTTGCGTGCTGAAGAGATAGCGATTGTGGGTGATTCACCTAATGATATCCAAACAGCAATCAATTCTGGACTTGGGCTTTCTATTGCGGTACTAACTGGAGTAGGTCAAGAACATGAATTACAACATGCAGATTATATTTTTCAGTCAGCACCTGAGGCTGTAAATCTTTTAGTGGATAAGAAGAATGAAAAATAACCTTTTAAAATAAAAGTTTTTATTAAACGAGGTGGACAACATGGCAGATCAACGCACTATAGTAGACGGACGATATGCGGAATATCAAGGAGAGATTTTTCGAGTAATTAATGAATTCAGCCCTAAATTGAAATTAGTTACAGAAAATCCAAAGGCTGAAGCTTGGGGGTTCAAAGCGCAAACAACCAAGCATACGAATCATACGCTTTATTATAAAGAAGTCAAACGCACAGAGGTAGATGCACTGTATGAGATTAAACATGAAGCGCGTTATGGCGGCACTTTGTTTGATTTGTATTATGATGCTCAAGGCCAAAGTTATATTGGGACAAGTGAAGCAGATAAAGCAGAAGCCTTTGGATTAAAAGAAACAGATGAAGATTATTATAGTAAACCAGTGGAAGACGATGAGTATGAACCAGTCATTTATCGTAATGACTTAGAATAAGGTACTTTATAGGGGGGCTCTTATGAAACATCATTTGATATTATTTGATTTTGATGAAACCTATTATAAGCATGCAACGACTAAAGAAGATATTCCTGACTTACGTAAATTAGAAGAGACATTAGAGCAAGCTGTGAAAAATGATAATGTGATTACGGCGTTTTTATCTGGCAGCATTTTTCCTAACATCATGAAGAAAATGGAAAAAGCTGAAATGAAGTTTAAGCCACAATATATCTTTTCGGATTTATGCTCTCAAATGTATCAATTAGATGATAGCGGTGAGTATCATGAATATAAAGATTATGAAGAAGCGGTTTCTGAAACACCTTTTACGAAAGAAAAAGTAGATGAAATTATTCATAACTTTGAAAAAAAGTATGATGTCACACTTTATCCTCAACGAGAGTATAGAGAGAAAGAAACGTTATATGAATTTTATTTTTATTCACAGGGCAGCCAAAATGAAGATATTAAAATGTTAGAAGATTTGCAGAAAGAAGCAGCTTCGTTTGATTATGCAGTTCATTTCAATAAGACAAATCCGTTAGCAGGAGATCCTGAAAATGCGTATGACGTTAACTTTACGCCCAAAAATGCAGGTAAGTTATTCGCAGTAAAATATCTACTAGATTTATTTGATGTACCAGCTACTGAAGTATTAGGGTTCGGTGATAGTGGTAACGATGAAACTTATTTAAGTTATATCGGTCATCCATTTGTGATGTCAAACAGTACAGATGATGAGATGAAGGAACAGTTTCCGAATACAAAGTATGATTATTACAAAGGTCTGGATGATGAAGTGAAGAAATATTTAAAGAAAATAAAGAATGATTAAATAAAAAGCAATGAGAAATGCGAATTCTCATTGCTTTATGATTATCTTGGGTCTACCTCACGGTGTATTTTAATAATATTGGCGATTTTATCTAATACTGGATCAAGTGTATCTAAACTTTCATGCAAGTCATATTCATTAATATTAACACGTACTACAGGGCAAGCATTGAAGTTATAAATCCATTCGTCGTAACGACGGAATAATTTTTTCCAGTATTCAGGGTCTGTATCAATTTCCATTTGACGACCGCGTTGGTGGATACGATCAATAACTTCATCATAATCACATTCTAGATAAACTAAAACATCTGGTTTAGGGAAGTAAGGTGTCATAACCATTGCATCAAAAAGTTGTGAATACGTTTCAAAATCTTCTTTAGACATTGTACCTTGTTCTTCATGCATTTTGGCAAAGATATCAACGTCTTCATAAATTGAACGATCTTGGATGAAACCTCCGCCGTATTCAAACATACGTTTTTGTTCTTTAAAGCGTTCCGCTAGGAAATATATTTGCAGATGAAAACTCCAACGTTCGAAGTCATCATAGAATTTATCTAAATAAGGGTTATGGTCCACATTTTCAAAAGAAGTGCGGAAGTTTAATTTTTTTGCAAGGGCGCGTGTCAGACTAGATTTTCCAACGCCTACGGTACCTGCAATTGTAATCACTGCATCTTGAGGGATACCGTAATTATTCATGTTTTGTGCCTCCTATCATTGTTTGAACAATGTTTAATATCTGTGCGTAATCATCAGGGTGATTGACGAAATCAAGTTCTGTTGTATCAATCCATTTGGCTTTTTTACCTTGAGCTTTTAAGGATTGATAAAATTCCCAATACGCCTGTTTTAAATTCAATAAATAATCATCTTCGATTTGATGTTCAAAGCTGCGATTTCGTTTAGCAATACGCTGTTTTAGAACTTCTAAATCAGCATCTAAGAAAATCACAACATTCGGCATCATCAAATCTTCAGTTAATATGTTATAGATGCGGCTGAATTTATCGAATTCTGTATCTGTCAAAGTTTGACGAGCAAAGATTTTATTTTTAAAGATATGATAATCACTGACAATGCCAGAAGATTGTTGTTCGAGGTCTTGAACCTGTTTATACCGATTGCATAAAAAGAACATTTCAGTTTGGAAACTCCAAGTTGAGATGTCTTCGTAAAAATCAGAAAGGAAAGGATTCTCGTCCACAATTTCTTGTGCTTCATGATATTGCAGTGTTTCACTTAAATAGTGGGCCAAAGTAGATTTTCCTACTCCTATAGGACCTTCTATGGCAATATAAGGTTGATTCATAAACAACACTCCAAGTGTTAAAATAGACAATAGTTATTGTATCACAAGGTAGGAGATAGAACATATTGGCTACAGATGAAAATTATATGAAACTTGCATTAGAAGAAGCAAAAAAAGCAGAGCGTATAGGCGAAGTGCCGATTGGTGCAATTGTAGTAAAAGAGGGAGAAGTCATTGCGCGTGCGCATAATTTGCGAGAAACGGTACAACAGCCCACCGCACACGCGGAACATATAGCAATTGAAAAAGCTGCTGAAGCAGTAGGAAGTTGGAGACTTGAAGACTGTACGCTATATGTAACATTAGAGCCTTGTGTGATGTGTTCAGGTGCTATCGTCATGAGCCGAATTCCCCGTGTAGTATATGGCGCTTCTGATCCAAAAGGGGGATGCAGCGGAAGTTTGATGGATTTACTCCAAGAACCACGGTTCAACCATCGTGCTGAAGTAGTCAGCGGAGTATTAGAAAATGAGTGCGGAGCGATACTGAAATCCTTCTTTAAACAATTAAGAGAGAAAAAGAAGGCAGCAAAAAATAGTGATTAAATGCGACATGCTATTTATAGATGCATTCTAGGAAATCAGACAAACAGACGATAGAAAAAAGTGACAGAAATTTGATAGAATAGCAAGTGAACCATGTGGTGCTGCGCTCTGATTATGTATTAAAGGCTGCAGCACTGTTATTGACTTTCTGCTTTTTTTAATTTTCTTTTATAAAAATTCTGCACGTTAAAGCTAATAGAAATGAGGTAAAGTTATGATTAAACTTATTGCAACTGATATGGATGGCACGTTATTAAACGCGGGTCATGAGGTCTCAGAAGAAAATATACAAGCAATTAAAGCAGCGCAAGACCAAGGTATTACGGTCGTTATTGCGACAGGCCGTGCGTTTTATGAAGCAAGTTCACCAATTGAGCCTACAGGCTTAAAAGTGCCATATATCTGCTTAAATGGTGCAGAGGTACGTGATGAATCATTTGATATTATGCATACTTCGAGTTTGAATCGTGAAATGATAGAACAAATCACAAATATCTTGAATAGCGAAGATGTATATTACCAAGTGTATACAAATTTTGGGATTTATACAGAAGATCCTCAAAAAGATTTGGATATTTATATCGATATTGCTGAGCATGCTGGTCAAAAAGCTGATGTTGAAAAAATCCGTAATCATATTCAACACCGCATCGATCAAGGTACTTTAAAAGTAGTAGATAATTATGATGACATTACTGGTCGTCGTGGAGAAATTGTAATGAAAATTTTGGCATATGATGCAGATGTTGAAAAAATAGAACGTGTCAGCAAACAGTTGGAACAACATTCAAATTTAGCAATTTCATCTTCAGCACGCGGCAATATTGAAATCACAAATGCATATGCTCAAAAAGGTATTGCGCTTGAAGAAATTGCTAATCAACTGGGCATTGATATGAAAGATGTAATGGCTATTGGCGACAATATGAACGATGTCTCAATGTTAGAGCGTGTAGGTTATCCGGTTGCTATGGAAAATGCTATTCCTGAAGTAAAGGAATATGCAAAAGAGATTACGGATACTAATGAACATAGCGGAGTCGGCAAAGCGATTAATAAAATGTTAATAGAAAACCAAAAACATGAAGGGTAAGCTTTAGGGGAGCGCCTGGATTGAAGAGAGTCAATTTTAAATAAAAATATTATGAGGTGAAATATTATGAAAGGCTTAATTATTGTAGGAAGTGCACGTGTAAATTCACATACTAAAGCACTTGCGCAATACTTAAAAGGACAATTAGAAGAAAAAGGTGTTGAAACAGACATTTTTGATTTGGCGGATCAGCCAATTCATACATTAGATGTATCAGGAGCAAGTAATCCACCTGATGAATATAAGAAAAATGTAGAGGAACTGCAATCGAAAGCACGTGAAGCTGATTTTATCATTTTAGGAACACCAAACTATCACGGCTCTTATTCAGGTATTTTAAAAAATGCACTTGACCATTTAACAATGGATGATTTCAAGATGAAACCTGTTGGTTTAATGGGTAATAGTGGAGGTATTGTCAGCGCTGAACCATTATCTCACTTGCGTTTGATTGTACGTACATTGCTTGGTATTGCGGTGCCGACGCAAATCGCGACACATGATTCTGATTATGGAAAACTTGATGACGGCTCTTTCTATTTACAAGATGAAGAATTCCAATTACGTTCTCGCCTATTTGTAGAACAAATTGTATCATTTGCGGAAAGCCGTCCGTATGAACACCTAAAATAATATTGATTGAAAACACGTCATTCTTCTAAGTTGGAATGGCGTGTTTTAATATGTACTATCAGCAGACATTTGAAAAAATCATCTATTTATATAAAAAAACGCCTTATATCCAATTCTTCTGGACATAAGGCGTGATATTTATATTATTTACTCTAAATTTGCATGATTTTGCTGCATAGCTGTTTCATCAATATTGAAAATTTCCATCAAATCAAGGACCACAGCGTCTAAGAAAATTTGTGCAGATTGTTCGAATAAACTGCCGAGTGGTTGTTCTGAACCTTCAGCATCATATTTTGTGCCTGCCGGCAATTCAATAACAGTATCTGCAATTTCACCGATTTTAGAATCAGGCTTTGTTGTGATTAAAACAACTTTTGCATCTTCGCCTTTAGCTTTGTCAGCTAATAGACGTAAATGTTCAGTACTGCCTGAGCCGGAAATGACGATAAACAAATCACCTTTATGGATAGAAGGTGTTGTTGCACCGCCAATTACATGTGATGCTTTGCCGAGCTGGTTCAAACGCATCGCAAAACTGTTTGCAACGTAACCTGAACGTCCTTTACCTGCGGTAAAAATGTTTTTGGCATCACGTACTTCATTTTCGAATTGTTCCACTTCTTCATTTTTAACGTGACCAAGTGTATTTTTCAATTCATCTAAAATGAGCTGATAACGTAATTCAGTCATATTATTCACCCTTAACTGCGTCACGGCAAGCTTTCGCAGCTTCTACAGGATCGTCAGCATTTGCAATACCGCCACCGACGATGACTAAGTCTGGACCTTCAGCTACGATATCTTTGATAGTGTCTGGTTTAATACCGCCAGCAACCGCAACTTTAGAATTTTTGATAACAGATTTAACTTTGTGCAAGTCTTCTAAAGGAGATTTACCTTCAGCTTGCAAGTCATAACCGATGTGTACTGCAATATAGTCAGCACCCATTTCATCTAATTCTTTCGCACGTTTTTCAATATCTTGCACAGCAATCATATCTACTAATAATTGTTTGTCATTTTTGTGTGCTTCTTCGATAGCAGCTTTGATTGAAGCATCTTCAGCTACACCTAAGATTGTTACAACATCAGCGCCGAATTTAACAGCTTGGCTGACTTCATAATCTGCTGCATCCATGATTTTCATGTCTGCAAGGACTTTTACACCATCAATATGCTCATCCATATATTGAACAGATGGCAAGCCTTCGTTATATATGATAGGAGTACCGATTTCTACGATATCGACATAATCTTTCACTTTATTAGCTAATTCTGCAGCTTCTTCTTTATTTAATAAATCAATTGCTAATTGTAGTTCCAAAATGATTCATCCCTTCATATTTTAAATATTTTAATACGAGTCACGATAATTTATATACCCCGAAGTTCAGAAATCAAACGTACATTAAAGACTAGTCTTCGCGTCCCATATCATCTGGAGCAGCTGCCTCATCAACATAAATTTCTACATTCGGGTGCTCATACAAGATAGTAGCAGGTACATCTGCATCTTCAATACCACTTGCTAATTTTGTAATGGCATCTTTCTTTTTCTCTCCAAAAGCAAGCAAGATAATACGTTTTGCTGACATAATTGTAGATAAACCCATAGAAACTGCTTGCTTAGGTACTTCCTCTTCTGTATCAAAATAGCGGCTATTTGCACGAATTGTACTTTCAGTTAAATCTACGACACGTGTTTCACTTTCTTTGGATGTTCCAGGCTCATTAAAACCGATATGTCCATTTTCGCCAATACCAAGTATTTGAATATCTACAGGTCCCCGTTCGCGCACCATAGCTTCATAGCGTTTTGCTTCATCGTCTAAGTCAGCTGCATCACCAATAGGAACATGGATATTATTTGCAGTGAAATAAGGATATTGTTCAAACAATACTTTCTGCATATAGTGATGGTAACTTTCAGGATGAGTTTGTGATAATCCGACATATTCATCTAAGTTGAACGTTTCTACATTTGAAACGTCTACATCGTTCATTTTTAATAAATTCACGAAATTTGCATAGACATCTACCATTGTACCGCCCGTTGCTAATCCTAGTTTGCTCTTAGGATTGCGTGTGATTTGATTGAATAATTCGCATGCTGCATAAAATGAAGCGTCATGACGATTACCTAAATTAATAATTTTCAATGATATCCTCCTCGAAAAATAATAGCAAAGAAAATAGGGGACTTTTCCCCCTACTGTCTTTGAATACATTTCTATTATAACTACGACAATGATAAACAGATAGTAAAGCACGTTGGTATTTATAATAATCAATTTAAAAAACAAAAATAGTAAAGTTGTTTAGTAGAAAATTTAAACAAATATTATAAACAGTCTCCAAAAAAGATATGACTAAATAAAAGTAAGAGAAAAAATATCAGAGTGTTTAATGACAATTAATACATAAAAACATGCGAGTGCAATGTCTCTCTATCTTTGAAATGGGAGGAGATGTTGCACGCTTTCTTAGTAAAAACGGTATATAGTATGAAAAACCAGAAATATCACAATAACCTCTTTAGAAACTCGGCAAACAGTTATATAATTAAAATATTGTTTCTAAATTATGAACGGCTTTATATTAAAGCAAGAAAGCAGCAAGATTTAACAAGAAAATAAATCTTACTTAAATTGTCGGAATAAATTGAGCAAGACGATATATTTATATACGCAGATTTAGTACAATGAAGTGATACAAGAAACGACAACTCAATCGTTAGATAGAAAATAATGAACATAACGAAGTAAAATATATAAATGAATTACTGAACTAATTCTATTTGTTGCGTTTTACGCAAGGGAGTGAACGAAGTGGAACCGATTGAATACGAAAAAGTACAAGGTTTACTTGAATCGTATGTAGACCAGCCGGTTTATCTGCATGTCGAAACAACAAATGGGGCATATGCAAATCATTTTGATCAACGTGTCTTTAATGCAGGAACTTTTTTAAGGAATATAAAAGTAGTTTTTGAACATGCAAAACTGAAAGGCGGGGGCAAAGATCCATTCAGAGTAGGTTTAAAGCTGCAAGATAATGGCTGGGTTTATGTACAAGGTTTAACACATTATGAAGTTAATGAAAATAATGAGTTTTTATTAGCAGGATTTAATTATGAAGGACAGTTAGCAGCAACTTTAGAAATCAGCACTGTTCCTTTCCAATTATAAGGAGGGCGTAACATGTCAGAGGAAAGCCAAGTATTAGTTATTTTTCCGCATCCTGACGATGAGACGTTCTCATCAGCAGGAACTCTAGCACGTTATATTGATAATGGCGTGCCTGTAACATACGCTTGTTTGACGCTTGGTCAAATGGGACGTAATTTGGGGAATCCGCCTTTTGCGACACGTGAATCACTGCCGGAAATTCGTGAACACGAATTAGAAGAAGCCGCAAAAGCAATTGGCATCAAAGATTTACGCAAAATGGGTTATCGTGATAAAACAGTAGAATTCGAACCTTATGAAAAAATCGATGGAATGGTACAGTCTTTGATTGAAGAACTTCGTCCTTCATTGATTATTTCATTTTATCCAGGTTATGCTGTTCACCCTGACCACGAAGCTACAGCAGATGCTGTTGTTCGTACAGTAGGCCGTATGCCGAAAGATGAGCGACCACGTTTGCAATTGGTTGCTTTCAGCAATGATGCCATTGATGAATTAGGAGAACCTGATGTTGTCAATGATATCAGTGAATACAGAGATACAAAGTTAAATGCATTTAAAGCACATGCATCACAGTCTGGTCCGTTCTTGCAACAATTAGCAGAACCGCAAGTACCAGACGAAGCCAAAGGTTTCTTAGAACAAGAAGCCTATTGGACATATAAATTTGAATCATAAGTGGAGGCGCACACAGATGAGTGAATTTGATTTAACAACACGTGAAGGTCGTTGGAGACACTTCGGTTCTGTTGATCCAATAGAAGGTACAAAGCCTACCGTTAAAGAAGAAATGACCGACTTACAAAGCACGCACAAAGATTTTTTGTTTGAAATAGAAGAAGTAGGTATCAAAAATTTAGTTTATCCAGTCGTTATTGATAATTACCAAACAGCGGGTACATTTGCCTTTTCTACAAGTTTGACGCGTGAAGAAAAAGGCATCAACATGAGCCGTATTTTAGAAAGTGTTGAGAAACATTATGATAATGGTTTGGAACTATCATTTAACAATTTAGAAGCTGTTTTGCATACTCTAGAAAAACATATGAAACAAAGTTCAGCTGGTGTAGATGTATCTGGTAAATGGTTCTTTAACCGCTATAGCCCAGTTACTAATATAAAAGCAGTAGGGAATGCAGATGTAACATATGGTTTAGCTGTTGCAGGCGATCAAGTGACACGTAAAGAATTGACAGTTCAAGCCACAGTTACAACATTATGCCCATGTTCAAAAGAAATCAGTGAATACTCAGCACATAATCAACGCGGTGTAATCACTGTGAAAATGTACATCGACCCTTCAGCAACTTTACCGACAGACTATAAAGAGGTTATTTTAGATGCTATGGAAGCCAATGCCAGCTCTATTTTATATCCGATTTTAAAACGTCCGGATGAAAAAAGAGTGACAGAACGTGCTTATGAAAATCCACGCTTTGTCGAAGATTTAATTCGTTTAATCGCAGCTGATTTAGTCGAATTAGACTGGGCAGAAGGATTTGACATTGAATGTCGTAATGAAGAATCTATTCATCAGCATGATGCATTTGCTAAATTAAAATATAGAAAATAATCGTTAAACACTGCAATCCTTTCAAAAGTTTCATCACATAAGATGAAAAAAGAAAGGATTGTTTTTGTTTATACCACTGCTGATTTATTTCACTGAAGTTTTGTATACTAGCAATCTTAAATGCTCTATTAGATGCATGAAGTTATGAAATATAACAATAAACAAGATAACTGCACAATCAATTTTAAAATACTGAATTTATAAAGCGACGTATACAGCCCTATTCATTACTGACTTAATGAATGGGGTTATTTTTATGTATATTATGGTGCTATTTATAAAATATTGATTTTCAAAAACGGTTGCTTCATCTTTTCTTTTGAATAATATTTTTCTTTTCATTACTTTTTGCGAAATTTAATACGTTAACGTATCTAACATTTAAAAATGTTAATAATTGTTTTTATGAAAAATTTCTGTTTCATACTTTAGAATAGTGGTATGTAATTACATGTGTTTTATCACTAAACGTAGAGGAGATGAAGTACATGCGTTTTGATAAAAACAAAATTAATCGCGTGGACGCCAGTGTGGCTAAAAGGAGCGTAGTCGCAACTGGTATAGGTAACGCTATGGAATGGTTCGATTTCGGACTTTATTCTTATTTAGCAGTTATTATTAGTAAGAACTTCTTTTCAGATGTTCAGAATGATCAATTAAAATTAGTATTTACATTTGCAACCTTTGCAATTGCATTTTTATTACGCCCTGTCGGAGGTATTATCTTCGGTATTATAGGTGATAAATTCGGACGGAAAATAGTATTGACTATCACGATTGTAATGATGGCTATTTCAACAGTACTCATCGGTTGTTTGCCGACATATGATCAAATCGGAATATGGGCTCCCATACTTTTATTGATAGGTAGAATTATCCAAGGGTTTTCAACTGGTGGAGAGTACGCTGGTGCTATGGTATATGTGGCAGAAACCTCACCAGATAATCGACGCAATTCATTAGGAAGCGGATTAGAAATCGGTACGCTATCCGGTTATATCGCAGCTTCAGTATTATGCGGCGTCTTGTTTTTCTCATTAAATGATCAACAAATGGCAGCATGGGGTTGGAGAATTCCATTCTTCTTCGGACTGATTTTAGGTTTTGTTGGTTTATACTTAAGAACACATTTAGAAGAAACACCTATTTATGAGAATGAATTATCTAAGCAAGATGAACGTGATAAAATCGGTTTTTGGACAAGCGTACGATTTTATTATAAAGACATCATTGTGTGTTTCGTAATGGTTGTCTTCTTTAACGTGACGAATTATATGGTTACATCCTATTTACCGTCGTACTTAGAAGAAGTTATAGGTGTCAAAAATGGCTTGGTCACTGTCTTAATCACTTGTATTATGGCAATTATGATTCCATTAGCGCTATTTTATGGTAAAACAGCAGATAAAATCGGAGATAAGAAAGTCATGCTGTTTGGTTTAGGCGGTATTATTCTATTCAGTATTTTGGCATTCTGGCTCATCAATTTAAAAGCTATTTTCCCAGTTGCTATTGGAATTTTAATCTTAGGTATTTTCCTTGCGACATATGAAGGAACAATGCCAGGTACATTACCGACGATATTCTTTACGCATATCCGGTACCGTACATTAGCCATTACTTTTAACGTTTCTGTTTCACTATTTGGAGGAACAACACCTTTAATCGCTACGGCTTTAGTTGCGAAAACAGGAAATCCTTTAATGCCGGCATTTTATCTAACAGCTGTCAGTATTGTAGGGTTCCTAGTAGTCCTCTTCATGCATACCAACACTGCATCTAGATCACTTAAAGGATCATATCCGAATGTGGATTCAGATGAAGACTTTAAAAAAGCAGCTGAGAATCCTAAAAAATCATTGTGGTGGGTTCAAGAGAAAAGAAAACGTGAACACGAGTCAGGAATTGACATGGAAGGTATTAATTAAATTTAAGAATCAATTTCAGCACGGGAAGTTTGCGCATATGCGTAGCTTTCCGTGTTTTTTATTTTTCACATAAATAAAGCACCACTGTCGAACCTGAAGGGACAAATCAGGTAACTTGAGAGAAGGGACAATCTCACAAGGGACAGTGATGCTATATTTTTAGGGTGTGCCTGCAAATTGTGTCAGGGGAAAGACAATTTACGGCTTTTTAAATTCAATGATTAGATTAACTGTTAATGCAATTTCATGTTTAAGTTAGGATATGAATTTCACGTCTATTTAGGAGGTTATACGCGATTTTATTGCATCATATTTGAGAGGGAGCTGACATTTTAGGGTGGGTAGAAAGGTGTAACGATTATCATTAGAATCTATGTTCAGGATTGTTTCGGATTTACACTTGTGCCGCTCCCTCTACATTAATTATTGTATTAGATATTCAACTTGAAAACATGAGGCTTTAGCATCAACTTTCACTCATACAATGAGACCATCTTCTTCTCAGACTAATTACCGAGAGCCTTCGAGTTGAAATTTTGAAAAGTAACTATAATTAAATATGAGGGGTTGTATTAATAGTTTTGATGTATATAAAAAGTGGCATCACTCAATTTAGAGCAATGCCGCGCTTTAAAATTAATTTTATACTTCTTTGACATCTACATCGATTTTTTCAATACGATTATATGCACCGTGATCAACGGGGCCAACGAATTCATTCATTTTCCAACCGTTTTTAATTGCTGAAGCTACGAATGCTTTCGCATTTACAACTGCATCTTTAGGTGATTGGCCGTTTGCTAAGTTTGCAGTTGTTGCTGCAGCGAATGTACAGCCTGCGCCATGGTTATAACTTTGTTGGAACATATCTGTTGTTAATTGGTAGTATTTGTCACCATCATAATACAAGTCATAAGATTTATCTTGGTCTAGCGCTTTGCCGCCTTTGATGATTACATTTTCAGCGCCTTGGTCGTGAATTATTTTAGCTGCTTTTTTCATATCATCAATAGATTTTAGTGTGCCTAAACCTGATAATTGTCCTGCTTCGAACAAGTTTGGTGTTGTAACTGTTGCTTTAGGCAATAGATATTTAATCATTGCGTCTGTATTGCCTGGATTCAATACTTCGTCTTCACCTTTGCAGACCATAACTGGGTCGACTACAAAGTATTTCGCACCAGATTCAGTAAAGGCTTCACCAGCACGTTTGATAATCTCTTCAGAACCTAACATACCTGTTTTGACTGCGTCTGGTCCGATAGAAATTGCTGTTTCCAATTGTTTATTGAATAAATCAAATGGAAGCGGTGTAACATCATGAGACCAAGTTTTAGGATCCATTGTGACTACAGCAGCTAATGCTACCATACCGTAAGTGTCCAACTCTTGGAACGTTTTTAAATCTGCTTGCATGCCAGCGCCTGCGCTTGTATCTGAGCCTGCAATTGTTAATACTTTTTTCAATGCCATTAAACATACACTCCTTCGCGTACTCTTTTCTTACATTTTATCATGTTTAAATCACTAGCAACATCATATTGCATAAGACTCGATTTAGCGATATGAAGGTGTGGGAAGTATAAGGGATGGAAGGTGGGTTAACTACGTCTAAACTCTTGCTTTAAGGGATACTATGTTATGATAACGATGAGGTGATTCCATGAATTGGTCAGAAGTATTTCATGATATAACAAACCGACATGACTTTAAAGAAATGCATGACTTTTTAGACAAAGAATATTCTACAAAAACTGTTTATCCAGATAAAGAAAATATTTATCAGGCTTTTGATTTAACACCTTTTGATAAGGTAAAGGTCGTAATTATCGGACAAGATCCGTATCATGGTCCAAAGCAAGCACATGGCTTAGCTTTTTCTGTTCAGCCGGAAGGTAAATTTCCGCCTTCCTTGCGGAATATGTATAAGGAATTAGAAGATGATATTGGATGCAAACGTACCGTTTCTCACTTGCAAGATTGGGCGAGAGAGGGTGTACTTCTTTTAAATACAGTACTTACTGTTCGTAAAGGTGAAGCTGCTTCACATCGTAATATCGGTTGGGAAGTGTTTACTGATGAAATTATTAAAGCAGTTTCAGAATATCGTGACCATGTGGTTTTCATATTATGGGGAAAACCTGCACAGCAAAAAGAGAGACTAATTGATACTTCTAAACATGATGTCATCAAGTCGGTACATCCGAGCCCGTTATCAGCTTATCGTGGTTTCTTCGGTTCTAAACCATACTCTAGAGCAAATACTTATTTAGAGGCACACGGTGAGACGCCGATTGATTGGTGCGGAGAGGAGGCGCAGCGTGGATAAAGATAAAATTATCTCGTTGATTGAGCAAGAACTCGTACAAGCAAATGAGGCGGAAAGTGAAGCGGATTTTCAAAAACATATTTATGCTATCCATACTTTAACTTCATTATATGCGGACACAAGACCAAAAAGTGATAACAATCAAAACGTGAAATCAAGATATAATAAAACGTATCAAACTTCTAGTTCCAATAAAACTGGAATTAAAAATACCGCTAGCCATACAGTACATTCAGGTATTACTGCAGCTGAGATTGAAGCGATGGGTGGGAAAGTATCTCATTCTAACTCGACATCAAATACATCGACACCGCCTGGAAATTCCAATAAAATGGTAACTGACGATGAACTCGGAAACGGTGATTCAATATTCGATTTCTAGCGAGTTGAGAAACAGAATTAAAAATAGGAAATTGCTAAAAATATCTTTGGCATCCTTATTATATTTATAAAGGAGAGTTTCATAGTGAATCTAAAATCAATGAAAACATTTTTAGCTCTTGGCGCAGGGGCAGCAGCGTTATCCATTGCGACAGGTGCTTTTGGTGCCCATGCTTTAGAAGGCAAACTATCAGAACATTATTTAGATGTTTGGCAAAAAGCCACACAATACGAAATGTATCATAGTTTAGGATTAATCGGTATTGGTATTTTAAGTGGTACTACAAAAATGAAATTAAAAGCAGCAGGTTGGATGATGTTTGGCGGCATTGTTATCTTCAGTGGTTCACTTTATGTATTGTCATTGACACAAATTAAACCACTTGGTGCCATTACGCCAATCGGCGGTGTACTTTTCATCGCTTCATGGGTAACATTACTCGTACAAGCACTAAAAATTAAAAAATAAATAGCGAAATAGGTTCAAAAACTCGCCTCACAGGGTATAATGTATCGAATGAGGTGAGTTTTTATTATGGGACAGAAAAATAAAGAAAATATCCATAAAAAAGTAGATCGTGGAGATTTACAGCAAAACCTATCAGAAAAATTCGTTTGGGCTATAGCATATGGCTCATGTATCGGTTGGGGTTCTTTTATCCTTCCGGGTGACTGGATTAAACAATCCGGTTCCATTTCCGCAGCTATTGGTATTACAATAGGCGCTTTACTAATGATAATTATCGCTGTAAGTTACGGCGCACTTGTTGAACATTTTCCGGTTTCCGGTGGGGCATTTGCGTTTAGTTACTTAAGTTTCGGTCGTTATGTCAGTTTCTTCTCTTCTTGGTTTCTGACATTTGGTTATATTTGTGTTGTAGCCTTAAATGCCACCGCGTTTAGTTTGCTTTTGAAATTCATGATGCCAAGTGTATTAGAGCATGGTAAGCTCTATACGATTGCTGGTTGGGACGTCTATTTGACTGAAATTATTATTGCAACAGTATTATTACTTGTATTTATGTTAATTACGATTCGTGGCGCACACGTATCAGGAAGCTTGCAGTATTATTTCTGTGTTGCAATGGTTATTGTCGTATTATTGATGTTCTTTGGTTCATTCTTCGGCAAAGATTTTTCATTCAGTAATTTACAGCCTTTAACAGCAAAACATGAAGGTTGGTTTACATCTATCATTATGATTGTGGCTGTTGCGCCATGGGCATATGTTGGATTTGATAACATTCCGCAAACAGCAGAAGAATTCAGTTTTTCACCGAATAAAACATTTAAATTAATCGTATACAGTTTACTTGCAGCCGCAGGTACATATGTTTTAATGATTTTATATACTGCATGGTTAGGTAAAAGTGGTTCAAGCTTAAACGGAAACCTTTGGGTTACAGGCGCAGTCACTAAGCAAGCATTTGGCTATGTTGGACTCTCTGTATTAGCAATTGCGATTATTATGGGGATTTTTACTGGCTTGAATGGATTTTTAATGAGCGCTAGTAGATTGCTTTTCTCAATGGGACGTTCAGGCATAATGCCTCGTGTCTTCAGCAAATTGCATCCGGTGTATAAAACGCCTTATGTTGCGATTATATTCTTAGTTGCATTGACATTGATTGCACCGTGGCTTGGTCGTACTGCACTTACTTGGATTGTCGATATGTCATCAACAGGTGTATCAGTAGCATATTTAATTACTTGTTTATCAGCAGCAAAATTATTCAGTTATAACAAAGCCAGCAATACTTACGCGCCTGTATATAAAACATTTGCGATTATTGGCTCGGTATTCGCTGCTATCTTCTTAGGATTATTGTTAATTCCAGGATCACCTGCTGCATTGTCTATGCCATCTTATATTGCATTGGCTGGTTGGTTGATACTTGGTCTTATATTCTTTATTGTTCGTTATCCTAAATTGAAGAGAATCAATAAAGATGAGTTAAGTCGATTAATCTTAGACACAAGCCAAGCAAAAGTGGAGTCTATGATTGATGAGCCAGATTCAGATAAAGAAGCTTCTACAAAGCAAAGTGAGATTAAATAATAGATTAGACTATAAAATATAAAGCGATGAAAACCAAATTGTGTTTTCATTGCTTCATTTTTGTTCTTAGAAGTATTGAACCCAATAAAAAATGAGATACATGACAACTATCTTAATGAAAAATTGAATATATTGCGTCTTTTTGCCCCTTTAATGCATTCAATAATTAAAGGGGCAAAGTATTGGAATTAAAGAAAAACAGGATATTACTTGCAATGCTTAATGGAATTATATAAGTTATTAAAAACAAATAAGATGTATGCTGTATCTTGTTTGTTTAAAAATGATGTAGGAGGAACAATATGGAAAAAATGGTCGAGCAATTTATCGATCAATTTGGTTACCTCGGTGTTTTCTTGCTAATAGCTTTAGAAAACATTTTTCCACCCATTCCATCAGAGTTAATCTTAACATTCAGCGGTTTTTTAACATTACATTCTAATATGAATATTATTGGCGTGATTATTGCTGCAACACTTGGTTCTGTATTTGGGGCGATCGTACTGTATTTTATTGGGCGCTTTTTATCTATAGAGCGATTACAGAAGTTAGCAAACGGTAAAACTGGTAAAATACTGCGCTTTAAAGCAAGTGATTTAGACAAAGCAACTGGTTGGTTCGATAATCATGGTAAAAAAATTGTCTTTTTTGCACGGTTTATTCCAGTTATCAGAAGTTTAATTTCAATACCTGCAGGAACAACTAATATGCCGCTGATTTCATTTTTAATATTAACTACACTTGGAACGCTGATTTGGAATACAGTGCTCGTTATACTTGGACAACAAGCTGGAGAAGCATGGCCGAAAATTTCCGCTGCTTTCGATTCTTTCTCAAGTATTGTACTTATTGTCTTAATTATTTTACTTATTATCGGTATTATATATTTTGTGAAGAAACGCTTCAGCAAGTCTAAATATGACTAGTAAAACAACAACCGTCCACTTTAATAAAAGTGTTGGACGGTTGTTGTTTTCTATTTCGTGATTGATATTTTCAAATAGGTAAGAAGAACCTAGAGATGACAATAGTATAAATGAATACACAGTTCAAAATTAAAATATTAAACCTCTCTTGAACGCAAAAAGGTTCAAGAGTATTAAAAATGCATCGTTATTGGAAATAAATAAAATCGTGAATAAACATAAACATCTTCTTCAGGCAAGTGCAGTTTTGCACTTACATTTTTTAAAATAACATCCTTAGGCTCTTTGCTGAATAAATTATAGTAATATTTACCTTCTTTATCAGTTTGGTATCGCCATGCACCTAAAAATTTAAGGCTATCGATATCTGGCTGTGATTCTGGGCTTTTAACAGAAACTGAATAACTTAAATAAAGTTCATCCTCGATTTTGGGGCAATTTTTTCTAATACGGCGGTTGATTAGAATGTTAAACGGAGATAATATTATAAAAATACTTATCATAATTTGCATTGGCATCAAAAGTGTTGATGACGGCTTTCCAATCGCAGTAAAGTAAGACCAAAAGGCTACACAAACGAACATAGTGAGTACTGCTAAACTAAAAATGATACGTTTGAAAAAACTGAGGTATTCGTGTTCGGCTGCTTTAGTGTCTGCTAAATTATAAATAGGATTATCTTTTTCTTTTAAATAACTATAGAGTACCGTGTACTTAGAATAATTCAGTTGTTTTGCTAAAACTGAAAGGAAAGGGCTTTTTTCTACTTTAGTATTTGGTTCTTTTAAATCTTCGCTTCTAACAAAAGTTACTTGTAGTTTCGTATCGCTGACAGTCGAATTTTCTTCAAAAGTATAAATGCCGTTTTTAATGTTTGTCAGCATATACCCGTCTTTTTGCTGTTCTTCTAAATAACGAATTTCTGAAGGACTACCTTTAAAATAAAGTTTAAGTTGTTTTTTCATGATGTAAATACCTTCTTTCGTTTTATTCGTATGATGTTTTTAGAGTAGTATTTTTGTTCTTCTTAATTATATTTTAAATATTCTGAATATTAAAGGCAAGTGTTTTCTCTTAACTTTTATAAAAAAAGTATATAAGAAGAAAAAGATAAGTATTGAAAAGAACCTACAATAAATTATTGCAGGTCCACCTTAATTGTTTAAATTTCTTTTTTTAAGAAATGTGCTTTTGCCGGTAATTACTAAACGTGCAATTTGGTCTGAAAATAATAAACCCGCTGCGATGGCGCCCGCAATTAGCGTTACTTCCAACATAGTCTTTACAGCGTTGCCGAATTGTAAAATAACAAGACTCTTCGTAGCATCAAAAGCTAATCCTCCAGGTACTAAAGGAATGATTCCTGGTACCATAAAAATGATAACGGGCTCTTTTTTGAAACGTGCCATGACATGGCTCAAGAGACCTAAAGCTAAACTGCCAAAAAAGGATGCGTAGATCGTATGTAGTTCTAAACCGCGAAATAATACAATATAAACCATCCATCCACAAGCACCAACTAATCCTGCCCAAATATACATACGTTTGGGAGCATCAAAAATCACACAAAAGAAGAGGGAGGCGATGCAGCTGAATATAAAATTTAATAACCAAAACATAAGCAACCTCCTAAAATATCAACAGCATAGTGCCAACGCCAGCACCAATGCCGAACGAAGTCACAAGTGCTTCTAAAGATTTTGTCGTAAACATCATCATATGACCACCAAATAAATCTTGAATTGCATTGGTAATCAGTACACCAGGTACGATCGGCATAACGGATGCAATAATGATGGCAGAAAGTGAACCATCAGGCACCATACTGTGTCCAAAGATAGCAATAGCACCTATCACTGCAGATCCTAAAAATTCTGGTATGAATAATGTTTTTAAATTTGCGCGATATAATGATTCCACAACTAAATAACCTAAGCTTCCTGCAAAAATTGTGGCTAAGATATCTATGAAATTTCCAGTCTGCAGATATAAAAAACTGATGGAAATAATTGCTGCTGCGATGCCTTTGTATAATAAATCATGTGTCTGTTTATCTTTATATATTTGTCTCAATTGCGCATATGCTTCTTTAAGTGTAATCTGACCAGCACTTAATTGACGAGAGACTGAATTCGTTTGAGAAATTTTAATTAAATTGGTGTCTCGTGATTCGATTCGGTACATGCGGGGAGTGGTTTGGTTATCTAATAAGAAATTGATGACCGTGTTTGTAACGAAGCTGTTGCTTTCTTTGTATCCTAAAGTTTCAGCCATTCGATTCATAGTACCTTCGACTCGTGTTCCTTCAGCACCGGACTCCAAAAGAATTCTACCAGCTAACATAATAGCGTCTTTAGCCAACTTTTCTTCAGGTGTATCTTCTATATAACTGTTTCTATTTCCTAAAATCATGTTATCACTCATTTAATAGGCGTATTTTATTTTCACATAAATTTCGATTTTTTTGAAAATTACATGGACTATTACGATTATGTCGTAAAAACTAAAGATACTCAAGGTATTATTTTGTAATATTCATGTAAAAATTAGGAATCAAGACACTTTAAATGGGTCTAAGAATAAAAAAATATATTAAAATAAATTGAAAAAACAACAAAATAAGAGAACGAATATAATGGTTAAAAGTAAATGCTTTTGGATTTGATTATAAAATGAGCTATAAGTAAAAGACTCTACGAATGGAAATATAGAATGTTGTGAAAGTCGTAGTTGTGTAATTTAAAATTAATTTTGAATATAGAATATAAGTAAATTAGAGGTGTTCCATTATATGGTTTTTTTATCATTACTTTATGTTTCAAATATTTCAAAACGGTTAAAGTTATAATGGTTGGCTGTTGAAAGCTGTTAACTGAGTAGCGACGGTTGGCATCGCTTCGCAGTTAACCAGAGAGATTGACAAGTAGTGGCAAAGTTCTCCAGGGACACTACACAAGGGATGAGCGACACTGTATTTACAAGCCATACACGTGTGCGCTTGCAGGCAGATACTGCCGGCATTTAGAGTGAGGGATGCCTTTGGTCAGTGCCACTATTGTTTAGGCTGTGTTAGGCAGCATACAGAGGGTGGTACATAGGTGTCGCTCACTTTTTGTGTTGTGCAGTATTCTGTCTTTGACTTATATATTATATAGCATGACTATAAATGGGAGCAAAAAGGAACTTGCGCTAAGTAAATAGGCAAGTTCCGTTCGTCTTTATACATAGATAAGCAATGTTTTTAGTACAGTTTTTTATATTTATCTTTATTTTTCTTTTATATGTGATAATCCAAATGATAAAGAAGAAGTAGATAATCGGTATTGCATTATACATCAATCCTTTAGCGTTTAATTATGTCTTAAATAAGAAAATCACTGATTTTAAGACATTTACTATCTTTATTAGATATCACAAAATGTCGTTATACCTACTAGACCGCCACCTCAAAATCCTATAGGTCCTAAAACTGAGTCGCTTATTGCTGAACCATCTTTTCCAATAAGACATTTTGCTGTTCCGCTGATGTTAATTTTTTAATCCTTTAGTTTTTATTTTTTGAAATCAATTTGTTTCATTTGAATGAAGTCGTAGAATTCGTACGATATGAAAACGGTTTCTTTAAGCCTGTTATACAACTTTTTTATAGTTTAATCCACTTTTTTATAGTGTACGTCAAAAATGAGGCTTAAAAGTATAAATATATGTTAGGGATTTTATTTAATAAAACTTATTTAACGCGAATATGAAAATGCCCCGGTAAAATGAAGGTTTTACTTTACCGAGGCATTTATAATTAATTTGAATATCATTTTGATTTCATTGATAGTTTAGATTCTGAAGAATGTTTCTAAAGTTTCTTCTGGCAAGACATGTCCTACGAAGAAACTGCCGAAATCGCCGTAACGTGCTGTAGTTTCATCAAAGCGCATTTCATAAACAATTTTTTTGAATTGTAGTGGGTCTTGTGCAAATAGTGTGACACCCCACTCGTAGTCATCAAAACCAACTGATCCTGTGATAAATTGTTTGATTTTACCAGCATATTTACGACCAATCATACCATGGTCATACATTAATTTTTGGCGTTCTTCCATTGATAGCATATACCAGTTGTATGTTTCATTACGGCGTTTGTTCATTGGATAGAAACAGATATAATCTGAATGTGGTAATTCAGGATATAAACGTGCTTTTACATGCGGATTTTCATATGGGTCTTCATCTGATTTGCCAGCTAAGTAGTTGCTGAGTTCAATGATAGAAACATATGAATAAGTAGGTACTAAGTAATCTGCAATACGTAATTTGTTAAGTGCGAGCTCGATTGAGTTCAATTCTTGCATTTCAGGACGTAAAACCCATAAAAGGATGTCGGCTTTTTGACCTGTAATATTATATAGCGCATGGTCGCCATTATGATCATCACGTACTGACGCTAATTTGTCCAAGAAATCATGGAATTCTTGAACGATTTGGATACGGTCTTCATCAGGTACAAGACGTAATGTAGGCCAATCTACTGCATAGAATAAATGGAGGCTGTACCAACCATCTAAAGTTTCTGCTGCTTGACTCATTTAAATCGCTCCTTTAATTATCTATTATTTCACTAAAAATTCTATCATAAAGCGTGATTGAAAGCATAGAAATTGATTATGTATTAGCGCGTGAAATGTTGCTCTAAATGACGTATAATTAAGGATGGTAAAAATAAACTCGTAAATTTGAGGAGGACATTATGCCTAGTTTATTAAATGTATTACAAGACAAACTTTCAGGAAAAAACGTAAAAATCGTATTGCCGGAAGGTGAAGATGAACGCGTATTAACAGCAGCAGTAAAATTACATTCAACTGATTATGTAGAACCTATCGTTTTAGGTGATGCTGAAAAAGTTCAATCACTTGCCGATGATAAAGGGTTAGATATTTCTGGAATTGAAATCATTACACCTGAAACAAGTGACTTGAAACCAGAACTTGTAGATGCTTTTGTTGAGCGTCGTAAAGGTAAAGCAACAAAAGAACAAGCTGAAGATATGTTGAATAATGTGAATTATTTCGGAACAATGCTTGTTTACACTGGTAAAGCTGATGGACTCGTAAGTGGTGCAGCACATTCAACTGGAGATACAGTGCGTCCTGCATTGCAAATTATTAAAACAAAACCAGGTGTGTCTAAAACATCAGGTGTTTTCTTTATGATTAAAGGTGACGAACAATATGTATTCGGAGATTGTGCTATTAATCCAACATTAGAAGCAGCAGACTTAGCAGAAATTGCTGTTGAAAGTGCAAAAACAGCGAAAAGTTTCGGAATGGATCCTCGTGTTGCTTTGTTAAGCTTCTCAACTAAAGGTTCAGCAAAATCTGATGATGTAGAAAAAGTAGAATCAGCTACTAAATTGGCACAAGAAAAAACGGAAGAAGAAGGATTAACTGATGTTGTTATCGATGGTGAATTCCAATTTGATGCAGCGATTGTTCCTAAAGTAGCTGCTAAAAAAGCACCAGATGCTAAAATTAAAGGCGATGCAAATGTCTTCATCTTCCCAAGCTTAGAAGCTGGAAATATTGGTTATAAAATTGCACAACGTTTAGGCGGTTATGAAGCAATCGGACCAGTATTACAAGGTTTGAATTCTCCAGTGAATGACTTATCACGCGGTTGCTCAACTGAAGACGTTTATAACTTATCAATTATCACTGCAGCACAAACTTTACAATAATGGATTTAAGACAAGAATATTTTAATGGCTCAGATTGGCGCTACATTGATCATTCTACTGGTTTAGCGCCAATGCAGTCATTTGCTTTTGACGATACCTTTTCAGAAAGTGCGGGCAAAGATTTATCATGCAGTGTGGTCCGTACTTGGATTCATCAGCACACGGTAATTTTAGGAACCCATGATGCGCGATTGCCTCATTTGAAAGATGGCATTCGTTATCTAGTAGATGAATGTGGTTACAATGTGATTGTGCGCAATTCAGGCGGCTTAGGTGTTGTGTTAGATCAAGGTATTTTGAATATCTCTTTAATTTTTAAAGGGAAGACAGAAGTATCCATCGACAAGGCGTTTAATTTAATGTATGAGCTGATTTGTAAGATGTTCGAAGATGAAAATGTTCAAATCGACACAAAAGAAATTGAGCGGTCTTATTGTCCTGGTAAATTTGATTTGAGTATTGATGGTAAGAAATTTGCTGGTATATCACAACGACGAGTACGTGGTGGAATAGCAGTCCAAATTTATTTATGTGTAGAAGGTTCGGGAGAAGAACGTGCTGAAATGATGCGTAATTTTTATAATCATGCATTACAAGGTGAAGAAACAAAATTTAAATATCCGGATATTGATCCTTCATGCATGGCTTCGTTAGAAACATTATTAGGACATGATTTAACTGTGAATGATGTAATGTTTAAATTGCTTCATTCTTTAAAAGACTTAGGTGCTACTTTAAATATGGACCCAGTAACAGATGAAGAATGGACACGATTTGAAAAGTATTTTGATCGTATGATTGAACGGAATGCTAAAATCAATGCTAAAATGGATGACTAAAATATGGAGATGCAATCAGCTGTAAAGCGAGGCATCTCCTATTTAGCGTGTTTTATATGAATAAGCAGCACAGTATTTTTATGACAAATTTATGTCCAAATGATTTAAATCATTTATGTTTTTAGGTAAAATAAGAGAGAAGTTTATTATCTGGTCTTAATTTTTCAACCTAAAGTAGGATAAAATTAAATGAAAGATAAGCTATAATAAGACGGTATTTAAACAATTTCCAAAAATTTATAGTAATATATAAGCAAAATGTTTAAAATAAACAGAGTATATAAAGACAATATGTATATAAGAAAAATGCATTCAGTTAAGAATATATCTAGCCATCTATCAGTCCATAAAGAGAATGGCTGGCTGTTTTAGCGTGCAATTGATATGCAGATATACTTCAAGAAATTCGGGAAAGTGTTGAAGGTGATGAGAATATGACACGAACAGGCTACGGAGAATCAAATGGTAAAATTATATTAGTCGGTGAACATGCAGTAACATTTGGAGAACCTGCAATAGCTATTCCTTTTTCTTCTGGGAAAGTGAAAGTAGAAATTGCAGAAATGCCTGAATTAGCTGTTTCAACGATGATAAGTGATGTATATGAGGGGGAAGTTGAACATGCGCCTGAACACCTTCATGCATTAATCAGCAGATTTGAAGCAGAAAGTCATATTGAATCACCGATTATGATTAAAATCGAGGCGAAATTACCGCCATCTAGAGGATTAGGATCAAGTGCAGCAGTAGCCGTAGCCTTTACAAGAGCGGCATTTGATTTTTTAGATAAACCTTTGAGTGATGAAGAATTAATTGAGCATGTGAACTGGGCTGAAATGATTGCACATGGGAAACCTAGCGGCATAGATGCACAAACGATTGTTTCAAATCAGCCGACATGGTTCCAAAAGGGCGTATTTACTTCTTTAGAATCATTACGTATTCCTGGATACATGGTAGTTTTAGATACTGGCATAAAAGGGAATACCAAAGAGGCTGTACGTGATGTGCATGAATTAGTAAACAATAATAAAGAGAATAAACAGTTTATAGACCGTATTGGACAATTAGTTTATTCTGCAAACCAAGCAATTAATATGCGTAACTTTGATGCGCTTGCTGAAATATTTAATGAATGTCAATCATACTTAGCAACTTTAACTGTTAGTCACCCTAAAATAGATAAATTGCTGAATGCAGCAAAACAAGCTGGAGCGGTTGCAGGGAAATTGACAGGAAGTGGTCGAGGCGGAAGTGTCATTACACTCGTGAAAGATTATGCGACAGCTGAAAAAGTGGTAAATGCAGTGACTAAAGCAGGCGCACATCATACTTGGATAGAGAGTTTAGGAGGGTAATTCAAAGTGGCGAAAACTGGCAAAGCGAGAGCGCATACCAATATTGCGCTGATCAAATACTGGGGAAAAGCAGATGAGACACTGATTATTCCAATGAATAATAGTATTTCTTTGACTTTAGATAAATTCTATACAGAAACACGTGTAACCTTTGATCCAACATTCGAAGAAGACACTTTCTTTTTAAATGGTGAAAAAGCAAATGAAAAAGAAACTCAAAAAATATCTGCTTACTTAGATATAGTGAGAAAACAAGCAGGTACGCATACAAAAGCAAGCATTGATAGTACTAATTTCGTTCCTACAGCGGCAGGATTAGCTTCTTCTGCCAGCGCTTTTGCAGCACTTGCAGCTGCTTGTAATGAAGCTCTGGAAATGAGACTTTCAGATAAAGATTTATCGAGACTCGCAAGACGCGGTTCGGGCTCTGCATGCAGAAGCATCTTCGGCGGCTTTGCTGAATGGGAAAAAGGACACGATGATGCTTCTTCATACAGTCACCCGATTGATGCTGAACATTGGGAAGATGAGCTTTCGATGATTTTTGTAGTGATTAATAATAAATCTAAAAAAGTGAAAAGCCGTGCAGGTATGTCATTAACCCGCAACACATCTCGCTTTTATCAATATTGGTTAGATCGTGTTGAAGCAGATATTGAAGAGGCAAAAGCAGCCATTAAAGACAAAGATTTCAAACGTTTAGGTGAAGTTTTCGAAGCAAATGGATTACGAATGCACGCTACTAATTTAGGTGCTGAACCGCCATTTACATACTTAGTTTCAGATAGTTACGAAGCAATGTCTCTTGTTCATGATTGCCGTGAAGCTGGTATTCCTGCTTATTTTACAATGGATGCAGGTCCTAATGTAAAAGTCTTAGTTCAAAAGAAAGATCAGCAAGCTGTGATAGACAAGCTTACTTCATACTTTGATCCAGAACAAATTATCGCCAGCAACATCGGTACAGGTGTTGAAATTCTTAACGAGGAAGATGCATTATGATTCAAGTCAAAGCTCCAGGTAAATTATACATCGCGGGAGAATATGCTGTGACAGAACCAGGGTACAAATCAGTATTAATTGCTGTGGATCGTTTTGTCACTGCTACTATAGAAGAGGCTTCAGTCGCTGAAGGTACAATCCACTCAAAAACACTTCACCATGAACCTATTTCTTTCCAAAGGGAAGAAGATCATATTGTCGTTTCTGATACAAATGCAGCAAATCAACTCAAATATGTCATTACAGCAGTTGAAGTATTTGAGCAATATGCCAAAAGTTGTGGCAAAGCATTGAAGCATTTTGATTTGGTTATTGATAGTAATTTAGATGATGTTTCGGGCCATAAGTATGGTCTAGGTTCAAGTGCAGCTGTTCTTGTGTCTGTCATAAAAGTATTGAACGAATTTTATGAACTTGATTTAGCGAATTTGAATATCTATAAATTAGCTGTGATTGCCAATATGAAATTACAAAGTCTAAGTTCGTGCGGTGATATTGCAGTGAGTGTCTTTACAGGATGGCTCGCATACAGCACATTTGACCATGACTGGGTGATGCAGCAAATTGAAACATCCTCGGTTGCAGAAGTTGTGAAGAAAAACTGGCCAGGTCTCTATACAGAACCACTTCAAGCCCCTGAAAACATGGAAGTCTTAATCGGCTGGACAGGCTCTCCAGCTTCATCGCCTTACCTAGTAAGCGAAGTAAAACGTTTAAAATCAGATCCTGATTTTTATGGCCGTTTCCTAGAACAATCGCAATCATGTGTAGAACGTTTAATTTATGCATTCAAAACAAATAATTTAAAAGGTGTACAATCAATGATTCGTCGTAACCGTTCAATCATTCAGCAAATGGATAAAGAAGCAAACGTCGACATTGAAACACCGCAATTAAAATTATTGTGTGATATCGCTGAAACATACGGCGCAGCTGCAAAAACATCAGGCGCAGGCGGCGGAGATTGCGGTATCGCAATTACAGGTGATCACACTGAACGCGCTTCTATTTATAAAAGTTGGAGAGCATCAGAAATCAAACCATTGCCTTTCCACGTTTATCAAGGTCAATAATACAAAAAGCTGTCTAACCGCGAAAAGGTGCACACGCGGGAAAGACAGTTTTTTTCATGGAAAGCCTGAGAAACAACCACACAACTGAATTGTGCAGAATTCGCCCTTGAAATTTTACGGAAAAAGGGTAAAATAGATAAAGTTGAAATTGAATGAATAACGAAAATAATAGATAACTTTAAAGATAAATAAAGAGAGGTGGACATAGCAGTGCAAAACAAATTCCTGATTTGTGATGATTGCCAAGCAGTAAATTGCAAATCTCTAGAAAGAAAGTTGAAAAAATTAGACCCAGAAGCTGAAATTGAGATTGGCTGCCAATCATACTGCGGTCCAGGTCGCAGAAAGACATTCGCTTTCGTGAACAACCGTCCTCTTGCAGCATTGACAGAAGACGAATTGATGGAAAAAGTTGAAAAACAACTTCAAAAACCACGCGACCCAGAAGAAGAAGAACGTTTGCGCAAACGTAATGAAGAACGTAAACGTCGTAAAGAAGAACAAGATCGAAAACTAAAAGAAAAATTAGCAAAGCGTAAGCAAACGAAAGCCTAACAGAAAAATCCCTAGTGTTCTCCTTTTAAAGCAGGCTACAGAGAGTACAGGGATTTTTTGATGAAATAATGCATCATCTTATATAAAATCAGGGTAGTACATTTTGAAGCATTCACTAAAATACAAAAATAAAGAAACAGAATCTGTAATTACGCGAGTAGTCTTTCAAAACGAAGTAATTCAGATTCTGTTTCTATAATTTATAAACAAAAATATCGCATGGTCCTTTCTATATCGACAAATTCACATGTGAGCTAACTGTAAACCTTAATAAACTTTCACATATGAGCGACAAGCATTCAGCACATCTTTAGTATAGAAGTGACGCAAATTGTCCTTTGTGTAAGATGGAATTAATTGTTTCTTACTTACCCACATATCAATTAAAGAAGGTGGGATGCCATCGACTTCCATTTCGGATTCATCGGTTACTAAAGTGTCCCAATCTAATGTCACAGGTTGGGAGTCAATATAAATGTTACCAAAGCTCGTATCATCCATATTATAATCACCTTTTTAAATTTTTTAGTATCAACACCTAAATTAAGTATTGTACTTTTTATTGCTTATAAAGGTTAAATACCCACTCTTAAACAAATCTATTCAATATTTTTACAAAAAATTAATGCAAGATTCATCAAAATGGTATATTAAGATGAAGTAGCCTATAATAATAGAGTGATTGTAAACGTTACCAATTTTATTTTGGATAGGGTATGAAAAAAGTGTATTAAATTGTGTTTATATTGAGAAAGGAAGCGTCATGTTCATATGATTACAGTTTTATTCGGAGGCAGCAGACCAGAAGGGAACTCAGCAGAATTAGCGAAAATAGTTTTAAAAGATTTAGATTATAACTGGATTGATCTTACAAAATACCATTTTGACCCAGTCAGAGACGTGAGACATAATGGAGAAGTGATTACAGATTATACAGATGATTATAAACAAATTATAGACCAGGTATTAAAAAGTGATACGGTATTATTTGTATCACCTGTATATTGGTATAGCGTTTCTGCTTCAATGAAAGCATTTATTGATCATTGGTCTGAAACATTAAGAGACAAAAATTATAAAGATTTCAAAGAAAAAATGGCGCAAATTGAATTCCGTTTGATTCTAGTTGGCGGAGATTGTCCGAAAATCAAAGCAAGACCTTGTATGCATCAAATGGAATATAGTCTTGAATTTTTAGGTGCGGCTTTAAAAGATTACTTAATCGGCAATGCCAATGCCCCAGGCGACATTCTGAAAGATACATATGCAGTGAATATCGCTGAAAAATGGAATGCAGAATTAAAAAGCAAAGAAGAGAAATTGCAAAAAACAAAATAGATATAAAAGCTGCTGCCATGTCAGCGGCTTTTTTGATAATGAACTGCAACCTCTGCTGAACACTACCTTTAGCATCTTTAAGTTTAGGGAAGAGAATAGTAATAGGAAATATCGTTTAATAGGGCTTAACAGTGCTATTTTCAAACGAATCTAGTATCACCTATGATATAATAAAATCATTATTTTGAAATATGTAAGGGGAGAAATTGCCATGCGAAAAGTAAGAGAAGCAACACCAGCAGATGTCGTGGGCATTAGAGATGTCGCAACTAAAGCTTGGTATAATACGTATTTAAATATCTATGCTGCGAGAACAGTTAATGAATTGTTAGCAGCTTCATATAACGAACAGCATTTAACAAAAAGATTGAACGACCAGCTCTTTCTTGTTGCAGAAGAAGATGGAGAAATTGTCGGGTTCGCAAACTTTATAAATGGCAGCGAATTATTCTTATCTGCACATTATGTGCGACCAGCCTCTCAACGTAAAGGTTACGGAACAGATTTGCTGAATGCAGGATTAGAACATTTCAAAGGACAATATGATGCAGTTTATCTTGAAGTAGATAATCAAAACACTGAAGGTGTTGAATATTATCGCCAACAAGGTTTTGAATTAGTACGCGCATACCATCATGAAATGTATGGTGAAGTCATGAACTTAGCTTTAATGAAAAAAGCATTTTAATCTATCTGGCTGCAGAAATATATGATACAAGGAGGGAATCGGATGGCAGAGACAAATTACGGCACCAAAAAATTATTTGAAGAAAAAGTATTCAAAGATCCGATTCATCGATATATCCATGTGAAAGACCAAGTGATTTGGGACTTGATTAAAACAAAAGAATTCCAACGTTTGCGTCGAATTAAACAGCTCGGCACGCTTTATTTATCATTCCATACGGCTGAACATAGCCGTTTCGGCCATTCTCTGGGTGTTTATGAAATTGTACGACGAATTATAGATGAATCATTCAGAGGGAGAGAGGCTTGGGATGATGCGGATCGACCACTCGCATTATGTGCAGCTTTATTGCATGACTTAGGTCACGGTCCATTTTCTCACAGCTTTGAAAAAATATTTGATACAGACCATGAAGCTTTTACACAAGCGATTATCACAGGCGACACTGAGGTCAATGAAGTGTTGAGCCGTGTATCACCGACTTTCCCGCAAGAAGTCGCAGATGTTATTAATAAGACGCATCAAAACAAACTTGTTATTTCTATGATTTCATCACAAATTGATGCGGATAGAATGGATTACTTGCAACGTGATGCTTATTTTACAGGTGTGTCTTACGGCAAATTTGATATGGAACGTATTTTACGTTTAATGCGTCCGACAAAAGATGAGGTTTTGATTAAAGAAAGCGGTATGCACGCAGTAGAGAATTTTATAATGAGTCGTTATCAAATGTATTGGCAGATTTATTTCCACCCTGTCAGCAGAGGTGGGGAAGTATTATTGAATAACACATTGAAACGTGCCAAAGAACTATATCAAGACGGATATGAGTTCGAACGTTTCCCTACTGATTTCATACCATTCTTTGAAGGCACGATGACGATTGAGCAATATGTAGATTTGGATGAAGCAGTCGTTCTTTATTACTTAAAAGAGTGGATTAAAGAACGCGACCCGATTTTAAGTGATTTAGCGCGTCGTTTTATTAATCGGGACTTGTTTAAGTTTCTGCCGTTTGATGGTTCTATTATTACAATGAATGAACTCAGAGAACTGTTTGAAGAAGCTGGGATTAATCCTGACTCCTATTTTGTCAGCGAATCATTTTCTGATTTGCCTTATGATTATGACCGACCAGGCTCTAACCGCCAGCCGATTCATTTGCTGCAGCGTAACGGGAAAATACGGGAAATCAGCAGTCAATCTATGGTGATTCAGAGCATTACCGGTATTAATAGACAAGATTATAAATTATATTTCCCTAAAGAGCTGATTTATAATATTGAAGATGATGTGATACGTGAGCGTATTCTCAGTATTTTAAACGAACTCAATTAATTATATTGTGTTAGAAATAGCGCAAATGATACAGTAAAATAGCATTGAAAATTAGTGGAGGTGTACACTTGTCAGAGAATAAAGGTTTTAAATTCAACATTATTAAAAATGACCCACTTGACGGCCATAAAGGGACAAATATCGGGGCAATCAGTTTAGATAACGTTGCACCCGTGTTTATAGATTTACAATCTAAAGAAGCATTTATCGATATTGGTGCGATGCATGCACGTGCTGATGTTGAAAAAGGTGTGAAATGGATTACTGATAAAGAAACTGTTGAAGGTCCAGAAGCTAAAGAATATTGGTTATGCTGGGTAACGACTGAACGTGGCGAACAAGGTGCTTACTATGCAGGTTTGACTGCATGTTATTTAATGGTTAATAAGAAAATCCGCCGCGGTTATAAGAGCATGCCAGAACATGTAAATATGATGGATAAATCTATGAAACATAAAGTTGTCATTGATCATATCGGTGATGAAAATATTGAGATTATCCGTGAATTCTTGAAAAATCATGATATTGAAATGTGGAATAACTCTAGTGATGAGTTGAAATCTGCATTACATGAAAAATAATATATTAAGATAAATCTCTCGGCAAAATTATATTGCATCCCCAAAGTCGAATTTGAAAAATTCGACTTTGGGGATGCTTTATTTATGAGTAAAAACACAATGCTTCTTATTAATCATTTTTATTTTTGAGTATTTTGCACTTTCTTTAAATATCATTTCAGAACATAGAAATACTTCCTTATATCAAAAGATTAAATGTAAAATGTTTTTCACAATAATCAAACTAACTATAATAACAATAACACTAGATATTTTATTTAAAATTATTATATATTTGCCCGTCTTATCTATAGAGCCTAATGTTTTCCCTAATATAGCTAATGAAATAAACCATATCCATGAAACCATAATAGTAGAAATACTGAACAATAATTTTTCTGTCCCTGAATAAACAGAAGCACTTGTTCCAATAACACCTATTGTATCCATAATTGCATGAGGATTTAATAGCGATACAGATAAAGCAAAACCAATTTGCTTTTTAGCACTCATAGAGTTATGATTTTCTAAATTATTTGGCTTTTCATTCCACAAAGACCAAGCCATGTATAATAAAAATATAAGACCTATAATGTAAATAACCAACTGTAAAATAGGTAAAGACATTAAAATCAGTGAAACACCTAAAACTGCAATTGTTATTAAAAATGTATCGCATAGTCCAGCTGTTATTATGACTGGTAAAGCTTTTGCAAATTTCGTTTGATTAGCTCCTTGATTAAATACAAAAACATTTTGTGCTCCTAACGGTAGAATTAATCCTAGTGCTAATAGAATTCCGTGTACAATCGGTTGTAACATAGTATTAACTCTCTTTCATTTTGTTATTAGGTATACAAATAATTTTGCTACATCATAAAACCCTGGTAGTATCGTCTTGAAGATATATATATAAAGACGTACTTCTTTAAAATTTTTATATCGTATCAATATAATACGTGTCTTATTCAAAATATAATGAGTAATAGTAAGGCATAAATGATGAAGCAAAAATTAATAAGGTATATTCAGAAATTAAATACTATAGATGCTGGTATCAAAACATCTATAAATATTTCTAGTCTAGCAATACGATATCTTTTTGAATCAGAATCATTTTTATCATCCCACAAATTTCTATGATGCTGAAAATGGGAATTACAATATGTAGTAAAACTTGTAAAAATAGGAAATGCTACAAAAATACAAGTAATCCATTTATTACGAAATTTATTTGTAAATAATGAACGATGACATGCTTCATACATTAAATTATCAAAAGCTCGCATTAGGCTCCCGATTATAATAATGCTAAAGAGATAAACAAATTTACTACTTGTATATATCTGAATACGCATTTCCAAAAATCACCAACCAATTAAAAACTAACGTGGAAATTATATGGTTATTATTTTTTTATAAAAGATTTTACTTTTCCTTAGAAAACCATACTGTTTCTATTCCTTGTTCTGTCTAAAATCCTCCTTTCACTTTTATGATATAATAGTCTAAAATTTTAAAAACCTACCAGATTAAAAATAAAATTCCAACCAGATTTAAGGAGATTAAATATGAATAAATTCCAGTATAAAATGATAATGGATGATATTATTAATAAAATTGATAATGGGGTCTTATCACCTGGAGATAAATTACCTTCTCAAAGAGAAATTTCTAAATATTATAATGTGAATAGATCTACAGTTATACAGGCAATAGATATTTTGAAAAGTTATGGAATTTTAGAATCAATCGAAAAAAAGGGGGGTTATGTATCTCGATATAAATGGAATGCTCATATTACAAGTAATATTCAGTGGCAAAATTATATAGAGAACAGTATGTCTAAAAATAACCAATATTATATCCAAAGAATTAATGAACTAGAATTTAACCCCGATATTCTACGTCTGGGTACGGGAGAGTTATCTCCAAAATTAATTCCCAATCATTTATTCAAAGAAATAATATCAAATAGTATTGAAGATTCTATACAAACGAACTACGAGGAACCAAAAGGAAAAATAGCGCTTAGATTAGAAATAGTAGAGTATATGAAAAAAAGAGGAGTCACATGTGATATTGATAATATATGTATCACTTCTGGTGCTATTCAAGGATTAAAACTAATAGCTGATGGACTGTTAATTCCTCAATCTAAAATAATTATTGAAACACCTTCTTATATTAATTCCATACATACTTGGCATAACATTAGATCTCAGATGGTACCTTTATCAATTAACTATATAAAGAGAAATATCAATAATATATTTAAAATGAGTAGAGACTATAAAAATAGTATATTTTATTGCATACCAACTCTGCATAATCCTACTCAAAATACTTATACTAAAGAACAAAAGCAAAAAATTATAGATCAATGTCAAAAAAATGGAATACCTATCGTGGAAGATGGAGTATATTCTGATTTGTGGTTTAATGCGAATAAACAAGTTCCAATGAAGTCTTTAAAAAACAGTGATAATGTTTTATATTTAGGTAGTTTATCTAAAACAGTAAGTCCTGGTCTTCGTATCGGATGGATAGTAGCAAATAAAAATGTAATTCGTCACTTATCTGATTTGAAAATGCAAAATGACTATGGGGCTAGTTCTATATCGCAGCATATTGCAACAAAATGGCTAAATACTTACCATGAAAAACATATAAATGAATTAAAAGTAAAATTAGAAATGCGTAAACACATATTTACTGAAGCTTTAAAAGAGCATCTATCAATGTACGGTAGTTGGGATGATCCTAGGGGGTCCTTTTACATTTGGTTTGAATTCTCCATATCAATAAATGTAAAAACTTTGTTTAATGAAGCTGTAAAAGAAAACTTACTCATACAACCTGGAGAGATATATGATTCGAACTACAAAAACTACATCCGCTTTTCATATTCATATATTGACGAAAGTGATATTAATCGAAGTTTGAAAAAATTGAGCAACATTATTAATAAAATTCGCGATTAAATTTTTTTATAAGTTCTTTTATTTTGTATTTCTTACTAACCAGCGTTATAAATAATTAACAAAAGCTTTCATGTATTATATACATCAATTCCCTCACTGTCACGAGTATGTAATGAACTCCAAAAGTTGAATTTTTCAGGTTCAACTTTAGGGGTGCAGTACATAATAGAGGACGTGAAATAGAGTTTTTAAGCACATCAGAGGTGCAACAGTAGAAGAGATAGAAAGTAAGTTTAATGAACGCTCTGACTTAGCTGAACAACAAAAAGAAGTAAACTAAGGAATTATCTTAGTAAATTGTACAGCTTGTGGTACAATAATTTTAAGGAGATGATAATAATGGCTGTTGAAACATACTCAAATGCTAGAAAAAACTTTAGAAGTTTAATTAAACAAGTAAATGAAAACAGTGAAGCTATTACCATCACAACAAATGAAGAAAACGCCGTTTTAATGTCTGAAACTGATTATAATGCAATAATGGAGACTCTTTACTTACAACAAAACCCAGCTAACGCTGCACATCTCAAACGTTCAATTGAACAACTAGAAAAAGGCGATTCTGTTCAGGTAGAAATAGATGAGTAAATTAAATATTTCATTTTCTCCTGAAGCATTTGAAGATTATAAAAATTGGCAAACTCAAGATAAAAAAGTTTGGAAGAAAATCAATCAATTGATTAAAAGTATTGATCGTGATGGCATGTTAGATGGAATTGGTAAGCCAGAACGTTTAAAAGGTGGTTTCAGTGGTTGGTATAGCAGACGTATCACACAAGATCACAGATTAGTATATAAAGTAACAAGTGAATCAATTTTAGCTGCTTCATGCAAGTATCATTATCAATAAAGAAAAAGGACTGGAATTATTTCCCAGCCCCTATAATTCAAAGGAGTTTTTTAATATGTCAAAGTTCCTTATTTTACTCTTATTATTTTCACCAATATTAATCAAAAAAAAGAAAGAAAGAGATAAAAATAAAAATAATTTATATTAACTGATAGGTGAGATAGATTAATAGGGAATAAAATTAAACTTATTTACATCATTATTACAATTTTTATTGTTTTATTGTTAATGTTATCGTACATGTTTTTTAAAAAGGATGATTTTCATTTTTAATTGTGAAAATCGTCCTTTTTTCGGTATTCTAGAACATTAATATCCCGGTCCCCTTTTTCTCATTTATTAGGTGAAATACTTCTCATATATCAAGTGAAATGACACCATATTTTAACTGAATATGTTACAGTGATAGTATTAATTATCAGAATAATTTTAATTATTGAACATTTGTAAATTGGAATATTATCTTATATACAAGGAGTGGGGAGAATGAGTTCAGAATTAATTCGCAGACTTAAAGAAAAAGAAGATAAAATGGTGGAAATGCGCCGTTATTTGCATGCGCATCCTGAACTATCTTTTAAAGAAGTAGAAACACCAAAGTATATTGCGGATTTTTATAAGGGAAAAGATTGTGAAGTAGAAACCAATGTAGGTGATAATGGCGTTAAAGTTACAATCGATAGCGGAAAACCAGGGAAAACCATTGCGATTCGTGCTGACTTTGATGCTTTACCTATTGAAGAGGATACAGGGTTGCCGTTTGCATCTGAAAATCCAGGTGTGATGCATGCGTGCGGTCATGATGCACATACAGCTTATATGCTGACGTTAGCAGATACATTAATTGATATGAAAGATCAATTCAAAGGGAAAGTTGTTGTGATTCACCAACCAGCTGAAGAAATGCCGCCAGGAGGAGCACTTGGTATGATTCGCGATGGTGTGTTAGATGGTGTCGATCATGTGTTAGGTGTGCATGTGATGAGTAATGGAGAACGTGGTACGATTTATTATCGTGAAGGCTATGTGCAGACAGGACGTGCATATTTTAAATTAACGATTCATGGCCAAGGCGGTCATGGTTCATCCCCACATGCTGCTAATGATGCTATTGTAGCAGGTGCTAATTTTGTAACAACAGTCCAAACTGTGATTTCTCGTCGTTTGAGTCCTTTTGAAACAGGTGTGGTATCTATCGGTTCATTTGATGCCAAAGGACAATTTAATGTTATTAAAGATAAAGTAGAAATTGAAGGAGATGTCCGTGGGCTGAATGATGAGACTAAACATAAAATAGCAGATGAACTAGAACGCATTGTAGATGGACTTGAGCATACATTCGGTGTGACATGTGATTATGAGTTTGTAGATGACTATCCAGCGTTATACAATGATCCGGACTTTACAGAATATGTCGCAGATACGCTGAAGGATTCAGAACATGATGCGATTAAGAAAGTAGAACGTTGTGCCCCATGGCCGCCATCAGAAGACTTTGCTTATTATGCGAAAGAATTGCCGAGTGCCTTTATTTTTGCAGGCGCAGAACCTGAAGAAGGTGATGTTTATCCGCATCATCATCCGAAATTCAATATCAGTGAAACGTCTATGATGTCAGCTGCAGAAGCAGTTGGTACGGTAGTTTTAGATTATTTGAATCAAGAGGATGAAAAATAATGAAGTAAGTGAAGAAGTGGATTCAAAAAGCACTTCTAAAATTTAAAAATAACTTTAAAATCAGGGCATACGGTGTGAATTTCATCACTGTATGCCCTGTATATATATGATATAATGATGTGTATTAATTCAAAATTAAAGAATAGGGTGAGTGCGTCAATTGGACCAGAATATCCGCATCCAAACGTTGCAAGTGATCAAACGCGATGGAGAAACAGATGAGTTTGAATACGAAACGAATGGTACTTGGCAAGAAAAGCGTCAAGTTGAATATATTCGTTATGACGAACAAATTGAAGATATTACGATTCATGTCACATTGAAAATTCAAGACGGTGAAGTTAAATTAATGCGCAGTGGAGTGATTAAACAAAATCTGCATTTTGTTGAAGGGAAAGATACAGTTTCTTTATATGAAATCCCTGCAGGTAAAATCCCATTAACTGTACGCACATTAAGCATTAATCATTTTATACAACCAGAAATGTCGAAACTCAAAATTCGTTATGAACTTTTTCAAGATGAAGAAAAAATGGACACCTACCTTTATCAAATTACCTATAAGGAGCTGACATAAAGTGAATATTATTGATCAAGTCAAACAAACATTAATTGAAGAAATCACAGCAAGTGTTAAAGCCGCTGGACTTGCAGAAGAAGTTCCTGAAGTCAAAGTGGAAATTCCGAAAGACCCTAAAAATGGGGATTACTCAACAAACATTGCGATGGTACTTACTAAAATTGCAAAACGCAATCCACATGAAATCGCACAAGCGATTGTGGACCATTTAGATAAATCTAAAGCAAATGTTGAAAAAATTGAAATTGCAGGTCCTGGTTTTATTAATTTCTACCTTAATAATCAATATTTAACAGCAGTAATTCCAGAAGCCTTAGAAAAAGATAAAGACTTTGGACGTAATGAAGACCCGAAACATCAAAAAGTATTAGTTGAGTATGTTTCAGCTAACCCAACTGGCGACTTGCATATCGGACATGCACGTAACGCAGCGGTCGGTGATACTTTAAGTAATATTTTAGATGCAGCAGGTTATGATGTGACACGTGAATATTACATTAATGATGCGGGTAATCAAATTACGAATTTAGCACATTCTATTGAAGCGCGTTATGACCAAGCAATGGGCAAAGAAACAGAACTTCCTGCTGATGGTTACTACGGTAAAGATATTATAAATATTGGTAAAGATTTAGCAGAAAAACGTCCTGAGTTGAAAGATTTGCCTGAAGATGAAAGATTGAAAGTCTTTAGACAACTAGGCGTTGACTACGAAATGGAAAAACTGAAAAAAGACCTTGCTGATTTCAATACGCACTTTGATGGCTGGTTCAGTGAAACAACACTGTATGATAAAGGTGAAATCAAAAAAGTATTAGAATTAATGAAAGAAAATGGTTATACGTATGAAGCAGATGGTGCGACTTGGTTACGTACAACAGACTTTAATGATGATAAAGACCGTGTCATTATTAAAAAAGATGGTTCTTACACTTATTTCTTACCAGATGTTGCGTATCACTATGACAAATTCCATCGTGACGGCGGCCAAGATATCTTGATTAATTTATTTGGTGCAGACCATCATGGTTATATCAACCGTCTGAAAGCATCTGTTGAAACATATGGTATTGACGCAGATCGTTTGGAAATTCAAATTATGCAGATGGTACGTTTAATGCAAGATGGCGAAGAAGTGAAAATGAGTAAACGTACTGGTAATGCGATTACACTTCGTGAAATCATGGATGAAGTCGGTATTGATGCAGCGCGTTATTTCTTAACAATGCGCAGCCCAGATACACATTTTGACTTCGATATGGAATTAGCAAAAGAAAATTCAGCAGAAAACCCTGTGTACTATGCACAATATGCACATGCGCGTATTTCTTCAATTTTAAAACAAGCTGGTGAACGCGGTATCACACCTTCTGAAAATGCTGATTTCAGTGTGATTACGAACGATAAAGCTATTGATCTATTGAAAAAAGTAGCTGAATTCGAACCGATGATTGAAAGTGCTGCAGAACATCGTGCACCACATCGTGTTACAAATTATATCCAAGAACTAGCATCAGCATTCCATAAATTCTATAATGCTGACAAAGTTTTAACAGATGATGAAAAGAAAACACAAGCTTATGTTTCAATGATTGCAGCTGTACAAATTACTTTACGTAATGCATTAGCTTTAGTAGGTGTATCTGCACCGCATAATATGTAAAACTGTATTCTCTAGAAGCACTTTTAATGTGCTTCTTTTTTTATGTTTTCTTTTGTCAAACTCCCTATTTCAACTCTTCTCAAATATGCTAAAATGAGATTTACAATACAATAAAATAATAGGAGAAACAAATGAAACAAAAATTATGGGTTTTCTTAATCGTCATTATCTTAATTGCTGCAGGGTGTTCTGCGCCAACGAAAACAGATAAGAAGGACAATCAGGACAAAGCTGAGAATGCTCAAAAGTCTAAACCTAAGTATCATCGTATTATTTCGTTGATGCCTAGTAATACTGAAATTTTATATCAACTTGGTCTCGGTGATGACATTGTGGGTGTCTCAACTGTTGATGATTATCCGAATGATGTAAAACATAAGCAGAAGTTTGACGCGATGAAGTTGAATAAAGAGCAGTTATTAAAAGCTAAACCAGATTTGATTGTTGCGCATGAATCGCAAAAAGGAATGGATGGAAAAGTACTGCAATCTTTAAAAGATAAAGGTGTTAAAGTTGTATATATTAAAGATGCGAAAACGTTAGATGAAATTTATGATACTTTTAAACAAGTCGGCAAAGTCACTGGCCGTGAATCTCAAGCCAGTACATTGGTTTATGATACAAAACATCGTGTCGATGCGGTATTGAAAGATGTACCAAAGCATGAGAAGAAACCGACTGTCTTTTTAGAAGTTTCACATGAACCTGAAATTTATACAGCGGGGAAAAGTACATTCTTTAATTATATGTTAGAGAAGTTGAATGCAGAAAATAGTTTTAAAGACATTACGGGTTGGAAGAAAGTAAGTAAGGAAAGTATTATTAAAAAGAATCCGAATGTATTAATCACTACAGAAGGTATTTCACGCTCAGAATATTTGAAAGTCATTCGTAAACGCGGCGGCTTTGAAGATTTAGAAGCAGTGAAGAAAGGAAGAGTAGAAGCGGTGGATGGCGACAAAATTTCACGTCCAGGTCCACGTATTGATCAAGGGCTGAAAGAGTTGCGTGATGCGATTTACCGTTATGAATAAATGATATGAGAGATAAAAAAATCATTTTGGGTTGGATGATTGCGCTTATTTGCAGTATTGCAATCAGTCTTTTATGGCATCTTGGCAGTTGGTCAGATCCTTTAAATAACAGTATTTTATTTGAAGTACGTTTACCGAGAATGTTAGAAGCATTATTAGCCGGTATCGGTCTTTCAATTGCTGGACAAATGTTTCAGACAGTATTAAATAATCCGCTTGCAGACAGCTTAACGCTTGGACTTGCGAGCGGTTCTGTCTTAGGTTCGGCAATTGCAGTTTTTGTTGGATTAACAAGTTTATGGATACCGCTTGCATCGATGATAGCGAGTGTTTTAACGCTGATAATTGTACTCGTATTAACAACAATCATGTCTAAAGGTTATCCGATGCGTGCACTGATTTTATCAGGCATTATGATAGGTGCACTGTTCAATGCTTTTCTTTATTTATTAGTTTTATTAGACGAACGTCGACTTAAAAATATAGTGATGTATATGTTTGGAGGATTTTCAGCAGCAGAAATGCGTGAAGTAGCAGTGATAGCACCTGTTATAGCTGTATGCATTGTATTGCTGGTGTTGCTGCTTCCGAAAATCAAATTATTGCAAGTCGGTACTTTAAAAGCACAATCTTTGAGTTTAAATGTAACGCAAGTGATGTACAGCGTGTTGGCCATTGCTTCTATCATGACTGCAGTAATTATTTCTTATACGGGCATTATAGGTTTTATCGGCATGATTGTTCCTCAATTGATACGCAGAACTTACCACTTTAAATTTGGCGGTCAATTACTGTTGAATGGTATGATTGGAGGAACGGTTATGGTATTAGCGGATAGTTTAGGAGCACAACTTCTTGTGCCGACTGAAATACCAGCAAGTATTATTCTCGCATTATTAGGTATTCCGGTTTTGGGGTATTTATTAGCGACACAGCCGCGTTAGAAGAGTTAATCTTTTTTAAAAAGAGAAAATAAAAGATTAAAGCATGCTCATGCACGCAATTTATAGGAGAGAAGAAGCTATGAGTTTAGAAGGAATTAAAGCAGTTGTCTTTGACTTAGAAGGTACGTTGTTGGATCGTAAAAAATCGAGAGATAAATTTATAGAAGAGCAGTATGAACGTTTTCATGATTATTTAGTACACGTTCAAGCTCAAGATTATAAAAAACAGTTTATTGAATTAGATGATGATGAAGACCATGATAAGCCCGAATTGTATAAAGCCATCATTAAACGATTTCATATCGATCGCTTATCTTGGAAGGATTTATTTTCTGATTTTGAGATGCATTTTTATCGCTATGTTTTCCCTTATCATGATACACAATATACCCTAGAGCGTTTAGTGCAGAGGGGTTACCTAATAGGTGTTATTGCAAATGGTAAATCTCATATTAAACAATATCGCTTAGACAGTTTAGGTATTTTGTCATATATCAATTTTTTATCTACATCTGAAATGGTCGGTTTTAGAAAACCGCATCCTAGAATCTTTGAGGATATCATTGAGCAATTAGGTGTAAAAGCAGAAGAAGTGATGTATGTTGGTGATGATGCATTGAATGATGTAGCACCAGCAAGAGCGATGGGAATGGTAAGTGTATGGTTTAATCATGAAGATGAAGAAGTTGAGTTAGCACCTGAAGAACATGAAGTGGATTATGAAATTTCAACACTTGAAGAATTATTGGAATTACTTCCAGATGAAGCACCTAACCCTGAGGAGAGTGAAGAGGCAAATGGAACTATATACGACGAAAGATGATACAGCACTTAATTATGAAACAATGGGAAGCGGCCAACCTATAGTAATGATACATTCTGCATTTGAAAATTATTCCATTTTCAATCAAATTGCTGAAAAACTATCAAGTTCATATCAAATTGTATTAATTGATTTACGAGGCCATGGTTTTTCTGACAAACCGCTGCATATTGATTTTGAAACATATGCTTCAGATGTTAAAGAATTGATGGATTTCTTATACATTCGTCATGCCTTTTTTATCGGCCAAGAATTAGGTGCTTCCATCGCAGCAGACTTTGCTGTTAAGCATCCAGAATATACAGATGGACTTGTATTAGTTAATCCAACAACTGTTCAAAAGGAATTGCCCGCTGAACGTTTGTTTAAAAAATATGCTGATAAAATCAGAACTTGGGAAGATGAGAAACAAGAGAAGTTTTTAGATAAACATACTTATGGATCATTGAAAAAAATTAAAAAATTCTCGAAAAATATTGCAGATACAACTGGTCTCATGACAGATTATGAAAAGAATGCTGTAAAACAATCATTTACGAGAGATCATATCGGTTTAGAATTAAATGAAGTCAAAGCTCCGACATTGATTATAGCAGGTAAATATGATGAACGCTCTACATCAGAAGATATCGAAACATTTTTACATGAAATTCCAGATGCACAATTAGAAACATTTAAACAATCTGGCTTATATCCGATGGCTGAAGAAATGAGAAGTTTTTTAGAAGTGGTTACAGCTTTCTTTAATGTTAAGGAAGTAATGAATGATGAACAAAAAAGGCTTCATACTTCAAATAAATAATATTAATTAAACTCATTATTTAAAGATTAATGAAATGACACAAAATTGAAAAATATTACAAAAAGTTACAACTTCAGACTGATTACTGTAATACTATTTCAGGGTATAGTAAAATTAAGTAAAGCACAAGATACAGAAATATAGATTACAAAGGAGTTAGTGCTTATGAAAAAAATATTATCAGCAGCTATCGTTTCTGCAACAGTCATCACTGGTTTAGGTATGAGCCAAGCAGACGCAGCATCTGGCAATACCATTCAAAATGTTCAACAAATCCACCATGGTGATCAATCACTAGAAGGTGTGAGATTGGGAGAAAACATCCAAGATGTCTTAAAAACACAAAAAGCGACTGGATATTCTTACAAACCTGATAAAACTGAGCATTATTATGAGTTTAAAACTTCTAAAGGCTTTATGATTGTTACTGCAGATGGTCAAAAAGACCATGGTGTAATAAAACGTATTTCAATGGAATACAATAAACCTGATGGACCTACATTCAAAGAAGTACGCCACCAATTAGGTAATACTGTTAAATGGCGTTATCATTACGATGATAGAACAGGCAACTTCGGTTATGTTAAAGATGGAAAAACTGTTTATCAATTTGGTACAGAATCTCCAAAAGATAGAAACTTAAAACTTTATCGTATTGATATTGAAAAATAATAAATAATAGTAAGGGTTGCTGAACAAACAGAATTCAGCAACCCTTTTAAATTTCTAAAGTAGAAAAATTATCTGTGAAATGATAAATTGATAGAGATAGCAAATTTAAAGGAGACTCCTTATGCGACCGAATGATAAAATTTTATTGGAAAATATTGGCGATTATTTTAATTATAAAGGCCTTTCTCCTAATATGATTGATGATATTAAAGAGAATTTAAGAGAAGATCTGCATAAATCGGAAGCAAAAGATGAAGATTATATTGAGTATCGACGTAAAGCTCCAGCTGAAATTATTTTGACTATACAACGTAACTTATTCGGTCTTCAACTCAATCCGATTTTATTTTTTATCGTAAACTTTCTTTTGATTTCGTATTTATATGATAAGCAGTTTGTTCCATTTCAAGCAGCAACTGGGTTGTCTATTATTTATTGTCTGCTTGTTTTACCGGCAACGGTTATGATTTACTTCAGGATTGTGAAGAAAAACTATCTTTACAGTAATCGAATCGATGTATTATTAGGATGGATGATTATTATCATCGCTGCAGTATTAGTAGGATTACATGCATTCAATATTGATTTAGGCGTATTTGTTGTTACAAAATATGCGCATATATTTGTGTTTTTTGCTGGAATCATCATTAGTATTGCAGGACTATACTATAAGCGATTGGAGTTTACAGGTATAGGATTATTATTAACACAAAAAACAATTGATGCAGTCATCGTCAATCCTAATGCAGCGCAAATAGGTACAGTTCTTATTTGGGTATTGATTTTAGCGGTAATTATTTATTACTCTATTAGACTATCCACAAGAGATAAATGAAATGAGGTCGAAATCAACTAAAATCTAGTTGGATTTCGACCTCATTTGCATATAAAAAAAGACTTTCAAGCATTAGTTGAAAGTCCCCAATAAAATAGAATTAGATTTTAACTTCTTTGTTAGCTTTTACAATGCGTTCATTAATTCTGTTTAATAACTCATTAATTTTTTCGCGTTGTTTGCTATTAACTAAAATTAAGACTGTTCTTTCATCTTGTTCGTTACGTTTTTTATCGAAGTAATCTTCTTGAGAAAGATTTTTAACTGCTTTAACAACTTGTGGTTGTTTGTAGTTTAAGTGGTTGATAATATCTTTAAGATAGTATTCGCTGTCATCAGATTGACTGATGAAAGTTAAAACAGCAAATTCTTCAAAACTGATTGAGAATTCTTTCTTAATGATACTTTTCATTTTATCTGCATAAGTTACCATAACTAGTAAATCAGATGAATTTTTAATTTTAGAAACGGCCATGTGTAATCCTCCCTTATTATAACAGTTCCCTATATTTATTAATAACGCTCACAAACAAGCATTTATTAACACTGATATGCATAATACAAGGCTTGAATGGTATATTAAAATATTCAAGTCTCTATTATTTATTTAATTATAACTAAATAAAAATGAAATGTAAACAAAAAACATTATAAAAGTATAGTTTTTTCGTAAAGATGTACTTTTAAAAAGTTACCATTTTAAGCACTTAACTTATTGAACATCATTTGAATTATGAGAAATTAAATAATTAGATTCTGATTTTTGTTTGTAAACGTAATTGCATAGGATAATTATATAAAATCATTAGTTAAACGTGAAGTTTTTTGATTGGGCAATAACTTTTTCGCCTGGTAATAGACCTTCACTAATAATAACCATACCCGATTTTTCCCGATATTTAATAATTCTTTTAACCATTTTCTTATCTTTTTTTATTATAACCGAATTTTTATCATATAGAACATCTTTTGGTAAAGAGATTAGGTGTGTGGAAACGGAAATTTTAAAGTGTGTACCTATTGGATAGGATGCATCGGTGGAAATTGCAACTTTGTATTTTGCTGGAGCATCTGAATTGAAGGTAGATGTTGTAGGGAAGGTATCAATTTTAATGATTCTACCTTTAAATGATGATCCTGAATGAGGTTGTATTTCTACTTCTTGATTGTTTTTTAATTGATGACGTATTTTCTCATCGATAGTGCATTGGATAATTCTCTTGTTGCTGTAAATTTCAGCAAAAACTTCATTGTTTAGTGAGGGATAAGGTTCAATGATATGCAATTTACCTTCAAATATACTGTTTTCTTGTATTCTGAGCGCTGTTTGTGTGAGATAAAATTGCTGTTCTAAAAATGTGCGGAGCGGCAATTGATCAGGTTTTTTATCAAGTGCAACAAGTTGTTTACGTAATGCTGTCAATTTCTGTTCTGCTTTAAAGTTATAGTATTCCAAAACAGGTGCGTTTTTCTTAACTGCTTTATCTGATTGAATAAACCAATCATGAATTTTACCATATTCAGAATGATATATAAGTGTTTGAGTATACTGTGCTTGTTGATTACCCGTAAAAGTAAGTGGATGGTTATACGCGACGGTGTAAGTTTTAGAGGGCTTTTGTGCCTGGAGATGTTGATGTCGGAACACGGCGTATATTCCGACGGAGATAAGTGTTAATAAGAGGATAGAAATTAGCACTATCAACCGGAGAGAGTATTTCAAATATAAATCACCTCATAATATTTTATTTGAATATTATTATACAATGATGTTATGGATTTGTGCAACGTATAAAAACGAAAAATTTATCTCTATTTTTGATAAAAAATAGGAATTGCATCCTAGAATAATCTTAGGATAACAATTCCAATAATGATACATACGATACCTACACATTTACGTACCGAAATACGATTGCGTGGTGCTCCAAGTAAAGCAAAGTGATCAATTAAGACACCCATCAACATTTGTCCGAGCATCGCGATGATTGTTGTTAAAGCAGCACCTAAATGCGGCATTAAAATAATATTTGCAGTCACAAATACAACGCCTAAAATACCGCCAATAAAGTAAAACCATTTTATTTTTCCACTTTCAGGTGAGTGTGCACGCATTTTCAGTGAACGATTCATAATTAATGTGATAATGAATAATGCGATGGTACCCACAAAGAATGAAATAAATGAAGCAAGGAATGGGCTTTGTACAGTTTGTCCTAGTTGGCTGTTGATTGCTGTTTGGATTGGCGGCGCAAATCCAAATGAAAAGCCAATGGCTAACCACAATATTAACGCTAGGGGATTGCTTTGCGTTTCAGTTGCGGCCTTCTGTTTAGTATAATTCATAATAAAAATACCGAAGAAGAGGAGTATAATACCGCAAAGCTTCAAGAATGTGAAAGGTTCTGTATTCGCACCAAACCATCCGAAAGTGTCAATAAGAACACCCATTACGATTTGTCCAGCGATTGTGATAATAACTGTCAGTGATGCACCGAGTCTTGGAAATAGAATCAAGTTTCCTGTTAAGAAAATAACGCCTAAAATACCGCCTGTAATCCAAGTGTAGTTAAAATCAAAATGATAATAATTGACGTTAAATACACTTGGATTAACAATCAGGTTTACAATTACTAAAAAGAGTGAACCGACGGCGAAAGAAATAGTAGAAGCATAAAATGATGAACGTGTATATTCAATCAAACGAGAGTTGATTGAAGTTTGAATCGGAACCATTGTACCCGCTACTAAGCCTAAAAGTAATAATAGTATCATTAAATCCCTCCTTTATTGTTTGCAATCAGTTACCCAACTTTATCACACTTAGTGAAGGCAAACAATGGTTAGATGATATATATCAACGATAACTTGTATTGCTTTTTAATTTATTGTTTTTTAAGACACTTTTTATTTGATAATTGTAAAAAATGTAGATTTTTTCAATATATCTATATATAATTTGGTAAAATAAGAGTTGAGTGATAAAACTTAATGAAAGTAAGAAAGGGAGGATTTAATATGCGTAATATATCGATTATTCGTGTACTCGATGAAGACACTTTCTTTATAGATGCTGGGCAGAATGCTCAAATTCAAACCCAACAATTTATTGAAGTACTCAATCCTAAACTTGCTTACAAAAACTTAGCACAAGTCATTGACGTGTATGATGATTATTCCATTTGTAAAAAACTGGGAGACAAGCGTATTTTGTTCGGGGATATTGTCAAACCTAGAGAAGTAGAATGAAAAACCGAGCATACTCAAACCATGAGTATACTCGGCAATTTGTTCTAAAAGATAATATGTGTTTCTTTTTCAATAATTTGTGCGCTTTTAACAGCTACAGGTTTGCCAGCTGTTGGATTAAGTGCATTTGTTTCTAACAATGTGTTCATAGCATTTCGTGCACTTTCTTCACTGACATCTTGTGTTAAATCTGGAATTTGTAATTTTACGGGTTTATTAGCTGCGTTAAGAAAAATCAGTTCTAAAGTTTTAGACATTATGTTTCCTCCTCTTATAAAGTTTCTACTGTAGTGACTTCAACATTGATGTACGTTTCTCCAGTTAATTTTTCAATCACATTTTTAAATGTTAATAATTCTTTTGAAGTGATTTCTGGGTTCAAACGAGAGAATTTACGACGTTTTTGTACAACTTTGCTGTTTTCACCTAATTCTTCGTGAATCAAAGTAATAGCGACATCTTTAATTTTTTTCATTTGCCTGACCTCCTTTCTCACTCTATATATCGTTTCTCGTTTAAAAAAAGCACACCCTTTTTTAAAAAAAGATAAAATTTTTTCGTTACTGTAATAACAAAGGCATAGAACGGGTAAAAAGTACTACCATGTTTCTATTTATATAACCTCAGAAAGAGTGATTACTAAATATTTTAGTAGCTTGTTTTGCATAACTTTCACTTTTAGAGTAGGAATGCAAGCTTGTTCGAAGATTTAACACGACTGAAGTTATATAAATAGATTTTGTGCAATTAAATATAGTATTATTATAACTAGACGATAAAAACTGAATGAATCAGCTTTTATCATCCACTTCATATGATTGAACACAGAAAGAGGTGACGATTTGGAGATAGTTGAAGGTTTGCTGATATTTTTAGCAGCAATAATCGTAAGTTCTTTAATTCATTCACTATTTCTCCCTAAAGTACCTTTAGCATTTATCCAAATTATTTTAGGGGCTTTATTATTTTTAACACCAATCCCTGTCAGTTTTGACTTTGATACAGAAGTATTTATGGTTGCTTTGATCGCACCATTACTGTTTGTAGAAGGTGTTCAAGTTTCCCGCGTTAGTTTGCGGCGTTACATTAAACCCGTCATGCTGATGGCATTAGGTTTAGTATTCACTACTGTAGTCGGTGTGGGTTTCTTTATTCACTGGGTATGGCCTAATCTGCCAATGCCAGCAGGTTTTGCTTTAGCAGCTATTCTTTGTCCGACAGATGCTGTGGCAGTTTCTGCAATTACAAGAGGTAAGATATTACCAAAAGGTGCCATGACAATTTTGGAAGGTGAATCTTTGTTAAATGATGCAGCAGGTATCATTTCTTTCAAAATTGCTGTAACTGCATTGATTACAGGTACTTTTTCAATCACGCATGCTGTTGGTGAATTTTTAATTGCAGCTATCGGCGGTTTGATTGTTGGTATGATTATTGGTGTTGCACTTGTACGTTTGCGCGTAACATTATCTAGACGTGGTGTAGAAAGTAATAATATGTTTATTTTTATTCAATTGCTGACACCATTTGTGACATATCTTATTGCAGAAGTATTCCATGCTTCAGGAATTATTGCGGCAGTAGTAGCTGGTCTTGTACATGGATTTGAAAGAGACCGTATTACACACGTCAGTACACAATTACAGTTGAGTTATACACAAACTTGGAACGTATTGAGTTATGCATTAAATGGTTTTGTATTTGTTATTTTAGGTTATATGGTTCCGGAAGTTGTTGTGAATATACTTAAAACTGAACCGCAAAATCTTGTGTTCTTGCTTACAACAACAGGTGTTATAGCACTCGCTGTTTATGTATTCCGCTTCGTATGGGTTTATGTTCTATATCCTTATTTTTACCTTCCAGTCAGTCCTTTTGAAAGAGCGATGAATGAGGGAGGTCCTCAAAAACCTTCTGAAAAACCAAAACGCAGCATGTATGCTTTAATCATGACATTATGCGGCGTGCACGGTACCATTTCTTTGGCTATCGCACTAACATTGCCATTCATATTAGGTGAAAATGAATCGTTTATTTATCGAAATGACTTGCTCTTCATTTCTTCAGGAATGGTTATTTTAAGTTTAGTCATTGCGCAAGTATTTTTACCACTTGTGACACCTGCAATGAAAAAGGCGAAACAAGAAGGTATGACATTCAAGCAGACACGTGTTTATATTTTAGAACATGTAGTTGAATACTTAAGACAGCATGCGACACCAGAAACTTCTTTTAAATATGGGAATGTGATTAAAGATTATCATGATCGTATCGCTTTCTTAAAAGTATTAGATGATGACGATGAAGACTCAAAAGAACTAGAACGTTTACAAGGTATTGCCTTTGATACAGAAACAAAAACATTGGATGATTTAGCAAAAGAAGGACGCATCTCTCAAAGTGATTTTGATAACTATATGCGTTATGCAGAACGTACTCAAGTTTATCGCCAAGCTTCATTATTAAGACGTATTTGGATTAGAATTAAAGCCAGTTTCTTAAGACGTCGTGTACGTATTCAAACCAATGCGTCATCTTCATTGGATATTAAAGAAAACTTGAAAGAAATCTCAAAAATTATGCGAATTGTGCATTACAACGTGGTTAAACGATTATCCAAAGAAGCAAATTCAGATAATCAGTTAGAAATCAGTACGATTGCAGATAGTTATTTATTACGTACAGATAACCTGACACCATCTAATTTCTTTAATACTAAAAATAATGAATCAATGTCGAAAATTAAACTGAATGCATTACGTGAGCAACGTCATATATTAAATGAATTGGTAGATGAAGGAGAAGTAAGTGAAAAAACGGCACTGAAAGTAAGAGAAGCGATTAATTATGATGAAATGATTTTAGTAGATCGCTTAACTTAATATATTAATAAAGCTGTAAAACAGATGCTTAGCGAAGCATTGTTTTGCAGCTTTTTTATGTAAAAAAAGAGCCAGTCTTGGAGGGGACTGGCTCTTTGAAAAGCGATATCATCGCATTACCGCTTTTTCATTAGGAGTTTTTGTGGTCTCTAGGGAGGATTACGACCACTGCTTATTATTTATGTTTAGGATAGATTATTTATGGAAGATGACGGTATTTGAATTAGGAGGTAAACCGTCATCTTAAGGATAATGTGTTATTTCATACTGTTGTGGACAGTTTCAATATTAGATTCCATCATTTTGTAATAGGAATCGCCCTTACTGCCTTTTTTGCCAATAGAGTCTGTATAAACTTCTCCAGAAATCGGTACACCTGTTTCTTCACTTAAACTTTGCATACTTTTGTGATCTACACTTGTTTCGACTAATAGATGTTTTAAGTGATGTGATTTTACAAATTGAATCGCTTGTTTCATTTGTTTTGGTGTCCCTTGTTTTTCTGTATTGATTTCCCAAATATAGCCGGGTGTAATGCCATATTGTTTAGAGAAATATTTAAATGCACCTTCACTTGTAATCATGGCGCGTTGGTTTTTAGGAATGTCATCGAATTTATCATGACTGTCTTTATTCAATTTTTCAAGTTTGCTGAGATAGTCATCACCTCGTTTTTGGTAATCATCTTGATGTGCTTTGTCATGTTGGATAACAGCATGTTGGATTGTTTTTACATATTTCAATCCGTTTTCCAAACTTAACCACGCATGCGGATCTTGTTTAGATTTGTCACCTTCAGCACCGTTCAAATAAATAGGTTTTACATCTTTAGAAACGCGTACGACACTTTTATCTTTGGTGTTTTTGCCAGCTTGTTCTAAAGCTTTATCAAACCATCCATTGCCTGTTTCAAGATTCAGTCCATTGTATAAGATGATATCTGCATCTGTTAATGCTTTAATATCTTTCGGCTTCACTTCGTATTCATGCGGATCTTGACCGACTGGGACAATGCTATGTATTTCAGCATGATCGCCAGTTATATTTTTGGTCATATCATACAGAATAGAGTTGGTAGTGACAATTTTTAATTTATGATCAGAAGAAGATTGTGAATGGCCTCCTCCGCAAGCAGCTAAGAATAGTAATACTGCCATTAATAAAGGTACTAACTTTTTCATGATGGAACTCCTTTTCTAATTTGTTGAGATATTTTTGAATAGATAAATGTACCTATATAAATCGCGAATGCACACAATACAATCGTTGCACCGCTTGGAATGTTATAAATATAACTGAAATACATTCCGACAATTGCACTGATAACACTAATGACACTAGCAGCAATCATCATCGACCAAAGTTTTTTGGTAATCAAGAAGGCTGCTGAAGCGGGTGTAATCAATAATGCAACGACTAAGATGATACCAACGGTTTGGATGCTGGCTACAGTGACAAGTGAAAGCAGCAGCATCACAAAGTAATGTATAAATGTAGTATTTAAACCGCTCATTCTACTGAATGTTGGATCAAATGTAGAAATCATCAGCGGCCGGTAGAAAATGATGATAAGCAGGAGTACTATGATGCTGATAATAATCGTCGACCAGTAAGCTGTATGAGTAATCGCTAGCAAATTACCGAACAGAATATGATAAAGGTCTGTTGTACTATTGATCAGACTGATAATAATAACTCCGACTGCTAAAAATGCTGTAAAACTAATTCCGATAGCTGCATCTTGCTTCGTTTTGCTTTTATCAGAAATAAATCCGATAAATAAACTCGCGAGCATTCCTGTTACAAGCGCACCGACAAACATCGGAATCTTGAAAAGAAATGATAATGCTACACCGGGTAATACAGCATGGCTCATCGCATCACCCATTAGAGACAATCCTCTTAAAACAATCAGACTGCCGACCGTCCCGCAGACAATTCCTACAAAAATAGAAATGATAAGTGCACGGCTTAAAAATTGGTAATCAAATATGTGTTGTAAAAAATCAAGCATTTTTAATTCTCTCTTTCTCACTATGCTGGAACATAGTATTCTCCGTACTTTGATTCATATAGGTTTCATTTAAGCGTTCAGTTGTCATCGCTTCTTGACTTGGACCGAAATAACGCAAGGTCCGATTCAATAATATAATGCGATCGAAATATTCAGCGGCTTTTGATAAATCATGATGCACAATCAATATTAATTTACCTTGTGCTTTTAAACGTTGAAGTTTATTCATAATCAGCTGTTCACTAGTAAAGTCGATACCGACGAATGGCTCGTCGAGTAAATAAAGTGTGCTCTCTGTCATCAAAGCGCGTGCCACGAGTACACGTTGTAATTGACCGCCACTGAGTTCTGAAATCTGACGTTTTTTCAGAGGGATTAATTCCATATCTTCAAGCAAATCATCAAGGCGCTTTTTTATGCGTTGAGTTGGACGTCTGAACCATCCGATTTCTTTAAAGGCTCCAGAAAGTACAACTGATTCAACACTGATAGGAAAATCTAAATCTAATTGCGTTTTTTGCGGTATGTATGTAATCTTCTTTAATTGGGAAGCAACAGGTTTTCCATTTAATCGTTTGATACCTTCTGATTTGAATTCGCCAATCAGGGTTTTGATTAAAGAAGATTTACCCGCTCCGTTCGGACCCATTATGCCGATTAATTCTCCTTGAATAGGCAATTGCAGATTAATATCTTGCAGAATATGTTTATTGCCTAGATATAGGTTAAGGTTTTTGATTTCTAAAATTATAATACACCTCCTAACTAAATTTTTAGGCTAACCTAATTTATTTCATCATAAGACATGAAATTTAGCGTGTCAAGTATTTTCGTGATACAATAAAGTGAATCTGGATGGAAGGATCGGTGACAGGATGTTAACGGAAGAAAAGGAAGATTATCTTAAAGCGATTTTGAATAATGGCGGCGCTACTTCATTCGTTACAAATAAAAAACTCTCTCAATATTTGAATATTAAACCACCATCCGTGAGTGAAATGGTCAATCGCTTGGAAAAAGCAGGGTATGTCATTACGAAACCTTATAAAGGTGTGAAGTTATCAGAAGAAGGTTTTAATCATACGTTGGAAATTATTAAACGCCATCGTTTATTAGAGCTTTTTTTAATAGAGATTTTGAAATATAACTGGGAAGAAGTCCATCAAGAAGCAGAGGTATTAGAACATCGTGTTTCTGATTTGTTTGTTGAACGCTTGGATTCGCTTTTGAATTATCCTACGACTTGTCCGCATGGCGGCGTTATTCCGCGTAATGGAAAATTCGAAGAAATTTATAATGATTCATTAAAAGATTTCAAAGAAGGCGATCATGTTACAATTCGTCGCGTGCGAGATCGTACGAAACTATTGATTTATTTATCTAGTAAATCTATTTCAATCGGCGATGAAATCGTTGTAGAATCACAAGATGATACGAATCAAGTCATTGCGATTCGTAAAGAGAATGATCCATTGATTATTCTCAGTTATGAAAATGCAGCACATATTTTTGGTGAAAAATCAGAAGATTAATTTTTAGAAATAAAGACGCAACTTTTTTGAGGAGTTGCGTCTTTTTCAATATACCTAGGTCTGAGTACTGACTAGAAATTAGGTCTGAAAGCTCATTTATCATGGGAATCAAAGTTGTACAATAGATAAAAAAGATAGTAGAGGGAATTGGGCATGAATAAGGATACAAATAAAAGTATTGAAAAAACTGCAATGTTGATTTGCGGTGCCATCTTTTTAGTGACCATGATAGGTGCTTTTTGGCATCTGTCTTTATTTCATATGATGGATAAAGGGACGTTTAATTGGTTTGATCATATGTTTGAAGAACCAAAGATGAATTTTAATGGCGGTTTATTTAATGACTTTATGACATTAGTATCTACATATGGAGATGTGGTTACGTTTGTGATAATGACAGTTGTTGTAGCTGTCGCTTTGTTGATTAAACGGTATTATTTAATGGGATTATGGTTATTAGCAACTGTTGGATTAGGGGGTATATTAGGTATTATTTTTAAAGACCTCATCCATCGTGCACGTCCTTATGATCATTTATTAGCAGATACAGGATTTTCATTCCCAAGCGGTCATTCTTTATCAAGTACATTAATTGTTATTATATTATTTACGGTATTCATTCCTAATATTAGGAATAAAGCTGTAAAAGTAATTGTAACGTTATTGATTTTTGTATTGTGGATCAGTATTTTATTTTCGAGAATGTATTTCCACGCACATTTTTTAACGGATGTTGTTGGAGGGGTTTCGTTAGGCATTACTTGGGTGATGGCTTCGATTTTAATATTTAGAGCATGTACACCAATGTTGTCTAAGCTTCCATTGTTGAGAAAAGGTAAAATTTTCAATGTAAAATAAAAAAATGGCTTCGCAGGTACAATACTTGCGAAGCTTTTTCATATCAAATATGTTTGCCCCATATACATAAATCAAGGCGATTTTTATCAATGTGTGCAATTTGCGGTAAATTCCCCCAAAGTGCATAGCCTTGTTTTTCAAAAAGTTTGTTGCAAGGGACATTTTGAGCGAATACATAACCGGTAAGGTAGTGAATATTAAGTGATGCAGCTTCTTGTTCTAAAAGCTGCATTACTTTTGTGCCATAACCTTGACCGCGTGTTTGTTCATCTAAATAAATACTGAGTTCTGCAGTTTCATCATAAGCAGGGCGTCCATAAAAATGGTTTAAACTTGCATAACCGATAGCTTGTCCTTGGTCATCCCAAATAGTGTATAACGGACGAGAAGTATCATGGCTATTAAAAATAGGTGCCATTTCCTCGTCTGAAACTTCATCAACATCCGCTGTGACATTGCGCATGCGAATGGCTTGATTATAAACTTTAGTGAAAACTGGTAAATCTGCTTTTTCAGCAATTTTCAATTTTACCATGGTGTTACCTCCTAACTTCAGAAGAGAAGATATTTTACGATAGCATATACGACATAAAAGTTGAAAGCAACCCAAAGCGTTGTAAAGACAACGACTGGAAGGTGTGTTAAGTTGCGTAAAGCTGTACCATCCCATTCAATAGGGTATTGGGTGAAAGTCAAACGCAGCATTGTCCAAATTGACTGCAAGAGTTCTCCGAATAATACACCTAAAATAAAGTGATAAACGATGGACAATATCAGTACAATCATTTCAGGCTGATTGTTTTGTATTAGCAAATAAATCATCAACCCAAGTAAAATAGCGATTAAAATCGGTATACCTTTGCGTGAAGTAATACAAACAAAGTAGATGAAGATGAGAAGATAACTTAAAACAAAAAGCGACGGATAGTGAAAATACGCACTGAAAATTCCGAGTGCAAGCATTAATGGCGGCATGACATAACCACCTAATGTGGTGATAATCATTGTAGAACGACGAGAAGCACGCGTAATAGCAAAACCTTGTTGAGAAGTTGCAATACGTTCTCTTGGTGAGGTTACAATGACTAAATCTTCAGTACGACCTCCGCTGATTTTATTAAAAACAATATGGCCGAATTCGTGTGTCAGAACAGGGATATAATTTAAAATAATATCTGTCACTGCAAGTCCTGGACGATTACGATAATGATGCACTGTCATATAAATAATAGCAATGATGACAACAAGATAAAGATGCAGTGTCATCGGTGTGCTGATAATTTCTTTGAATAGTTGCATAGCAGGTACCTCTGAATCTTTGTATTACTCATCATTATAAATGAAAACAAGCCGCCTTTGCTTGCGTCTTGAGACCTATTCTAATCTAATGGGACTTCACGAATAAAGCGCGCTGGATTGCCGGCAACAACTTGATTGTCGGGAATGTCTTTTGTGACAACACTGCCTGCACCTACTACAACATTATCTCCGATTGTCACACCAGGCAGCACAATTGCACCTGCACCAATCCAAACATGATCACCTATCGTAATTGGAAAAGCAAGTTCTAATCCAGAAGCGCGTTCTGCCGGATTCAGCGGATGTGTTGCTGTAATGAGTTGGACATTCGGGCCGAGCAGAACATGATTGCCGATTGTAATGGGGGCAACGTCTAGCATGACAGGATTGAAATTAGCATAAAAATGATTGCCGAGCGAGATATTATAACCGTAGTCAAAATGAATATCAGGTTCGATGAATACATTATCACCGCAGTGACCAATACTTTGTCTTAATAGAAAGTGGCGTTCTTTGATTGAAAATGCATTGTTGATTGCTTTTGTTGCATGACGTGCTTTATGACGTTCTTTTACAAGTTGCGGATCTCTTGAATTATAGAGTTGTCCGCTCAGCATTTTTTCTTTTTCAGTTGTCATAATTAAAAACCTCTTTAATCAATAGTGTATTAAATTCAGATTACCACTTATTAAAAGAAATGCAATCTATCAGGTGAGTGGTGTATAATGATGTAAATGATAGGTTGATTCAACCGGATGCGCAAGTTAGGAGACTTTATTATGGAAAATCAACGAACAGCAAAGCGCGAAAAAATAGATATCTTGTCTGTTCAATTTGATAACGTCACGATGGATGAGATGAAACATCATGTAACAAATTTTGTAGAAGCTGATACGACCGATAATATGTTTGTGGTTACAGCAAACCCTGAGATTGTCGATTATGCGCTTGAAGATAAAAATTATTATGATTTGATTGGAGAAGCGGACTTTATAATCCCGGACGGTACAGGAATTATCCAAGCAGGTCGAATATTAGGAACACCCTTGAAAGAACGAGTGCCTGGTATTGAATTTATGGCTGCATGCTTAGCCATAGCAGAACGCCATCGTCAAAAAGTGTTCTTATTAGGTGCTTCAAAACATGTTGTAGCTGAAGCGGTAAAACAACTTCAAAAGAAATATCCACATATTGAATTTGCTTCCCATCATGGTTATATCGATACTGGTGATGAAAGTGTAGCACGTCAAGTATGTAATTTTAATCCGGATTATATTTTTGTAGGTATGGGTTATCCTAAGCAAGAAGAATGGATTAAACGACACCGGCATCGTTTTCAACATACTTTATTGATGGGCGTAGGCGGTTCTATTGAAGTATATAGCGGTACTAAAAAAAGAGCACCGCTTATCTTCCGTAAATTAAATTTAGAATGGTTTTATCGTTTGATTACGGATTGGAAACGAATGGCACGTATGCAGCGCTTGCCTCGATTTGTATCTAAGGTTTTTCGAACAAGATTAAAAAAATAAAGAATAGAAATATTACTGCTTTGAAGGGTCTGAAGACGAATCGAAGCAGTTTTTTTATGGAATTTAACTTTTGGATTTCGTGTAATCTATTTTAAATTAAAGGGAAAGGTGGCCAAACGATGAGGCCAGTCTTGAAGCCGTAATAGGTAATAAAGATTCGTTATTTAGATAAGTTAGTAGATGAACTTGCCAAAGGTAAAGGATGGATAAAGTGTTACGTAAAAAATGAAAACGCTATTAAGTTTTACGAAAATATGAATATTAAATAAATAGATTGATATATCGTAATGATTACGATATACTATAAACAATTTAAAAATTGATTCGGTGATAAAGACAATAGATACACAAAAAAACAGAGAGCGGAAGTCATCGGCTGTGAGCTTTTGCATTAATTGAAAGTGTATTTTACTACTTTAGAGAAGTATATGAAAATATACCGTTTAATGACATGTTACGTCATTCCAATGAGGAAATAAATGTTGCATCAGCAGAGCTGAAGAAATTGTAATTGCTTATGTTGTTTCTTATTTGTTTTGAATCTGGGTGGTACACGAGCAGAAACTGCACTCGTCCCTTTATATCTAAAGGGATAGGTGCAGTTTTTTTATTTTAATTCGGAATTTAAGGAGGCAAAATGTATGGGAAATCAAGTCATCGTAACTTTACCAGATCAACGCAAATTGGAGGTGGAACAAAGCACAACACTTTACCAAGTTGCACAACAAATTGGCAGTTCTTTTGCCAAAAAAGCCGCTGTAGCATCTATAGATGGTGAATTACACGATTTGAATCATCAAATCGAGAAAGATTGCCAAGTTGAATTCTTTACTTATGAAGATGAAGAGGGCTTAGCAGCGATTCGTTATACTTTAAGTTATTTAGTAGGAGAAGCTGCTGTGAAATATGGAGTTGAAGTTGCAGATTTTGGTGTAAATAAAGAACAATTCTATTGTGATTTTAAAGCTGAAAATACTTTGAAGGCCGCTGATTTAAAAGAAGTTACAAAAACAATTAATAAAGCAATCAGTGCCAATCACCCTATTGAAGTACATGAGTATTCAAAATTAGATGCATTAGATTTATTTAAAGATAATCCGTTTATGCAGCATCATATCGAACAAGGTGAAGAACCTGTGAAAGTGGCTGTGCATGGAGATTATAAAGCAGTGATTCACCAACCACTTGTAACTAACTTATCTAAAGTTAAAAATTATAAATTACAATCTATTTCAGCAACTAACTGGTTGCGTGATGTGAATAATGAATCATTGCAACGTATTGCTGGTTTTGCATTTGCTGATGCCAAAGCGCTAGAAGAACACCAAGCTTTTATTGAAAAGTATGAACAAGTAAACCATCGTCGCTTAGGTAAAGAATTAGACATTTTCTCATTCTCAGAATATGCACCTGGTATGCCGTTTTATGCACATAATGGACAAGTGATTCGTTTAGAATTACAAAATATGTTGAGACAATTGCAATTTGAAGCGGATTATGAAGAGGTTTACACTCCATTTATTATGGACGAAACTTTATGGAAAAACAGTGGTCACTGGGATCATTATCAAGATAATATGTACTTCACAGAAGTGGATGAACAAACTTATGCTTTAAAACCTATGAACTGCCCAGGCCATATGTTGATTTATAAAAACCATCTGCATTCTTATCGTGATTTGCCAATTCGCATGGCTGAATTTGGCCAAGTACATCGCCATGAATTAAGCGGTTCATTAAATGGTTTATTCCGTGTACGTACTTTCAACCAAGATGATGCTCATATTTTTGTACGACGTGATCAAATTGAATCAGAAATTTTAGATGTTTTAGGCTTAATTCATAAAGTATATAGCGTGTTTGGTTTTGATTACAGTATTGAGTTATCTACTCGTCCAGATGACTTTATGGGTGAAATTGAATTATGGGATTTCGCAGAACAATCTCTTGAAAACATGTTGAATCAACATGGCTTTAAATATACAGTCAATGAAAAAGATGGTGCGTTCTACGGACCGAAAATTGATATTCATATTAAAGATGCACTAGGACGCAGCCATCAGTGCGGTACTGTTCAACTTGACTTCCAAATGCCTGAAAAATTCGATTTAACATTTATTAATCAAGCTGGAGAAAAAGAACGTCCTGTTGTCATTCACCGTGCAATCTATGGATCAAGCGACCGTTTCATCGGAATTTTACTTGAACACTTTGGCGGCAATTTGCCATTATGGCTTGCACCTGTTCAAATGGAAGTAATCCTAGTAAATGCTGATTTACATTTGGATGCAGTAAAAGATTTGAAACGTCGTTTGAAAAAAGAAGGTTTCAGAGTAGAACTTGATTTATCCGATGAAAAAATGGGGTATAAAATCCGTCAAGCGCACTTGAAAAAAGTACCTTACACTCTTGTAGTTGGAGACAACGAAGTAGAAAATGGTACAGTAGCTGTTCGTAAACGTGGAGAATCTGAAGAACATAGCATTAATGTCGAAGATTTTGTGAAACAATTGAAAGAAGAAGTTGACGTATTGGATAAAGTAAAATAAAGATCCAAATAGGCGTTTATTCCTGAAAAAGGGATAAACGTCTATTTTTTATGACACTTTTTACATCATTGCTTACAAATGGTGTTATTCCTAGCCTTAAATATCTGAAAATTTGGAATAATCTGTTTACAAAGCGTTTGATTAACTGTATATTACATATATTCATTATTTTTCTAGAAAGAGAAAAGGACTAAAGAAAGTGTACTTATAGGGGGATGTGATTTTATGACAAGAGCGCAGGAGATATTTGAACGCGATGAAAAATATTTTGCAAAAGCAGGTCGTATTCCGTACTACCCGCTTATTATTGATCACGCTCATGGAGCAGTTTTAACAGATGTTGATGGGAAAGAATATATTGATTTATTATCAAGTGCAAGTTCTCAAAATATCGGACATACACCAGAACGTGTTGTAAAAGCGATACAAGCACAAACAGAAAAGATGATTCATTACACACCTGCATATATGTATCATGAACCTTTAGCAGAACTCGCTGAAAAAATTTGCAGTTTATCACCTGGAGATTTTAAAAAACGCGTTATATTTGGTTTAACAGGTTCAGATGCTTGTGACGGTATTATCAAATTTGCTCGTGCTTATACTGGAAGACCTAACGTAATTAGTTTTACAAATGCATATCATGGCTCAACATATGGTTCGATTTCTTTATCAGCAATCAGTTTAAATATGAGAAGAAAAATAGGGCCTTTATTACCAGGCATTCACCACATTCCTTTTCCGGACAGCTATCGAGGAATGTTTAACAGTACAGAACCAAACACTGTAGATGAATATTTAGCACCTTTAAAAGAAATGTTTGAAAAGTACCTGCCTCCAGAAGAAGTTGCATGTATTATGTTAGAAACAATACAAGGAGATGGCGGTTTATTAGAACCGGTACCTGGTTATTTCGAAGCTTTAGAAAAATTATGTCGAGAGCATGGCATTCTTTTAGCAGTAGATGATATTCAGCAAGGTATGGGACGTACAGGTAAATGGAGTTCTATTGAACATTTTAATTTCGAACCTGATTTAGTTGCCTATGGTAAATCATTAGCAGGCGGCATGCCGATGTCAGCCATAGTTGGCAGAGAAGATATTATGGGTAGTTTAGATGCGCCTGCGCATTTATTTACAATGGGTGCCAATCCGGTGAGTTGTGCAGCAGCTGTGGCAACTTTAGAAATGATGGAAGAAGATAATTTAGTGGAGGAAGCAGCAAGAAAAGGCGAATATGCAAAAACACGTATGAAAGCATGGGAAAATCAACATGAATTTATTGGGAATGTTCGCGGTTTAGGTTTATCTATCGGTGTAGATATCGTCACAGATAAACAGTCTAAAGCACGTGATAATGATGCTGCATTGAAGATTTGTAATCGATGTTACGAACGTGGTGTCGTGATTATTGCTGTAGCTGGAAATGTCTTAAGATTCCAACCACCACTTGTAATTACTGATGAGGAACTCGATCAAGCATTGACTATCTTAGAAGAAACATTCGAAGAACTTGAACAAGGAAAATTAGAAGCTTATCAAGTTGCAGGACAAGGATGGTAAGGGGGTTAAGACAATGGGACAACAAATAGATTGGAAGAATGTATTGAAATTAAGCGGTGCTTACATGGCTTACTTAATAGGATCTGGTTTTGCTACTGGACAAGAAGTGATGCAATTTTTTGCTTCATACGGTAAAGCAGGTATTGCAGGTATCCTTTTAAGTGCAATTTTGTTTTGTTCTCTAGGTGTTACATTGATGACAAGAGGATATGAATTGCAATTAGAACATCCGGGAGATATTTTCAGAGTATATTGCGGCAAAATTATCGGACGTTTGATTGAATATTTTACTTTGCTTTTCTTATTCTGTATTGTTGTGATTATGATTTCCGGTACTGGCGCAATTGCGCATGAACATTTCGGTATTCCTGCAATAGTTGGTTTGCTTGGAATGGGAATTATAACTATGATAACAGTAATTTTCGGATTAAATAAATTGGTAGATATCATTGGTGCAGTGGGTCCGGTGATTGTGGTTTTAACCATTGCTATTTGCTTGGTTGTATTCTTTAAAAATATCGGTTCTTTGCCATCTTTAGATACATTGCCTCAAGCAGCTAAAGATTTGCAACCAGCTGGTCATTGGTGGCAATCCAGTATTTTATTCTTTTGTTACAACATTTTAGCAGGTACGATTTTCTTTACACAATTAGGTCAACAATCAGGTAGTAAGAAAGAAGCGGCAGCTGCTGGGATTTTGGGTGGTGCTGGTTTGATGTTGGCAGTACTAGCTATGGTCGTTGCGATGTTTGCACATTATAACCATGTATTGAAATTAGAAGTACCCGTTTTATATTTAGGGGATACAATTAGTCCTTGGGTAGCCATTGTATTTTCTATTTGTATTTTACTCGGAATTTATTCAACAACGGCACCAATGTATTGGTTGATAAAGAACGAATTCATGCGTATGATTCCTGCTAAATTTGGAGTTATTGTAACGATAGTGTTAGGTATTGTGTTTATGCTTGGTGGATCATTGCCTTTTGGAAAATTGGTCGCTATGATATATCCATTCGTAGGTTATGTAGGATTAGCAGTGGTAATTATTATTTTTGTACGTACAATCTGGGCAAAAATGAATCCGCAGAAGTCTAAAGTTTAAATGATTAAGTTGGAAAAATGAATATAAAAAATACGCGTTGCAGTAGAAAGGGTAGCTGCAACGCGTTTTTGTTTAAGGGTTATAGTTTTATAGTGAATGTGTATCAATTAAGTAGTTGAGGGAACTTAATTGCACACAGGTTATTTGACATTTTTATTACTTTTTTTATTGAGGGTATGTGCTCAGATTGAAGGGCTATTTACAATCTGAGCTGTCGTGTGATTTATGAGATTATTGTTAATCTCTTTTCCATATACAATCCTGCACGTGTTATCGATAGTTATTGGACAGAGCTGATTTATGACTCTGTTTAATTTAAGGGTTTGTGGGCTAGCAGCATAATAGTGTTGTATATTCAGTTTGAGTTGAGGGGTTCTGCTGGTGGTGATGAATTGTGGGAATTCAGTTCAGCAGAATACTGGGATAATAACACCTTATTACGCTACATTTACGTTTTAAAATTTTTAACGTGTTTTAGAACTATCAATCAATTTATAGATATTGTAATTCTATTTTGTGCTAACATTGAAACTTATCAGGTTTTATGAGTTGTTAGGGTTTTTTTGAGAATCAGATTTATCACTTACGCTTAGGAATTTCTTTTTCAATCACATTATTATTCGGAAAGGAGGTCGCAAGTAATAGATATTCGACGCTGATCTCAAAGTTATAAAGGTGTTTGAATGGGCTGAGTAAACACTTTTATATTGAGTTTGTTTTGGGCTTGCTATGCTATTTACCAATAATTGTGGTGAGCGTAAATTAGCACAGCTGTTTATTTATTTTTATAGAAATGAATGGGTTTTACAATGATAAGTTCCAACTCAATTGTATATGGAAAATAAAAACTCGATCCTGTTTACATATATCACCTCCTTGAAAGTTAGTACGAGTTTCAAAGCGGGTTAGTAAACAGCACCGAGTACCTTACACCAATCCTGATTTATTCGATTGAACGGTCAAATACAAAAATTGAAATGACCTCGTCATCTTCTAGATTAACATCTGTAAATAATTTTACAAATTTTGCGCCTACCAATTCTTCCATTTCTGTTGGAGGATGTTGGTTATAAAGTTGCTTAATTTCTTCTGTACGGCCAAATTTAAGCATTCGTTCAAATTCTTTACTTTCCGTATTTCTTAAGTAAAAATTTTCGACTTTACTCAAACTACCTGTCATATGTGCAATAGCCCAATTATCTTTAAAGAAAACTTTAATTTGTTCTGGACCTTTTCCAATATGTGCTTTTCGATATGCACGCACGAGATTAGCAAATTCTTGAGTTTTATTTTTAGTATTCTTGTTAGCTATATCAATCACCTGCTTACTTGAGAAATGATATGACATAATGAATTACAGGCTCTATGTTTATCTGTGCACGCCAATACTTCTTTTCTTCGACTTGAAAAAAACTAAGCAGTGGAAAGCTGTTGTTTTAGATAGCTCTTGTACAAAATGTCATTTGCTTAAATGTCTCGACATTCTCGAAAATGAGCGAATTTTCAATGCCTGTTATTTATACACTTGTTCTTAATGATAATACTTTTAGAAATCAATTTAAAGGGTTTTGCTTAAAAAATTGAAAAAAAGTAAGTAACGCAATTAAAAACTTCAACTATGGTTATATCTACCCAAACTTATGAGTAATTCAAACTCATTTATATTCAAAATATATAAATGAGTAGAAAGATTTATTTCATTACAAATCGAGACTTATCTAGTTCTTGTTTGAATTCTTTTTGTTGTGCTTTAGATTTTTTTCTGAAATCTTTCAAAAATTGTTCGTATTTTGGTAAAACGTCATCTAACTCACCAAATTCTTTAAGTCGACCGCCTTCAATCCATGCGATTTTTGTACAGAATTCACGTACTTGACCAATATTATGGCTGACGAAGAAGATGGTTTTATCCGCTTCTTTAAATTCATGGATTTTATCTAATGATTTCTGTGTGAAAGTTTGGTCGCCGACTGATAATGCTTCATCGATTACCAAGATATCCGGATCGATCGTAACGTTAATTGAAAAACCTAATTTTGCGCGCATACCACTAGAATATTTCTTAACCGGTTGATAAATAAACTCTCCCAATTCACTGAATTCAATAATTTTAGGTGTGAGTTCTTTTATCTCTTTAGGTTTGAATCCCATGCATAACATTTTGAATTCAATGTTTTCCAAACCAGTCAATTGCGCATTCAATCCTGCGTTAATCGCAATAACACTAACTTCACCATGTTTTTCAATTTCTCCGCTTGTATTAGATAATGAACCGCCGATGATATTACTTAGTGTGGATTTTCCAGAACCATTGATACCTACTAATCCAATAATGTCACCTTTATAAGCTGTCATGGAAACGTCATTTAACGCATAAAAAGTTTTGTTTTTATGATTGGGTATGAGAGCATCTTTGACTCTTTCTTTGTTATTACGATAAATACGATATTCTTTTGTTATATTTTCCATCTTTACAGATATATCTTTCATAAAAAAACCGTCCTCATTTTACGTTGCTTAATAGTGCTTCACTACACGTGGTTATCTATATTATATTATAATAATGACGTGAAAGTGAGAAAAACGACTGCATGTTAATTAATGTTCTAAATTTTACCATTAATTTTAAGAAAGGTCATTATTTTAATATGTAAGATGTTTTCAACTGGAATCTAATGAAAATTGTTTCAATCTATACTATAATTACGTATAATATTAAGATGAATATATTAGGCATACGAAAATTATTACATATGACTTGTAATGAAGTGCGCAAATCGTTTGAAAGCGTGGTTTAAACATGGGAGCATTAATAACTGTTCTTAAGGAACATATTAAAGGTTTTTATTTAATTAACAGGTTGGCTCAATTCGAATTGAAAATTGCCAACCATAATAACTATCTCGGAATGGCATGGGAGCTAATAAACCCGCTCATTCAAATTTTAGTTTACTGGTTTGTATTTGGATTTGGTATTCGTACGAACGCACCTGTAGATGGTATTCCTTTCATTTATTGGATGCTTGTTGGTATCAGTATGTGGTTCTTTATCAACCAAGGTATTCTAGATGGGACACGTTCGATTGTTTCAAAATATAATCAAGTTGCAAAAATGAATTTCCCGTTATCGATAATCCCGACTTATACGGTAACAGCGAAATTATATGGACACCTTGTTTTATTATTAATTATTTTTATATTCTGTGTAGCTTCAGGGATTTACCCGACTATCCATATTATTCAGTTGTTACTATACGTACCTTTTGCATATATTTTCACTTGTGCAGTAGCGCTTGTGACTTCAACGTTAGGGGTATTGATCCGTGATACACAAATGTTGATGCAAGCATTAATGCGTGTGCTTTTTTACGCTTCACCAATTTTATGGGTAGCAAAACCGGGTTCGATTGTACAAAAGATTTTAATGTTAAATCCGATTTATTTTATTGCAGAAGCATACCGTGCAGCATTGTTATATCATAAATGGTACTTTATCGAGCATTGGGAGCTCGCATTATATAATGTATTTATCGTCTTATTCTTGTTCTTTGTAGGTTCAATTTTACACATGCGTTACAGAGACCAATTTGCAGACTTTATGTAAGTATTGATAGATAAGATAACTCCAAGCATGTTTTCACGTGTTTGGAGTTTTTTTAAAAGAAAAACGAAGGTGGCATCTTTAATGAGACAAATCATAAAAAAAGTTTATCTGCTGATTATCAGTATTTTAAATGGCTTGTATAAAAAAAGAAAAATCAAATCTAATCATATTGTCGTATTCATGACATTTAAAGAAGATGTCATGCCGATAATTAAAAGATTGAGCGATGACGGGTATGAGGTTACCGTTATAGGTAAACCAGCTGATAAGTTAAGTGTTAAGCACTTAAAAAATGTGGATTTTATTGATAATAGTAACAAAAAAGTTTTTGCGCAAATTCATGCGCTTTCAACTGCAAAGGTTATTTTTGTAGATAATTATTACTTGTTAATGGGCGGTTTTCGTAAGAAAAAAGGTCAAACAGTTATCCAAACTTGGCATGCAGCAGGCGCATTAAAGTATTTCGGTTTAAAAGATCATGCTGTAGATTTAACGAATAAGAAGATGGTTGAACAATATATGAAAGTATATAATGCGACCGATCGTTATCTTGTAGGTGGTAAACCGATGGAGATTTGTTTTACAAATGCCTTCGGAGCAAAACCTTATCAAATGCTTCAATTTGGTTTGCCGCGCATGTTGCAATACTTTTCTAAAGATTTAGAGGCACAAAAAATTGCTTTGAAAAAGCAATACGGAATCGAAGGCAAGCTAGCAGTATATGTACCGACATATCGCGAAAATTATCAAGCAAATCGTGAGATTAATAAGGAGAAGTTTGAAGCAGCACTGCCAGAATATACACTAATAAATAAATTGCATCCGGCTGCACTTAAATTAGGGGAAACTTCTAAAATTGATACACAGCGTTTATTTTTAATGGCAGACGTGATTATCACAGATTATAGTTCATTAGCGATTGAGGCAAGTTTATTAAACAAACCTGTGTTATTTTATGTATATGACCAAGCGGAATATGAAACAGAACGAGGATTAAATCATTTTTATTGGGAAATTCCAGAAACGTATAAAGCTTATAATGAAGAAGATTTATTACAAAAATTGCAAGAAGGTCCTGAATATTATCCTCCATTGTTTAAAGAATGGCATACTTTCAGCACACCTGATACACTGAATAAAATATCAAACTATATTAGAGAATTGGTGAAAAAGTAATGAAAATTTCTATAATTATTCCAGTATATAATTCAGAAGAAGTTGTGAAACGTGCAGTACGTTCTATTGATACAAAGTATGATCATGAAACTATTTGTATCAATGATGGGTCGACAGACCATACATTACAGACATTAGAAGAATTACAAAGAGAAAATAAACATATAAAAATAATCAACCAAGAAAATAAAGGTGCAGCCGCAAGCCGCAATGTCGGTTTATCTCAAATGACTGGTGATGTTTATATGTTTTTAGATGCGGATGATGAGTTTCTTCCAAGTCGTATAGATTTAATGGCACGTCGTTATGAAGCTAATGACGATGTAGAAATCGTAGTAGGTCAAACAGGACGCGATTATCACGGTGAATGGCGTACATTCCCTACACATGAAGAAATTAAAAAAGATGAAGTTGTGAATTTGACGCAATGTCCTGCGATTTTACAATCAATTGGACCTCGCGATAAAATGTTCAGTTCACGTTTTAAAAATTTACGCTTTGATGAAGATATCGTATTTTGCGAAGAACATACTTATATGGCACATGCTTTTAATCAAGCAAGAGATATTCAACTTTTGCCAGATATTATTGCAGGTTACAATATGCGTGAAAATTCAATTACCGCACAAAGTGTAGAACGCTTCTTTTCTTATATGAGAGATGCATATAAAGTGCGTCAACGTGTAATGGACTATTTAAGAATGCCGAATGTGCAAGAATATTATAGCTATCGTATGGATGAATTAATTGTGAGTTATATGTTGCAAGCTTATGTCACTGCTAAACCAAAAGTTACACAAGACTTATTGGACGTTGTGATTCAATATATTGAGGGCATGCAAAAAACACATTATGATGGAAATGCACTTTTTAGAATTGTAAAAGTAATGGAGGGCGGCGCTATAGGCTGGACACCTGCGTTTTATCGTCAATGGCGTGAAGCGCTAAATAAAGTAGGCATCGGAAGGCCCAATTATATCGCATTCCATTTGCAACTAGTACCGAAAATAGGTGTGTTCAGAGGACGTAATGCATTGAAGAAAGCTTTGAAAAGATAAAAAAATAGGCCATTTAATATGGCTTATTTTTTATATATTTTCATACAGAGAATGAATTTAAAATAGAATTATGGTATTTTTTAAACAGTGAAAGAAAAAAGAGGAGAGAGATTGATGAAGCGTGTTATCACATATGGAACATATGACTTGTTGCATTATGGTCATATTGAACTACTTAGAAGAGCAAGAGAAATGGGCGACTATTTGATTGTTGCACTTTCTTCTGACGAATTTAATCGTATTAAAAATAAAAAATCATACTACAATTATGAACAACGTAAAATGATGTTAGAATCTATTCGTTATGTAGATCTTGTCATTCCCGAGGAAAACTGGGGACAAAAAGAACGTGATGTAGAACGTTATGATGTAGATACCTTTGTCATGGGACATGATTGGGAAGGCGAGTTTGACTTCCTTAAAGATAAGTGCGAAGTAATTTATCTTAAACGTACAGAAGGAATTTCTACGACTCAAATTAAGAAAGAACTTTATGGTAAAGATGCGAAGTAATTTATCAATGAAATAAATAAAAGAGCTCATACACAGTACCTCTTACAGACTAGTTTGTCAGGAGGACTGATGTGAGCTCTTTTTTTGGCTGCAATTATTTTTTTCGACGAATAAAGTCAATGATTAAGAAAATAATAATAGCAAGTGCAGCAACGACGAAACCAAAACCAATGATTGTTAATACGGGATGTTCAGAAAATGATGTTTTAGCAAATGACGTTGCTTCGTGTGCAAGTGGTCTGTTTACCTCTACGGAAGGTGGACCATATTTTTTTGAAATGAATTGTCTTGGATAGTCAATGTGTACTTTTCCATCTTCAACTACGAATTTATAATCTTTTTTCGTATAGTTTTTTGGTAAAACATCATACAAGTCTTTTTTAACATAGTATTTTTTACCATTGATTTTCTGTTCGCCTTTAGAAAGAATCTTAACGTATTTATATTGATCAAAGGATCTGTTCATGATGCTGTTACCCATTTTATTACGTTCTTTTTCACCGCCAAGGTGTTTAAAGTCTCCAGCGCCCATAATAGCTTGGTCGATACGGAAACCATCTCTTTTTGTTGTAATAGTGTGGTTGTAGTCTGCAATATCGCTTGATCCAGTTTTTAAACCGTCTGTTCCTTTGAGGCCTAATTCTGCACCTTCAAGTGACCAGTTAAATGTATAATATGTAACTCCGTGCTGCGTTGGTGCTAATTGTTTGGTGAAATAAAGAATTTTTGGCGTATCCTGAATGACTCTTTGAGATAAAATTGCATAATCTTTAGCAGATGCTCTACTCGACATTTCATTTTTATATTTTTTAGGTGCGAAATCTTGTAATAAGTTGTTTTCAGCACCAGTCGGGTTAACATAATGCGTTTTTGTCATGCCAAGTTCTTTAGCTTTTTTGTTCATTTTGTCTGTGAAATCTGATGTATTTCCAGAAACTTTTTTAGCTAATATCAAAGCTGCAGCATTACTAGATGCAGAAACTGTTATTTGCAACAGTTCTTTGATAGTATAAGTTTCGCCTGGATATAATTTCGTATTGCTGAGTTTCGGTAATGTAGACATACGATAATCGTCTTCAGTGATTTTGACTTTATCATTAAGAGACAATTTATGGGCTTTAACTGCTTCTAACGTAAGATACATTGTCATTAATTTAGTCATAGATGCAGGGTACCATTTTTTGTCCATGTGATAATCGTAAAGTACTTGTCCTGTTTGGCTGATATTAACGGCGCCTTCTGGGTTGAAGTCATCTGATATGTTGTAACCATATTCATTTGCTACTTGAGCAGGAGAAGGGGTATTCGTGTCCGCTTCAGAAAATGGTGTTATAATTGTACTTGCGAAGAATATCAGCAGTGTTAGTAATATTATTTTTTTCATAACGTAACCTTCATTCCTTCAACATTAATTTATGAACAGAACTATTCTATCACAAAAGAAGTTGGAAACAAGACATGTGACTTTCACAGAGCCTGACAATACGGGGAGGACAGTCTGGCGTTTGTCTGACCGAAGTATCACCGACCTCTTATATAGCTTGTTTTATAAATGATGTGCGAGGTATGAAATTGAAGTAAAGAAATTTTAAAAATTTAGTTGAGGTAAGTGTAATGGAACAAACAAAAACGAAAAATAACCCTTTATTATTTCTGCTGAAAAAATTAAAGTGGCCAATCGGTCTCATCATAGTAGCAGTTTCTATTTCTTCATTAGGAAGTATCAGTGGATTGCTTGTCCCATTATTTACAGGGAGAATGGTGGATAAATTCACAGGTTCTCAATTTAATATGCAGTTTATCCTCATATTTGTTGCTGTATTCGCGCTTAATGCAGTGTTAAGCGGAATCGGATTATACTTGCTGAGTAAAATCGGTGAGAAAGTCATTTATGCAATCCGTTCAGTCGTATGGGCACATATTATCCGTTTGCGCATGCGCTTTTTTGATATAAACGAAAGTGGTCAGCTCATGAGCCGACTTACAGATGATACAAAAGTGATTAATGAGTTTGTCTCACAAAAATTGCCGAATGTATTACCATCTATTATTACATTAATCGGTTCATTGATTATGTTATTTATCATGGATTGGCAAATGACATTGTTAACGTTCATTACCATCCCACTCTTTGTAGCCATCATGATTCCATTAGGAAGAGTCATGCAGCGTATTTCCACACGTACCCAAGCAGAAATTGCGAATTTCAGCGGCTTGTTAGGACGTGTACTCACAGAAATGCGTTTAGTTAAAGTGGCAAATACTGAACAAGTTGAATTAGATAAAGCACATTTGAATTTAAAAGAAATTTATAACTTAGGCTTAAAGCAAGCTAAAATTTCTGCAGTTATTCAACCGATATCCGGATTGATTATGTTATTAACAATTGGGATTATCTTAGGATTCGGCGGAATCAGAATTTCTTCTGGTGCTATTACAGCAGGTACATTAGTAGCAATGATTTTCTATGTTATTCAGTTGTCTATGCCATTAGTCAATTTATCGACTTTAATGACAGATTATAAAAAAGCGGTAGGTGCCAGCAGTCGAATTTATGAAATTATGCAAGAACCATTGGAAGAAGTAAAAGCACCGACAGGTCATGAGTTAGCAAACGGCAATCTTGATTTTGATCATGTTGATTTCGGATATGATACGAAAGAAGTATTGCACGACTTGAATTTTGAAATTCCAAAAGGGAAAGTGACAGCTTTCGTAGGACCTTCGGGATCAGGTAAAAGTACAATATTCAATTTGATTGAAAGAATGTACGATGTGACACAAGGCGACATTTTATATGCAGGTGTGTCGATCTATCAACTTCCATTATCTGACTGGCGAAATAAAATAGGTTATGTGATGCAATCAAATGCGATGATGAGCGGTACTATCCGAGATAATATTTTGTATGGCATTAATCGCGAAGTGACGGATGCAGAACTTGAAAATTATACGAAGTTAGCAAACTGCCATGATTTTATCATGGAGTTTGATGAAGGATACGATACATTAGTCGGAGAACGCGGTTTGAAATTATCTGGCGGCCAAAGACAGCGTATTGATATTGCACGCAGCTTTGTTAAAAATCCAGATATCTTGTTGCTTGATGAAGCTACAGCAAACTTAGATAGTGAGAGCGAGAAGAAGATTCAAGAAGCGTTAGAGACATTAATGGAAGATCGTACTACTGTAGTCATAGCGCATCGACTTTCTACAATTATGAAAGCAGATCAAATCATCTTCTTAGATAATGGTTATGTAACAGGTATGGGTAAACATAAAGAACTAATGGAAACACATACGAAATACAAAGAGTTTGTGATGACACAAAAGTTAACAGATTAAATCAGCATCGCTTCCGAATAGATGAATTTCGGAAGCGATTTTTTATGTTTTGCAAAACCTCCATGTTTGACTGACTACTTGCAGTAAGATTTTTTAATTGACTTTTAAAAATTGTAATTCAAAGCAACGTTTCAACATGATATACTATAAAAGCACTTAAAAATTACATTTGTAAACATGAAGTCGACAGAATTGTGAATCGTGTTGTATAAAGCTGAGAAGTAAAATGGCACTTTTTCTTTGTGCAACGAGCCATTCATACATAATTCAGAAAAAATAAAAAAAGGCGGGTGTCTTATGTACTTACTGATTAATATTATCGGATTGGCAGTATTCCTAGGAATCGCAGTATTGTTCTCAAGAAATCGTAAAGAAATCCATTGGAAGTCAGTCGTGATATTAGTTGTTGTTAACTTATTTCTTGCATGGTTCTTTGTATTCTTCCCATGGGGGAACTGGTTTGTATCTAAAATGGCAGATGGTATTTCCTGGGTAATTGAATCTGCCAACGCAGGAACTGGCTTTGCATTTGCAAGCTTTGTAAACCAAAAACAAATGGATATGGCAATTTCTGCTTTATTCCCAATTTTACTCGTTGTACCACTATTTGATATTTTGATGTACTTGAATATTCTACCTAAATTCATCGGAGCAGTTGGCTGGTTGCTCGCGAAAGTAACACGCCAACCTAAGTTCGAATCTTTCTTCGGTATTGAAATGATGTTTTTAGGAAATACTGAAGCATTAGCAGTTTCAAGCGAACAATTAAAAAGAATGAATGAAGTTCGTGTTTTGACGATTGCAATGATGTCTATGAGTTCAGTTTCAGGTGCAATTGTCGGAGCATATGTGACGATGATTCCTGGTGAATTAGTACTGACTGCGATTCCATTAAACATTATTAATGCAATCATTGTGACTTCAATTTTAAACCCGGTCAGTGTAGAAGAACGAGAAGATATTATTTATAACCTTAAAGAAGAAGGCGCACAACGCCAACCATTCTTCTCATTCTTAGGCGACTCAGTGATTAATGCTGGTAAATTAGTTTTAATTATCATCGCTTTTGTTATCAGTTTCGTTGCTTTAGCTGATTTATTAGATCGTTTTATCAATCTTATCACTGGTATTATCGGTGGTTGGATTCACGTAAAAGGCAGCTTTGGTTTGAACCAAATCTTAGGCGTTTTCATGTATCCATTCGCATTATTACTTGGTTTGCCATGGGATACAGCGTGGATTGTAGCGCAACAAATGGCGAAGAAAATCGTAACAAACGAATTCGTTGTCATGGGACAAATTTCAGACGTTGTGAAATCATATGATCCGCATAGACGTGCTGTTATTTCAACATTCCTTGTATCATTCGCAAACTTCTCAACAATCGGTATGATTGTCGGAACGTTAAAAGGAATCGTGAATCAAAAAACTTCTGATTTTGTATCAAAATATGTACCGATGATGTTATTGTCAGGAATTCTCGTATCATTACTGACAGCAGCTTTTGTCGGATTATTTGCATGGTAAGTCGATATTTTTATAGCGCAATGTTCAACTTCAAGTTGGATGTTGTGCTTTTTTATATGCAGTAGTTAAAAGTAATGATATTCAAGTGCCATAGGTAAAGTGAAAAATTAAATATGAATTTGAAAGGAAGTATAATGAAAATGGAAAGACCAAGTATATGAATGTGGGGAGACACAATCATTACTTGGTCTTTTACGGGAAATGAATTTGATACACGTAAACAGTAAGGACTAGGTACTGGACGTGCATTCGAGCGAAAATTTTGTTTGTTTATTGTAAACAACACAAAGGAGATAACCTCCTTAATCTATTGACTAAGGAAGTTGAAATTTATTATAGCAAACCTCAAAACCAAAGTAAACAAAATTTTCAGAATTATTAATAAAATGTTGAACTGTTTAAATCAGAAGAGCAATATTGTAGGCATGACGGGAGTTATGCTACCATTTAATTGTCTATACAATTTTATAAGGGGGCGGTCATTTTGAATAAAAAAACCATGCGCGACCTTGCGTTAGTTGTTTTTGGATCGTTTGTTTTTTCAGCAGGCGTCAATACATTCATTATTTCAGGTAAATTAGGCGAGGGCGGCGTAACAGGGCTCGCCATTGTACTATATTATGCCTTTCACTTATCACCTGGTATCACTAACTTTGTTTTAAATGCAATTTTAATTGTGATTGGTTATAAGTTTTTAAGTAAGCGCAGTATGTTTTTAACGATTATCGCTACTGTTTTGATATCTGTATTCTTGGGGTTAACAGAATCATGGCATATTGAAACGGGGAATGTTGTGGTGAATGCAGTCTTTGGGGGTTCTTGTGTTGGACTTGGCATTGGTGTCATTGTCTTAGCTGGAGGAACAACTGCTGGTACTACAATTTTAGCTCGGTTAGCGCATAAGTATTTAGATGTAAGTACATCATATGCTTTGCTATTCTTTGATTTAATTGTTGTTGCGATTTCAATTACTGTTATTCCGATGGATAAAATTTTAGTAACGATTATTTCACTATACATTGGCACAAAAGTGATGGAATTCGTAATTGAAGGTTTGAATACAAAGAAAGCTATGACGATTATTTCAAGCCGTCCCGATGAAGTAGCTAAAGTAATTGATGAAAAAGTGGGCCGAGGGGTAACGATTATAGATGGCCGCGGTTATTATTCTAAAGAAGATAAAGAAATTTTATATGTAGTTATCAGTAAAACACAAGTATCTAAAGCGAAACGATTGATTCGCAGTTTAGATGAAAATGCTTTCTTAGTCATTCATGATGTGCGTGATGTCTATGGAAATGGATTTTTAGCAGACGAATAATGTAAATCCGAGGGAATATGCCTCGGATTTTTTCGTATTTATGATAAGGATTTGTTAGGAAAATGTGTGTTGAGGTGTTATAATATACTCTATGATAATGATTATCAATTACATCGCTGTAGTTGATAAAGTACTTTAGATAAATGATAATAGATTGAATTTGAACGTATTGCGATTCAATCTCACGATATAAATGCGAGTAAAGATATGAAAGAAAACTTGAGAAAGTCTTGAAATGGGTCAGAGTCAAAAAAATTATCTGAATTCAAGATTGATTCAAATGTTTTCGAAATGGAAGGATGAAAGAAATTGATGAATCGTTTAAACGGTCAACAAGTAACAATCGGATATGGGGAACATGTTATTGTTAGTGATTTAGATGTTGAAATTCCTGATGGAAAAGTGACATCCATTATCGGACCGAACGGTTGCGGTAAATCAACGCTTTTAAAAGCGTTATCACGTTTGCTTTCTGTAAAAAATGGCGAAATTTTATTGGACGGTAAAAATATTCACACGCAATCTACAAAAGAAATCGCTAAGAAAATTGCTATTTTACCTCAATCACCAGATGTAGCGGATGGATTAACAGCTGGAGAGTTGGTCTCTTATGGACGTTTTCCGCACCAAAAAGGCTTTGGCCGTTTGAGTGCTGAAGATAAAGAAGAAATTGATTGGGCTTTAAAAGTCACTGGTACGTATGACTTCAAGCATAGAGCGATTAATGACTTAAGTGGCGGTCAAAGACAACGTGTTTGGATTGCAATGGCTTTAGCGCAAAAAACAGACATTATTTTCTTAGATGAACCGACAACATATTTAGATATCAGTCATCAGTTAGAAATTTTGGAACTCGTGCAAGAGTTGAATCGTGAACATGGTACAACAATTGTGATGGTATTGCATGATATTAACCAAGCTATCCGTTTTTCTGATCACTTGATCGCTATGAAGGGCGGAGATATTGTATCTTCAGGCGAAACACATGAAGTATTAACAAAAGAAATTTTAGAACAAGTATTTAATATTGATGCTGAATTAAGCACGGATCCGCGTACGGGTAAACCGATGCTTGTCACATATGATTTATTGTGTAAGCATTACTCAAAAGTGTGAGGAAAGATAAATGACACAAAAGCAGAAAAAACAAAAACAAATTAATTTTACATCTGCGTTTATCTTATCTTGTCTTTTGCTTTTCGTTATGTTGTTGATATCTATTTTATACGGTGATGCGAGAATTCACTTATCTACGATTTACCAAGCAATCTTCCATTATAATCCAAGCATAGAACAACATAATATTATAAGTGAGATTCGGATACCGCGCGATTTAGGCGCGGTATTAGTCGGTATGGCACTTGCTGTTTCAGGTGCTGTTGTGCAAGGTGTAACTAAAAACGGTTTAGCAGATCCCAGTTTGATTGGGTTGAATGCGGGTGCAAGCTTTATGTTAGCTGTGACTTATGCATTTTATCCAAGTGCTAATTTCAGTATTTTAATGCTGGCTGGTTTTGCAGGTGCTGTTATAGGCGGCACGATAGTCCTATTGATGGGACGAACACGTCAAGATGGATTTAATCCGATCCGAATTATTTTAGCGGGTGCTGCAGTCAGTGCCTTCTTGACTGCGCTCAGCCAAGGTATTGCACTATTCTTCAAATTGAATCAAGATATCAACTTTTGGAGCATGGGCGGTGTTTCCGGTACAACTTGGATTCAGTTGAAATGGAGTGCGCCTATTATTATTGTAACTGTTATTTTAATTATCCTTTTAAGTAAACAGTTGACGATACTTAACCTAGGCGAAAGTTTAGCAACTGGATTAGGACAAAACGTCACATGGATTCGTACAATCAGTTTAGTATTGACGATGCTTTTAGCGGGTATCGCAGTGGCGATGGTTGGACAAATCGCATTTGTCGGCTTGATTGTGCCGCATATCGTACGTTTTTTAATCGGTACAGACTATGCCAAAGTCATTCCTTTGACGGCGGTACTGGGCGGATTCTTAGTATTGCTTGCAGATACTATCGCACGTATGTTAGGAGATGCGCCTGTCGGTGCGATTGTATCGTTTATCGGTGTGCCTTACTTTATCTATTTGATTAGAAAAGGAGGACGTACGATATGATTGACAATAAACTACGTATCAAGCAGCTCATTGCTTTAGCGATTTCTATTATTTTACTCTTTATGGCATGTGCTTGGAGTGTTACTTCTGGTGAATACCATATGTCAATCAGCACCTTTTTCAAAACTTTGTTTGGCCAAGGCGAATATACAGATAGTCTGATTTTATTAGATTTCAGATTGCCTCGAATGTTGATAACGATTTTGGCAGGCGCTGCTTTGAGTATGAGCGGTGCGATGATGCAAAGTGTGACGAACAACCCGCTTGCAGAACCTGGTATTTTAGGGATTAATGCAGGAAGCGGTTTTTTAATTGCGCTATTTTTAGTAGTTGGACATGTTAGTGCAGATAATTTTATTTATATTTTACCGATACTCAGTATTATCGGCGGTATGTTAACTGCAGTTATCATTTTCTATTTTAGCTATACCAAAGAAAAGGGAATTACACCAGCGAGTATGGTGCTTGTAGGTGTAGGACTTTCTGCGGCATTAGCGGGTGGTTCTTTAACATTAATGTCTAAATTTGATCGTGATCAATCAGAGTTTATGGCAACTTGGCTTGCCGGAAACATTTGGGGAGATGACTGGAGTTTTGTCATCGCCTTATTACCATGGTTGATTGTGATTATTCCATTTTTATTTACCAAAGCGAATACATTGAACATCTTGAATACTAATGAACAGATAGCACAAGGATTAGGGATTAATGTACGTCGCGAACGTATGATTATTTTATTTGCGGCTGTTGCTTTGTCTTCTGCAGCAGTTGCAGTAAGCGGTGCAATCAGTTTTATTGGTCTAATGGGACCGCATATTGCTAAAACAATCGTGGGACCAAGACATCAATTGTTCATGCCGCTTGCAATCTTTATTGGTGCTTTTCTATTAGTCTTTTCTGATACAGTCGGTCAAGTCATCTTACAACCTTCTGGTATTCCAGCGGGTATTGTCGTTGCACTGATTGGTGCACCGTATTTCTTATACTTAATGTATCGCTCTAAAAGTTTTTAATTAAAATATTTAAAAATATATCGCATGCATACAAGGTTATTAATGTTAATTGCAAAAGATTGTGATAGAATAACAGTAATTGCAAATAAAATCTGTTCAAATATAGGAGGACATTGCCATGCAAGATTTAATAAAGCGACATGTCTTAAACGGCGAATTTGAATCAGTAAAACAATTAATGTCCGAATCAGATTTTATGGAATTCGAAGAGGCTTACATTTCAAGTGCACATGATGTCGAAAGTGTAATGTTTTATACATGCATTTTAGATATGATGAAAGAAGGCGAAACTGCAGAACTGCATGATTTAGCATTCTTACTGTTGGTTTATCCACTCAGTGAAGTTGAAGGTGCACTTGATTCTGCTTATTACCATGCTGAATCTTCCATAAAACTCACTGAGGGCAAAGAAGTGAAGAGCTTATTGCAAATGTTATTACTTCACGCTATTCCTGAACCTGTTATTTCAGATAAAAAAGCTTTCGATATTTCTAAACAAATTCTTAAATTAGATCCGAATAATAACGTAGCTCGTAATATTCTTAAACAAACAGCCAAACGAATGGATAATGTAGTAGTCAGCATTGATGAATTAAATCAAAATCGCGGTGCAAAATAATAAGCATGTGAAATGAATAATGAACAAAAGCAAAAGAACATCTCAATGAAGATGTTCTTTTTTTATGGGCGGGTCGTTGGGAAAGATACAATGTTTGAATATCCTTAAGTTTTACTTATAGTTAACCTCAGTATATTTAATGAGTAATATGATTAAATAGAGGGTAATTTAAAATTGTATTTGCGAAATATGCGAAGCGCGATTTGCGCAATATGGTGATTTATTGTTACTATATACTTTTCATGGAAAAATTCATGACCTTTAAAAAAAGAGACAGAAAAACGCTATGGATAGTAAGTATAATCGTTGGCAAGCATTGTTTTTTAATTACATGAGGAGGTATTATACGTTATCATGACGTTTAATAAAGAAACTGTAAAAATTGGCTTTGCCTATGTCGGTGTAGTAGTCGGCGCAGGTTTTTCAACAGGCCAAGAAGTTATGCAATTTTTCACAGATTATGGATTATATGCATACATTGGTGTTTTAATAGCAGGATTAATTTTAGGATTCATCGGAAGACAAGTAGCAAAAATAGGGACAGCTTTCGATGCTGAAAACCATGAATCGACACTTTCATATTTATTTGGTAAACAATTTGGACGAATCATCGACTATATACTCGTCTTCTTCTTATTTGGAATTTCTGTCACAATGATTGCAGGGGCAGGCTCTGCATTCCATGAAAGTTATGGTATTCCAACTTGGTTAGGTTCATTAATCATGGTAATCGCAATTTACATTACATTATTAATGGACTTCAATAAAATAGTACGTGCGCTTGGTGTGGTTACACCATTTTTAATTGTTTTAGTCATTGTAATCGCAGGCGTATACTTAGTAAAAGGTCAAGTACCTATTTCACAAATTAACTCAGTTGTACCAGATGCTAATCCTATTCAAGGAATTTGGAGAGGTACAATTTACGGCGGACTTGCATTTGCAGTTGGTTTTAGTACAATCGTTGCAATCGGCGGTGACGCTAGTAGACGTAAAGTATCAGGTGCTGGTGCTTTATTCGGCGGCGTTGTTTATACAATATTACTTGCTTTGATTACGTTTGCATTGCAAACAGAATATCCAGCAATTAAAGATGCAGCAATTCCAACCCTTACATTAGCACATGGTATTCATCCAATTGTTACGATTTTACTATCAATTGTAATGTTGGCTGTTATGTATAACACAATTTTAGGATTGCTCTATTCTTTCGCTGCACGATTCACAACACCATACACTAAAAAATATCATATTTTAATTGTGATTATGATGCTCGTTGCATACGGATTAAGTTTCGTTGGATTCTCAAGCTTAATTAACTTCTTATATCCAGCAATGGGTTATGTAGGATTGTTAATCGTGATTGCAGTATTAATTAAGTACTTTAAACGTAAGAAAGAAAATAAAGAGCACATTGCTTAAATCGTTAATTGTGTTAAGTTACTAGATATAGCATTGAAAATATTTAAAAGGTCAGTTAACTGTCATGCGCAGTTGAATGAAATTCTAAAAAATAAGGGCGCAGCATTTTAAATGCTGTGCTTTTTTACATATAATGAGTTCACCCTTTGAGATGTATACTGATATACAGTACAATAAAGGCAAATTATAAAATGCGACAAACGACAGAGAGAGGACTTGGTGGCATGAGCAAGCGCAAAAAACGCTGGCTTGTATGGAGTACAATCATAGTTATCGTTCTTTGTATTGCAGCGGGCATCAGTATAAAAAAATACTTTGATTATCGTCATACACAAGATATGAAAGAAAAAGTGCAATTGAATAATCGTAATGTAAAAGTCTTTAATAACATTACGTATGGAAAAACTTATCCCAAAAGTCAATTAGACATTATTACGCCGGCAGAGTTGGATAAAGATGTTAAATTACCGGTTATTTTTTGGATGCATGGCGGCGGATTTATTGCAGGTGACAAACAATATAAAAACCCGTTATTATCTAAGATTGCGGAACAAGGTTATATTGTGGTCAATATCAACTATGCGCTCGCACCAGAATATAAATATCCGACACCATTAGTTCAAATGGATCAAGCAGTTTCTTTTATTAAAAAGAACCAGCATGAATTGCCTATAGACTTTAAACAAGTGGTATTCGGAGGAGATTCAGCAGGTGCACAACTATCCAGTCAATATACGGCAATACAGACGGATAAATCGTTGCGTGATTCTATGGATTTCAAACAGCAATTTAAACCCAAAGACATCAGAGCAGCTATATTCTTCGGCGGTTTTTATAATATGAATACAGTGAAGAAGACAGAATTCCCGCGAATTCAGTTATTTATGCGCAGTTATACCGGAACATCGCATTGGGAATCTGAATTCAAGAATTTGTCTGAAATGTCTACAGTAGAACATGTAACACATCAATATCCGCCTACTTTTTTATCTGTAGGAGATGCAGATCCATTTGCGAGTCAAAATGCTGAATTTGCAGATGTCTTAAAACAACATGATGTGCCGACAGATACGTTCTTCTTCGATGGTTCTCATCATTTGCATCATCAATACCAATTTCATTTAGATAAACCAGAATCTAAAGAAAATTTAGCGGAAGTTCAGCACTTCTTAAGTCGTAATACTAGCTCGACAAATATTAAAAAACAAAATGAACAATTCGAGCCTATTCAATTAAATCCGTTTTAGTTTCGATTGATTTCTGTAAATACCCGGACACTTGTCTGGGTATTTTTAAATAGGTAATTAAAAAGCCCTTGAACCATTCACCACAAATGGACAAGGACATAAAAAGATTATTCAATTTAACAAAGTAATTTATTAACGTAGTAATTTCGCCATCACATATTCATTATAATATTGATTATCGATTTTGAGTTTATCACGCATTTCGCCTTCAATTTGATAGCCAGCAGATTTGAATAATTCTACTGCATGTTCATTTTGAGGCACTACAACTGCTTCTAGACGTCTGATATTATGGTTTAAAGCCCATGCATCTACTGCATTTAAGAGCGATTGTCCAACGCCTTTGCTGCGATAATGTTCACGAATACCAATACGTACACGTGTCTCATGTTGTGTGCGTTCATATTCACGTGACGATACAATGGCAAATCCAATTAACATACCATCAATTTCAGCAATATAAATTGTATTAGATGGAGAAGTGATGAAGTGTTCAAGATTTTTTAAGGCACTTGAAAGAGAAGGGACATATTCACCAGGACTATATAACATAAAGTCAGATTCATCATAGATATCTTTTAATAATTTGATATAGTCATCTGCATCGTTAATACTTATTTCTCGAATCGAATGTTCCATAGACACCCTCCATTTTATAAGGTAGTATTACACTGAGTATATACTATATGACCGTATTTATCATTATTTTAGTTTAATTCTACTCTAATAATTTAGAAAAACAAAAAATAGAAGAAAAGCACAATCTCTAGTTTAGAAGAAAATGCTGAAATGTAAATGAAATCATTCTGCAACATCTCTGAAATATTAACAAAAAAGGTGATAGTAAATGAAAATATTACTGGTAGAAGACGATAAAACATTATTTGAACAATTAAAAAAAGAATTAGAACATTGGGATTTACACGTTGAAGGTATAGAAAATTTTGATGATGTATTAACAGAAGCTAAAACGAAAAATCCTGAAATTATCATAATGGATGTTGAATTACCAAAATATGATGGGTTTTATTGGTGCCGTCAGATTCGACATGAATCCAATGTCCCAATACTCTTTTTATCAGCAAGAGACAATCCTATGGATCAAGTGATGAGTATGGAATTAGGTGCAGATGACTTTATTCAAAAACCTTTTTATACCAATGTATTGATTGCTAAATTGAAAGCTGTTTACCGTCGTGTTTATCAATTTAATTTGGAAGAGAAGCGAACAATGACTTGGGGGAACATCCAAGTAGACTTAGCAAAAGGTGTATTAGAAAGAGAAGAAGAAGTGATTTATCTCTCTAAAACAGAAATGATGATATTAGAAATTTTATTGAAGCATCGTAATGAAATTGTCAGCAGAGATGAAATTATAACAGCATTATGGGATGATGAAGCTTTTATCAGCGATAATACTTTAACTGTCAATATTAATCGTTTACGTAAGAAATTAGCAGACTTTGGATTAGATACAGCAATTGAGACACGTGTTGGAAAAGGTTATATAGCGAATGACAATATTTAAACGAATATCTAATTTCTTATTGACACGTATATATTGGATACTTCTGCTGCTAGGATTACAAGTAGTTATATTAGTCGTTGGCTATTTAGATCGTGATTTATCGATGGAATCTGCATTTTATCTTGTGCTGGTTAATCTTATGATTATTATTTTATTTCTCTTTTTTGCATACATGCGAGAAACAGCATTTTTGAAGAAACTTTCGGAAATGCATGAGGTTGAGGAATTGAAACATAAAGAAGCAGCTAACTCGCCAATGGAAAGAGAAGTACTCGATTACTTATATACACAAATTGTTCGTCAGAAAAAAATTGTATCTGATCAAGCAATTGTTTTAAAAGAACAAGAACAAAGTCTTACGCATTTTGTACATGAAATGAAAACCCCGTTAACTGCGATGAAACTTTTAATTGAAAAAGAGAAAGATAAAGAAAACAAAAATGCATTGTTATTTGAATGGTCTAGACTCAATGAAATGTTAGATAATCAGCTTTACTTAGTCAGATTAGACTCCAAAAATCGAGATACGTATTTTGAGAGCGTTAATTTGAAACGCATGATAATAGAAGAAATACAAATTACACGTCATGTCAGTCAATTGAAAGGTATCGGTTTTGAAATGGATTTTGAAGCGGATTATCAAGTCTTTACAGATATGAAATGGTGCAAGATGTTGTTACGTCAACTTATTTCTAACGCCATAAAATACAGTCCTGAAGGTCAAGATATTACAATACATGCTTTTATGCATCATGACTATGTGAATTTAACCATAAGTGATAAAGGCCGCGGCATACCGCCGAAAGATTTGCCGCGTATTTATGAGCGTGGATTTACTTCTACAGGTTATCGTAATGAAACGACATCTTCAGGTATCGGTCTGTATCTTGTAGATCAAATAAAAAATACACTCGGTTTAAATGTGAAAATTGATTCAGCTGTTAATCATGGAACAAAAGTTACAATTATATTCCCGAAACAAAATGAAATTACAGCACGTGAAGCTGAAGTGACAACTTTGTCACTTTAAAAGGACGTTTTGTTATCTCAATCAAACGACCCTCCTAACTTAAATATGTAAACTGAAATTATAAAAGAATGATTAAAAGGAGTGGAATTGAAATGGCAATTCTTACAGTATCCAATCTCACAAAAGTATTTGGGAATAAACATGTTGCACAAGAAGTGCTTAAAGGTTTGTCTTTCAAAGTTGAGAAAGGTGAATTTATCTCAATTATGGGACCCTCTGGTTCGGGGAAAACAACGTTGCTGAATTTATTGAGTTCAATTGATTATGTTACACAAGGTTCAGTTGAATTAAACGGTCATCAAATGCAAAATTTAACAAATAAACAACTGTCTGAAGTTAGAAAACGCGAAATCGGTTTTATTTTTCAAGATTATAACTTGTTGAGCACTTTGACAGTGAAAGAAAATATTATGCTGCCGTTGTCGATTCAAAATTTGCCGAAACAAGAAGCGGAAAAATATTTTAATGAAGTTACGGAAGCTTTAGGCATTTCAGAACTAGCTGATAAATATCCATCTGAAATTTCAGGAGGACAAAAGCAGCGTGCATCAGCAGCTCGTGCGTTTATTACTAGACCAGCTATTATTTTCGCTGATGAACCTACGGGTGCCTTAGATTCAAAAAGTGCTCAGGATTTATTAAGACGCTTAAAAGCAATGAACGAACGCTTTGATTCAACAATATTAATGGTTACACATGATCCTGCGGCGGCTAGTTATTCTAATCGTATCATTATGTTGAAGGATGGCCAGATTTATTCGGAACTGTATCAAGGCGATCAAGATAAGCAGTCATTTTATAAAGAAGTTATTCAAGCACAAAGTGTCTTGGGCGGTGTTCAATATGACTTTTAAGCATATTGTATTAAAGAACCTCAAAAAGAACTTAAGACATTATGGTTTATACCTCTTTTCATTGATTTTTAGTATTGCTTTGTACTTTAGTTTCGTGACTTTGAAGTATACCAAAAATATTAATAATGAAGCATCTGCTAAAATCATCCGTGAAGGCGCCAATGTCGGAAGTGTTTTTCTATTTATTATTATTGTTATTTTTTTGATGTATGTGAATCAGCTTTTTATTAAACAGCGTGTGAAAGAATTGGGGCTATATCAATTAATCGGATTAACAAGAACGAATATTATTCGAATGTTGATGCTAGAACAATTTGTTATTTTTATAATGACTGGAATTGTTGGAATTGTTGGTGGTCTGCTTGGTTCACGCTTTTTATTATTAATTCTTGTAAAATTAATGAACATTAAAGAGAGTATACATTTAAGTTTCAGTTTTAAAGCGTTTATCGCAACGATTTTAATGCTCTTTTTGGCTTATGTACTAATCGTTATTCAAAATGCTGTTTTTATTAAAAGACGTTCTATTTTAAAGTTAATGAAAACACGACAAGCAACAGATGTAAAAGACAATAAGATTACAAAGTTAGAAAGAATATTTGGTGTTGTCGGTATTATCATGATTGCGATAGGTTATGTATTAGCCTTAGATATTAAACTGTATGCTATTATCATTGTGCCATTACTGGTTTTGTTTTTGACAATTGTTGGAGCATATTTCTTTTTCCGCAGCACGGTTTCATTACTCTTTAAAACATTAAAAAAACGAAAAGGCGGAAATGTGAATATTAATGATGTTATTTTCACTTCATCAATTATGCACAGAATGAAAAAGAATGCTTTATCGTTAACAATTATTGCAGTTATTTCAGCAATTACTGTCACAGTTTTGTGCTTCAGTGCGATTACACTTAAGAGTGAAAATACGCAAATCAACTTAACGGCACCATTTGATGCAACAATCCAAAAACAACAAAAGGCAGAACAATATCGTACTTTATTAGATCAGCATAATATTCAATATCATGAAAATTATAAGCAATTATTAGACCTTCCACGTATTAAGAATAATTTATATAAAGGCAAATATGTTAGTTTGATGGGCATTCAAATAACAAGTGAGAAGTATGTTGAAGGCGCACATATTACTAGAGGAAAAGGCGAGTTAGTACAACCTTATGGTACAAGTGATACGTTAACGTTAAACAAAATAAATGAACACTCATATGCGCAGTTTGATGATAAAAATAAGAAGCCATTGGTACGTATTAAAGTAAAACCGTCAGATTTAGATATTAAGTTCGCTTTGATTACCTTACGTGGCGGGCCATTGCTGATTTTAAATCAAGAAGACTATCAGTTAATAAAAGAAAAAGCAGCATATGATAAAGATAATCTAGTTAATCAATATGGTTTTACTTTTAAAGAGAAGAATCAAGAAGCAGAAGCTACTCAATTACTGCACCAAGTTAATCCTGATTATGAGACACAAAAAGAAATATCAGAACAATATCGAAGCTTCAGTAGTGTATTCTTATTTGTTTCAAGCTTTTTAGGAATTGCATTTTTAATAGCAGCAGGTTATATTATCTATATTAAGCAAATGGATGAAACAGAAGATGAGATGGAAAACTTTAAGATCCTTCGTAAACTTGGTTTTACTCAAGAGGATATGCGAAAAGGTTTGATACTTAAAGTCTTGTTTAATTTCGGGTTGCCGTTAATAGTGGGATTATTGCATGCATATTTTGCTTCGTGGGCTTTCTTGAAATTGATGGGATCAAACGATCATTCTCCTGTTATCTTGGTGATGGTGCTTTATACGATTATATACGCTTGCTTTGCAGTCATTGCGTATACACATATGAAAAGAACAATCAGACAATCTATCTAGCATTTTAAATACTAAGAGAGCTACTATTAGTTCTTTTAGTATTTTTTTGTGTAAATGCAAGTGCGGAAGGTTATAACAAAATAGAACTCAGAAATGTTCTTTTATTGAATTAATGGTACAATTCATCTATTGTGAAAATACATTGAAAACAAAAAGGGGCGGTAAATGTAAA